>DATARK010000084.1:0-44646 GCA_036264175.1 Solirubrobacteraceae bacterium
TTCGGGCGCGACCTCACCGAGCTCGCCGTGCCCTACCGCGGCGGCGCGATCGTGCGCGCCGCCGACGCCCGATCGCCATTCCCACCAGCGGCCGAGAGGAGGCCCGATGGCAGCTAACCCGACCAACCCCGCCGCGCAGGCCCCCGAGGAGGAGCAGAGCCCGCTGGAGCGCTTCGGCCGCGATCTCACCGAGATCGCCGAGGCCGGCAAGCTCGACCCGGTGATCGGCCGCGACGAGGAGATCCGCCGCGTCATCCAGGTGCTCTCGCGGCGCACCAAGAACAACCCCGTGCTGATCGGCGAGCCCGGCGTCGGCAAGACGGCGATCGTCGAGGGACTGGCCCAGCGCATCGTCTCCAAGGACGTGCCCGAGTCGCTGCGCGACCGCCGCGTCGTCGCGCTTGACGTCGGCGCGCTGATCGCCGGCGCGGCCTACCGCGGCGAGTTCGAGGAACGCCTCAAGGGCGTGCTCAAAGAAGTCTCCGAGGCTCAGGGCACGATCATTCTGTTCCTCGACGAGCTGCACACGATCGTCGGCGCCGGCGCCGCCCAGGGCTCCGTCGACGCCTCCAACCTGCTCAAGCCGCAGCTCGCGCGCGGCGAGCTGCGCGCCGTCGGCGCGACCACGCTGGACGAGTACACCAAGTACATCGAGAAGGACGCCGCGCTGGAGCGCCGCTTTCAGCCGGTCACCGTCGGCGAGCCGACCGTGCAGGACACCATCGCCATCCTGCGCGGCCTCAAGGAGCGCTACGAGCTGCACCACGGCGTGTCCATCCAGGACAGCGCGCTGATCGCCGCCGCCACGCTGTCCAACCGCTACATCGCCGACCGCTTCCTGCCCGACAAGGCCATCGACCTGGTCGACGAGGCCGCTTCGAAGATCCGCATCGAGATCGACTCGCTGCCGACCGAGATCGACGAGGTCAAACGCCGCACCATGCAGCTGAAGATCGAGCTGGAGTCGCTGCGCAAGGAGAAGGACGACGCCGCCAAGGCACGCCGCGAGGCGATCGAGGCCGAGGTCGCAGAGCTGGAAACGCGCGAGCAGGAGATGACCGCGCAGTGGGAGGCCGAGAAGCAGGCCATCGCCGGCATCTCAGAGACGCGCGAGAAGCTCGACGCGGCGCGCATCGAGATGGAGCGAGCCGAACGCGAGTCCGACCTGCAGCGCGCCGCCGAGCTGCGCTACGGCGAGATCCCCGAGCTCGAACGCGCGGTCGCCGAGTACGAATCGGCAGAGCGCGAGCGCGACGGCGAGGCGCCGGTGTTCCTCAAAGAGGAGGTCGACGCCGACGACATCGCCGAGGTGGTCGCGCGCTGGACCGGCATTCCCGTCAGCCGTCTGCTGGAGGGCGAAACGGAGAAGCTCGTGCACATGGAGCAGCGCCTGCACGAACGCGTCGTCGGCCAGAACGCCGCGATCGACGCCGTCGCCAGCGCGCTGCGACGCTCGCGCGCCGGCCTGCAGGACCCCGACCGCCCGATCGGCTCGTTCCTCTTTCTCGGCCCCACCGGCGTCGGCAAGACCGAGCTGGCGCGCGCGCTGGCCGAGTTCATGTTCGACTCCCAGGAGGCCATGATCCGCATCGACATGAGCGAGTACATGGAGAAACACTCCGTCTCGCGCCTGGTCGGCGCGCCGCCCGGCTACGTTGGCTACGAGGAGGGCGGCCAGCTGACTGAGGCTGTGCGCCGGCGCCCCTACTCCGTGGTGCTGCTCGACGAGATCGAGAAGGCGCACGCCGACGTGTTCAACACGCTGCTGCAGGTCATGGACGACGGCCGCCTGACCGACGGTCAGGGCCGCACCGTCGACTTCAAGAACACCGTGCTGATCATGACCTCCAACATTCCCGTCAAAGGCGGTGTGGACGAGGCCGGCGCAGATGTCGACGCCGATCCGCATGCGGCCGCCAGCGCCGACGCGCGCCTGCGCTCGGAACTGCTCGACTACTTCAAGCCGGAGTTCATCAACCGCCTCGACGACATCGTGCGCTTCATGGCGCTGTCGCGCGAGCAGATCTCAGAGATCGTCGAGCTGCAGGTCAACCTCGTCGTCGCGCGCGTCGCCGAGCGCGGCGTGCACGTCACGCTCACCGACGACGCCAAGCAGGTGCTTGGCGACATGGGCTATGACCCCACCTACGGCGCGCGCCCGCTGCGCCGCGTGATCCAGAAGCAGCTCACCGACCGCCTCGCGCTGGCGCTGCTCAAAGGCGAGCTGCGCGAGGGCGACGAGGCGGTCGTCGATGCGGTCGATGGCGAGCTGGCGCTCGGGACGCAGACGGCAGCTCAGCGGACCGGCGCGAGCGCCTAGCCACGGCTGACAAATATCGGTTGATCGGTCGCCACTGTGCGAGGATGCGTGCCGAAGCCTGAAACCGGGGGGTGACGCGCCGACGCCAGAAGGGCGCCGGCGAGCGCGGCCTTTCGCCGATACGCGGCCGACCCGCCCATGGACACTGGAGGATCGACCATGTCACGACCAAGCACACGACGCGCAGTCATCCTGCTGGCCACCGCCGGCGCGCTGTTGACGGCTGCCTTCGCCGTAGTTCCCCAGGCCGACGCGGCGACGCTGTACGCCTGCGTCAAGAAGGAAGGCGGCGCGATGCGCCTGGTGAGCGCGCGCGCGAAATGCAGGCGGGGCGTCGAGCGCAGGGTGTCCTGGAACACGAGCGGTCCCGCCGGGAGGAACGGCGCGAACGGAGCAAATGGAAAAAACGGAACGAATGGTGCCAACGGCAAAGACGGGTCGACCGGAAAAGAAGGCATTGCTGGGCCGTTCCCTGGGACGCTTCCGCAAGGGATAACGCTTCGCGGCAACTTCAACATCGGAGGAACCGCGGCGACTGCCGGCGACGTCGTCGAGGGCGACATCTCGTTCGGATTCACGTTCGCATCTGCCCCAACCTTCCACTACATCAAAGCCGGAGGCGCGACGCCGGAATGTCCGGGGACCGCAGCCGCTCCCGAAGCTGCCCCCGGCAACCTCTGCGCCTACGCTTCAGTCACAAGCAACACAGCCGGCCTTAAAACCAACACCACGAACAAGTGGGGAGACACCGTATTCGTGCCGGCGACCGCCGCGGGCAGCTTCTTCGATCTGGGAACGTGGGCGGCAACCGCGCCCTGATGCGTTTTCGCGCGGATTAGAGGCGAGCGAAGTCGGGCCAGCGGCCGTCTCACGTGACAGAGCCGGGGAAGAGAAGCTTCTTCTCCGGCTCTGAGCCGTGCGTTGGACAGGACACTCTGGCCGCCGCCGATCCTGCGTGCGCGCCACGCGCGCCAAATCGGGTAGAAGGAAGCGAACGCCGCACGCGGCCGCTAGCCAGACGACAACCGGAGGAGTCCACATGCCCACCTACATCATGCTCTCGACGCTCACGCCCGAGGGCGTGCAGACCGTCAAGAACAACCCGCAGCGCATCACCGAGGTCAACAAAGAGGTCGAGCAGCTTGGCGCGACGGTCAAGGCGCAGTGGGCGACGCTCGGGCACGTCGACTTCATCTCCGTCGTCGAGGCGCCCGACGAGGCGACCATGGCGCGCGTCTCGCTGGAGCTCGGCTCGCGCGGCACCGGACGCTACGAGACGCTCGCGGCGATCGGCATCGAGGAGTTCATCGCATCGCTGTGACGCCGAGCACGCGCCGAGACCCGAGGCCCCGCCGCGTAGCCCACGGCGAGCCGGCTTCGCCCGCGCGGCGGCGTATGCTGCCAGCCAGATGAGCGAGCGCGAGAAACCGCAGGAGCAGCCGCAGCCGCAGCCGCGCGGCGAGGGCGGGTGCGCCGAGGGCGAGGGCGCAGGTGCGCCGGGCCTGTCGCTGGCGCCGGAGCCGATGCAGGAGGCCGAAGTGCAGGCGCAGCTGGACGACATCGACGTCGACGCACCTCGCGTGGGCATTGTGATGGGGTCCAAGAGCGACATGGAGGCGATGGAGAAGGCTGCCAAGGAGCTCGAAGAGCGCGGCATCCTGCACGAGGTGCGCGTGATGTCCGCCCACCGCGAACCGGACGCCGTGGCGGAGTACGCCAAGAACGCGCACATGCGCGGCCTGCGCGTGATCATCGCCGGCGCCGGCATCTCCGCGGCGCTGCCGGGCGCCGTGGCCGCGCACACCGACCTGCCGGTCATCGGCGTGCCGCTGTCGGGCCGCCTGTCGGCCGCCGGCGGGCTGGACGCGATTCTCTCGATCGTGCAGATGCCGCCCGGCGTGCCGGTCGCCTGCGTCGGTCTGAACAACGCGCGCAACGCGGCGGTTCTCGCCGCGCAGATCCTCGGCGCGTGACACCCGACGCCATGCGCGAGGGCGAAACGCTCCCGAGCAGTCAGGCCGACAGGCGATGATCGCCCGCTACACGCGCGACGAGCTTGGCCGCCTGTGGACCGACCAGGCGCGCATGGAGAGCTGGCGCCGCGTGGAGGTTGCCGCGTGTGAGGAGATGCCCGAGCTGCTGGCCAGCGCCTCCGGCGCCGGTGCGCCCGGCGAGGGGCCGAGCAGCTCGGACCTGGAGGCGATTCGCGGCGCCTCCTTCTCGGTCGACGAAGTCAACGAGCGCGAGCGCGTGACCGATCACGACGTGGCCGCGTTCGTCGACGTGCTCGGCGCTTCGGCCGGCCAGGCCGGACGCTGGATTCACTTCGGCCTGACCTCCTCTGACGTGCTCGACACGGCGCTGGCGCTGCAGCTGCGCGCGGTCGGCGAGGTGATCCTGCCGGGCGCTTACGCGCTCGTCGCGGCGCTTCACGCGCGTGCGCGCGAGCACGTCGACACGCTGACGGTCGGACGCACGCACGGCGTGCACGCCGAGCCGACGACGTTCGGCGTCAAGCTCGCCGGCTTCGCGTTCGAGGCGCATCGCAACACGCAGCGGCTGCAGCGCGCCTTCGAGCAGGTCGCCGTCGGCGCGATCTCCGGTGCCGTGGGCACGTACGCGGCGACCAGCCCGCAGTTCGAGGCGCGCGTGCTCGCACGCCTTGGCCTGCAGCGCGAGGACGTGTCCACGCAGGTTGTCGCGCGCGATCGCCACGCCGAGCTGCTGTCGGCGATCGCGCTGGCCGGCGCCGGCCTGGAGCGCCTGGCCACGGAGGTGCGCCACCTGCAGCGCACCGAGGTGCGCGAGCTGCAGGAGCCGTTTCGCGAAGGCCAGAAGGGCTCGTCGGCGATGCCGCACAAGCGCAACCCGATCAAGGCCGAGCAGATCTCCGGCCTGGCGCGCGTGCTGCGCGCCAACGCGCAGGCGGCTCTGGAGAACGTGGCGCTGTGGCACGAGCGCGACATCAGCCACTCCTCGGTCGAGCGCGTGATCCTGCCCGACTCGACGATTCTGCTCGACTACCTGCAGCACCGCGCCATCGCGCTGGTGCAAGGCATGACCGTCGACGCGCAGCGCATGCGCGAGAACCTCGAGCTGACGCACGGCGCGCTGTTCAGCCAGCGCGTGCTGCTGGCGCTCATCGCTCAGGGCATGGCGCGCGACGACGCCTACCGCGTCGTGCAGGAGCTAGCGCAGCGCGCCTGGGACGAGGGCATCGCGCTGCGCGATCTGCTCGCCGCCGACGAGCGGGTCAGCCCGCTGGACCTCGACCTCGACGAGATCTTCGCCTACGACCATTACGTGCGCTACGCCAAGGAGATCGTCGGGCGCCTGGACGCGCAGCTCGCGCGCATCGACGAGATCGACTGAGCGCGTTGGTAGCATCGAAACAAGTGACCACGCTCGCCGACCTGCCCCTAATCGCCAGCGGCAAGGTGCGCGAGATGTACGACCTGGCGGACCTCGAGGTCGCCGACTCGCCGCCGCTGCTGATGGTCGCCAGCGACCGCATCTCGACCTACGACGCGGTCCATCCGACGCCGATTCCCGACAAGGGCAAGGTGCTCACGGGCCTGTCGGTGTTCTGGTTCTCGAAGACCCAGCAGATCGTCGCCAACCACCTGATCTCGGCGACCGACGGCGTTCCCGAGGAGGCGCTCGGGCGCGCGCTGGTCGTGCGCCGGCTGCTGATGCTGCCGGTGGAGTGCGTCGTGCGCGGCTACATCACCGGCTCGGGCTGGAAGGACTACCAGGCGACCGGAGCGGTCTCGGGCATTCCGCTGCCGGCCGGCCTGAGCGAGTCTGAGCAGCTGCCGCAGCCGATCTTCACGCCGAGCACCAAGGCCGACATCGGCCACGACGAGGCGATCGACTTCGACCAGGCGGCCACGCTGGTCGGCGACCGTGCGCTGATGGAGCGCGTGCGCGACGTGTCGATCGAGCTGTACTCGTTCGCCGCCGAGCACGCGCGCGAGCGCGGCGTGATTCTCGCCGACACGAAGTTCGAGTTCGGCCTGGACGATCAGGGCGAGCTGGTGCTCGGCGACGAGGTGCTCACGCCGGACTCCTCGCGCTACTGGCCGGCCGACGGCTTCGAGACCGGCCACGGGCAGCCGAGCTTCGACAAGCAGTTCGTGCGCGACTGGGCGTCGTCCAGCGGCTGGGACAAGAAGCCGCCGGCGCCGGCGATTCCCGACGACGTCGTTGCGGGCACGCGTTCGCGCTACGTGGAGGCCTACGAGCTGATCGCCGGCGAGCCGTTCGACGCGTGGCTGGCGCGCACCGGCGCGGCGTGAGCGGCGTGCGGGCGCGCGTGCTGATTCGCCCCAAGCAGGGCATTCTCGATCCGCAGGGCGAGGCAGTGCAGCGCGCGCTGCCGGCGCTGGGCTTCAGCGGCGTGGCCAACGTGCACGTCGGCCGGCTGGTGGAGCTGGACATCGACGACGCCGAGCAGCTTGCGCCGATGTGCGACAAGCTGCTGGCCAACCCGCTGGTCGAGGACTACGAGGTGCAGCTGCTCGACGGCAGCGGCTGACTTAGCGGTGCGGTTCGGCGTACTTCAGTTTCCCGGCAGCTGCGACGAGGTCGACGCGCTGGCCGCCGCGCGGCGCGTGGGCGAGGCGGAGCTGATCTGGCACGGCGACCGCGATCTGGGCGGCGCCGACGCGATCGTGGTTCCCGGCGGCTTCTCCTACGGCGACTACCTGCGCGCCGGCGCGATCGCGCGCTTCGCGCCGGCGATGGAGTCGGTGATCGAGTTCGCGCGCGACGGCGGGCCGGTGCTGGGCATCTGCAACGGCTTTCAGGTGCTCTGCGAGGCGCGCCTGCTGCCGGGCGCGCTGCTTGTCAACGCCAACCGCCGCTTCACCTTCCGCCAGCTGCAGCTGGAGGTGGTCAACGCCGAGACGCCGTTCACGCGCGCGTGCGAGCAGGGCCAGCGCCTGAGCATTCCGGCCAAGCACGCTTGGGGCCGCTACCACGCCGACGAGCGGACGCTGGCGGCGATGGCCGAGCGCAGGCAGATCGTGCTGCGCTACGCGCACGGGCAGAACTTCAACGGCTCGCTGCAGGACGTCGCGGGCGTGTGCAACGAGGCCGGCAACGTGTTCGGCCTGATGCCGCACCCCGAGCACGCCGTGGACGCGCTGATGGGCGGCTCGACCGACGGGCTGAAGATCTTCGAGTCGATGCGCCTGGCGCTCGACGGCGCGCCGGCGTGACGGCCGCCGCGTCGACAGCGCCTACGCTGCAGGACGCGCTCGCGCTGGGGCTGACCGAGCAGGAGTACGAGCTGGTGTGCGAGAAGCAGGGCGGGCCGCCTAACGTGCTGGAGCTGGCGATGTACTCGCTGCTGTGGAGCGAGCACTGCGCCTACAAGCATTCCAAGAAGCTGCTGCGCACGCTGCCGACGGAGGGCCGCCACGTGGTCATGGGGCCCGGCGAGAACGCGGGCGCGGTGGACGTCGGCAACGGCCTGGCGTGCGCGTTCAAGGTCGAGTCGCACAACCACCCCAGCGCGGTCGAGCCGTTTCAGGGCGCGGCCACGGGCGTCGGCGGCATCCTGCGCGACATCTTCGCGATCGGCGCGCGGCCGATCGCCGTGTTGGACTCGCTGCGCTTCGGCGAGCCCAGCGGCGAGTCAGGGACGCGCACGCGCTATCTGCTCGACGGCGCGGTGTCGGGCATCGGCCACTACGGCAACTCGATCGGCGTGCCGACGATCGGCGGCGAGGTCTACTTCGAGGGCCCCTACGAGCACAACTGCCTGGTCAACGCGATGGCGCTGGGGCTCGGCGAGCAGGCGCGGCTGGTGCGCAGCGCGGCCGCGGGCGAGGGCAACGTGCTGGTGCTGTTCGGCGCGTCGACGGGCCGCGACGGCATCGGCGGCGCGTCGGTGCTGGCCTCGGCGGAGCTGGACGCCGGCGACACGAGCTCGGGCGGCGACTCGGACAAGCGCCCGACGGTGCAGGTGGGCGACCCGTTCGAGGAGAAGAAGCTGCTGGAGTGCTCGCTTGAGCTGCTGGCGCGCGACCTGCTGGTCTCGCTGCAGGACCTCGGCGCGGCCGGCCTGACCTCATCGGCCGCCGAGATGGCCTCCAAGGGCGAGGTCGGAATCGAGATCGACGTGGCGCGCGTGCCGCTGCGCGAGGGCGACATGGAGCCCTTCGAGATCATGGTCTCGGAGTCGCAGGAGCGCATGCTGTGCGTGGTCGAGCCAGGCAAGCTCGACGCGGTGCTGGCGTTGTGTGAGAAGTGGGAGGTCGGCGGCGCGGCGATCGGCAGCGTCACCGGCGACGGCCGCGTGCGCGTGCTGCGCGGCGCAGAGCCCGTCGGCGACATGCCCGTGCGCGCACTGGTCGACGACTGTCCTCTTTACGACCTCTATCCAAGTAAGCCCGCCGATGCGATCTACACCCCACCGCCTCGTGCGCTCGGTACCGACGCGACGACGGAGCAGACACTGCTGGCACTGCTTGGCTCGCCCAACATCGCCTCGCGCCGCCCGCTGTTCGAGCAGTACGACGCGATCGTGCAGTCGCGCACCGTGCGCCGCCCCGAGCAGGCCGACGCCGCCGTGCTGGCGCTGGCCGACGGCAGCGCGCTGGCCGTGAGCATCGACTGCAACGGGCGCCGTGTGGCCGCCGATCCGTACACGGGAACCGTGCAGACGGTGCTGGAGTGCGCGGCCAACCTGGCCTGCGTCGGCGCCGAGCCGCTGGGCACGACCAACAACCTCAACTTCGGCAACCCCGAGAAGCCGCACATCGCCTGGCAGCTGACCGAAGCCGTGCGCGGCCTCGGCGACGCCTGCCGCGCGCTCGACGCGCCGATCGTCGGCGGCAACGTCTCCCTCTACAACGAGGGCGCCACCGGCCCGATCTACCCGACGCCGGTCATCGGCATGGTCGGCCGCCTGCCCGATGCCGCCGCCGCGGGCCGGCTCGGCTTCGCGCGCGCCGGCGATCAGATCGCGCTGGTCGGCCCGTTCGCGCCGTCGCTGCCCGCCAGCGAGCTGGCCAAGCTGCGCGGCGAAGCGCTGCCCGATGGCCTGCCGCCGGTCGAGGTCGAGGCCGTGCATGCAGCGCTGGCCGGCGTGCGCGAGGCCGTGCGCGCGCGCGAGCTGTCAAGCGCGCACGACATCGCCGAGGGCGGCCTGGCGGTGGCGCTGGCCGAGTGCTGCCTGGCCGGCGGCATCGGCGCGCAGGTGGAGCTGGGCGACCTCTCGACGCGCGCGAGCGAGGCGCTGTTCGGCGAGGGGCCGGGCGGCTTCGTCGTCAGCGCGCCCGGCGACGCGCTCGACAGCCTGGCCGAGCGCGTGCCGCTGCTGCGGCTCGGCACGGTCGGCGGCGACGCGCTCTCGCTGAGCTTCGGCGCCGCCCTCTCCCACGCCGGGGGAGGCGGCTCAGAAGCCGGTGGCGCCGGCGCGAATGGCGACGACGAGTGCGAGACGACCGTTGTGGTTTCGCTCGAGGAGCTGGCGCGCGCGCACGCGAGGCTGGGGGAGTTGTTCTCCTAATGCGTGCATCGGTAGCCATCGTATTTACAGGTTCGAGCGCCGTCGCGCCAAACGAGCGCGATCGCGCCAGGAGCGAGCGCAACCGCGCCAGCGTGCAAATACCATCGCTATACACCGCTCGCGACGACACACACGACACGCACGCTCGCGGCGCCACAAAACGCTCGTCAACGCGCCCGCCGACCCCTGCTAGCGTGTGCTCGTGATGCGTGAGGGACCGCGCGACGAGTGCGGAGTTTTCGGACTGTATGCGCCCGGTCACGAGGTGTCGCGGCTGTCGTACTTCGCGCTGTACGCGCTGCAGCATCGCGGCCAGGAGTCGGCGGGCATTGCGGCGGTCGACCGCAACGGGCACATCATCACGCGCCGCGAGCTCGGGCTGGTCAACCAGGTGTTCTCAGAGAACGACCTGCGCACGCTCGCCGGCGAGCTGGCGATCGGCCACGTGCGCTACTCGACGACCGGCTCCAACGCCTGGGAGAACTCACAGCCGGTGCAGCGCTCGGAGGGCACCAACGGCTCGCGCCGGGAGCTGGCGCTCGCGCACAACGGCAACCTGATCAACGCCGTGGAGCTGCACAACGAGATGCTCGAGGCCGGCGTGACGTTCAGCTCGACGTCGGATTCGGAGATCATCGCCGCGCTGATCGCCACGCATCCGGCGGAGTCCGTCGAGGACGCGATCGCCGAGGTGATGCCGCGCCTGCGCGGCGCCTTCTCGACGGTCGTGATGACCAAGGACCGCGTGGTGGCCTTCCGCGATCCGCATGGGCTGCGCCCGCTGTCGATCGGCGTGCTGCCGGAGACCGCCGAGGGCGAGCACGCGGCCGACGGTCCCGATCCTGACCCTCGCTACTGCGTGGCCAGCGAGTCGTGCGCGTTTGACATCATCGGCGCCAAGCTGCTGCGCGACGTGCAGCCGGGCGAGATGGTCACGCTCGGCGAGCACGGCCTGTCCAGCCGCATGGTCTCGCCCGGCGGCAGGCGCGCCTTCTGCCTGTTCGAGTACATCTACTTCGCGCGCCCGGACTCGCGCATGAGCGACCAGGTGCTGCAGGTGGCGCGCGGGCGCATGGGCGAGATCCTCTGGAAGGAGGCGCCGGTCGAGGCCGACCTGGTGATCGCGGTGCCCGACTCCGGCAACGCCGCCGCGCGCGGGCTCGCGCGTGCGGCCGGCCTGCCGCAGGACGACGGCTTCGTCAAGAACCGCTACGTCGCGCGCACGTTCATCCAGCCTGGCCAGGAGCTGCGCAAGCACGGCCTGCGCCTGAAGTTCAACCCGCTGCCCGAGGTGATCGCGGGCAAGCGCCTGGTTGTCGTCGACGACTCGATCGTGCGCGGCAATACGACGCGCCAGATCGTGCAGATGCTGCGCGACGCGGGCGCGGCCGAGGTGCACATGCGCATCTCAGCGCCGCCGATCAAGCACCCCTGCCACTACGGCATCGACATGTCCACGCGCGAGGAGATGATCGCGCACGGGCGCAGCACCCCAGAGATCGCCGCCGAGCTCGGCTGCGACTCGCTGCACTACCTGTCGCTCGACGGCGTCTACGAGGCGGTGCGCGGCGAGCGCGCAACGCATTGCGACGCCTGCTTCAGCGGCGACTACCCGCTGGAGGGCAGCGACCGCGCGACGGGCAAGTACTCGCTGGAGGACGACCAGATCCTCCCGCTCGTCAAGGCCTGAGCGCGGGCCGGCGAGCCTGGACATTCTCCTTCGTGCTCGGCCCACGGCGGGAGAGCGCTGAAGGCTGAAATCTAGCCGAGGTGGTCGCGCCGCGCAGCGCTGGCGTCGTTGTAGCGGTTGCTGTAGGGGCGGCGCAGGATCGTCTGCTCGCCGCGTCCGCTGCCGAGCGCGTAGCCAAGTGCGGCGACGAGGAACAGCGTGATGAGAATGGCCATGAGCATTGGAGTGTCCTTTCGCTGGCGACATGCACCGCCTCCAACCCTCGCGATCAATTCAACGCCGGTCGGCGCGCACCCTCTGTGAGCTTGCTCACAGCTGTAACACGGCGCCCGCGGCGGCTATCGTGCGGCGCGTGGCCGAGCAGCTTCCGATCGCCGTGCTCGTATCCGGCGCGGGCACGAACCTGCAGGCGCTGCTGGACTCGGTGCACGAACGCGAGGCGCTGATCGTGGCGGTCGCTTCGAACACGCCCGACGCGCCGGCGCTGGCACGGGCTCGTGAGCGCGACGTGCCGACGCAGTCCTTCGCGCGCGGCGACTACGCCGACCGCGCCGCGCGCGACGGCGCGCTGGCCGACTGGCTGGACGAGCGCGGAGCGCGGCTGGTCGTGCTGGCGGGCTACATGGAGCTGCTCGGAGCTGAGTTCCTGGCGCGCTTTCCCAACGCGGTGATCAACGTGCATCCCTCGCTGCTGCCGTCCTTCCCGGGCATCGGCGCGGTTGCTCAGGCGCTGGCGTACGGCGTGCAGGTGTTCGGCGTGACCGTGCACTTCGTCGACGACGGCGTCGACACCGGGCCGGTGATCCTGCAGCGGTCGCTGGAGCTGCCCGACGCGCGCGACGAGCGGCAGGTGCTGAGCGCGCTGCGCCCGCTCGAGCACGCGCTGCTGCCGCAGGCCGTGCGCCTGTTCGCGCGCGGCGCGCTGCGCATCGACGCCGCCGACCCGCGCCACCCGCTCGCCGCACGCGCGCCCGGCGCCGCAGCGGACTGGCCGACCGACGTGCGCGCCGGCCGTTCGGCGGACGCCGCGGGCGAGGGATAGGCTCTGAGCGTGCTTTCCGAGCGCCACACATCGACGCCCGCGGGCACCGGCGTCGAGCGCGCCGCGGCGGGCGAGGTGCGCGTGCGCCGGGCGCTGCTGTCGGTCTCCGACAAGGCCGGCATCGTCGACTTCGCGCGCGGCCTGGAGGAGCTCGGCGTGGAGATCGTCTCCACCGGCGGCACCGCGCGCGAGCTGTCGGCGGCGGGCATCGCCTCGCGCGACATCGAGGACTTCACGGGCTTTCCGGAGATCATGGACGGGCGCGTCAAGACGCTTCACCCGCGGCTGTATGCCGGCCTGCTGGCCAAGCGCGACAACGACGAGCACCTCAAGGCCGCCGAGCAGCAGCAGATCGAGCAGGTCGACATGGTCTGCGTGAACCTGTATCCGTTCGAGCAGACCGTCGCGCGCGGCGACGCCTCCGACGAGGAGATCGTCGAGAACATCGACATCGGCGGCCCGACGATAATCCGCGCGGCGGCCAAGAACAGCGCCTTTGCCGCGGTGGTGGTCGATCCGGCCGACTACGAGCAGCTGCTGGAGCAGCTGCGCGAGAGCGACGGGCAGCTGTCGTTGCAGACGCGCACACGCTTGGCCGCCAAGGCGTTTGCCTGCACGGCGCGTTATGACGCGGCCATCGCCACGTGGTTCGCGCCACGCGCCTACGAGGGCTTCCCGCCGACGTGGAACGACGCTTACGTGAAGGTCTCCGACCTGCGCTACGGCGAGAACCCGCACCAGCAGGCGGCCTTCTACGCGCGCGTGGGCTCGCCGGCGCACCTGCTCGACGGCGTGCGCCAGCTGCATGGCAAGGAGCTGTCCTTCAACAACCTGCTCGATCTCAGCTCGGCGCGCGAGCTGGTCGAGGACTTCGACGGCCCGGCGTGCGCGATCGTCAAGCACAACAACCCCTGCGGCGCGGCCATCGCGCCGAACGTGCAGGCCGCCTACGAACGCGCCTTCGCCTGCGATCCGCAGAGCGCCTACGGCGGCGTCATCGCGGTCAACCGCCGCATCGATCTGGCCTGTGCGCAGCAGCTCTCAAAGCAGTTCATCGAGGTGCTGCTGGCGCCGGGCTTCGAGCCGGACGCGCTCGAGCTGCTCGGCGAGAAGAAAAACGTGCGCCTGCTCGAACTCGGGCATTGGCCGCCGCCGGCGCACGAGGTCGAAGCAAAGCCGGTGATCGGCGGCCAGCTCGTGCAGACGCGCGATGTGGTCTCAGAGACGCGCGAGCAGATGAAAGTGTTGACCGCGCGCGCGCCAGACGAGGCGCAGTGGCAGAGCCTGCTGTTCGCCTGGAAGGTCTCTCGCCACGTGCGCTCCAACGCGATCGTCATCGCCGCCGTCGCGCCCGCAGCTGCCGACGCCGAGGGCGCGGCTGGCGGTGCGAGCAACGCGGGCCGCGACGGTGGGCTGCAGTGCGCGACGATCGGCATCGGCGCCGGTCAGATGAGCCGCGTGGACGCCGTGCGCATCGCCATCGAGAAGGCGCAGGCCTTTCAGCCCGATCTGCTGGCCGGCTCGGTGCTGGCCTCCGACGCTTTCTTCCCCTTCGCCGATGGGCCGCAGCTGGCGATCGACGCCGGCGTCACAGCGATCGTGCAGCCGGCCGGTTCGGTGCGCGACGAGGACGTCGTCGCCGCCGCCGAGCAGGCCGGCATCGCGATGGTGGCGACCGGCGTGCGCCACTTCCGCCACTGAGAGCAGCCCGCCGCTCGCTGGGCCTGGACCGCGCACCCGCTCGAGAGATGTGCCGCTTGGAGCTGCCGTTCGAACGGGGACTTGAAATATTGAAGATAACGATATATCGTGACTGTACTTTGATAGTTCACGATAGGAGAAGTAAATGCACAGATTTCATCCAACAGACGAGGGACGCTGCGCTCATGGCGAGCGAGGGCGTCACCGTCATCGCGGCTTCGGCGGCGGTCCGGAGGACGGCTTCGGCGGGTTCGGCCCCGGCGGCCCGCGCGGACGTGGGCGGGGACGCAAGGCGCGTCGCGGCGACATTCGCACGGCGGCGCTGCTGCTGCTGGCCGAGGAGCCGCGCAACGGCTACCAGATCATGCAGGAGGTGCAGGAGCGCAGCGACGGTGTCTGGCGCCCCAGCCCAGGATCGGTCTATCCGGCGCTTTCACAGCTCGAGGACGAGGGCCTGATCCGCACCGAGCAGGGCGACGGGCGCAAGCTGTTCTCGCTGACCGACGAGGGACGGGCGGCCGTGCAGGAGCGCGGCGAGGACAAGCCCGCACCGTGGGAGCAGATGAGCGGCGACGTCTCAGACGAGGCGCACGCGCTCGGCAAGCTGATGCGCGAGGTCGCCTACGCGTTCGCGCAGGTCATGCACACCGGCGGCAAGGAGCAGCTGGGCAAGGCGCGTGAGGTGCTCACCGCGGCGCGCCGCGACCTCTACCGGATCCTCGCCGACGGCGAGCCCGGCAATGAGGGTTAGTCGCTAGTCCAGCGCCTTCGCGGAGACACCGAGCAGCGGATCCATGCCGCCCGCTCGGTTGGCCTCGTTGGCGAGGCGCATCGCCTCGTTGAGTCGCGTGGGGTCGGCGGCCGCCTGACGTTCTGTCAGCGGCTGCAGGATGCCGCGCAGCGCGAGCATGGGCCCCACCCAGCGTGGGGCCCAGACGCGCGCAGAGCGTCTTTCGATGCCGCGCTCGATCGCGTCGATCGCCTTGGACAGCGGCGCCGGGTTGCGAATGAAGCCGGGCAGGCGCCCGCTCAGCGCTTCGCCGGAAGGCTCGGCGAAGGCGGCGCGCACGAGGTCGGTGTCGAGAAAGCCGAAGTACGCGCAGCCGACCATCGCTCCGCTGGGAATCGTCTCCTGTCGCAGCGCGTCCGAGAGCGCGTCCACGCCGGCCTTGGCGGTCGTGTACGGGCCCATCATCGGCCCGTGCGAGACTGCGCTCAGCGAGGAGATGTTCAGCAGGTAGCCGCGCCGCTGCATGATCTGCTCGATCACCGCGCGGTCGGTGCGCCACACGCCCAGCAGGTTGACCGACAGCGTGCGCTCGACCTGCTCGACCGGCGCCGTCGCCAGCGCTCCGGTGAAGGCGATGCCGGCGTTGGCGATCGCCACGTCGATGCCGCCGAAGCGCTGCACGGTCGTCGCCACGGCGCGCTCCAGCGCCGCGAGGTCGGTCACGTCCACCTCCAGGCTGATCGCGCGGTCGCCCAGCGCGGCGGCGTTCTGCTCGAGGCGCTCGGGCTCCAGGCCGACCAGCGCCACGTTGGCGCCCTTGGCATGCAGGCGCTCGGCAGTCGCCTTGCCGATGCCGCGCGCGGCGCCCGTGACGAACACTGTGCGCCCGTTCACGTCGTATCTGTCGGCGGACGAGCGAGCCATCCGGCCAACCTACCCGATACGCTCGCAAGCGATGCGCGTTGTGGCACTCTCCCTTCTGGCGCTGGTGGCGTTGCCGGCGGCATCCTCGTCGGCCGCTGCGGGCGCGCAGGTCGCGCGCACGCACGCCATCTGCAGCGGTCCCAACAGCGCCAAGGTGCCCTGTCGCTTCTCCACGCCGAGCGGCGATGTGCGCTGCATCTGGACGCCGGCGCCCAACGCCGTCAGCTGCAAGCTCCGCGGCACCGGCCGCGCCTACCGGCTGAAGGCGACCGGCAAAGCCAAAAGCGTGAGGCTGACGGTCGGGGGGCCCGTGCACGTGCTGCCGCTCAACCAGCAGATCGTCTTTCCGGACAGCCTGTCCTGCCACGACACGAGGCGGGCCATGACGTGCAACCAGGACTTCGGCACGGGCGCGTTCACGCTCTCGCCGAGAAGCTCGCACCGCTCCTAGAGCGCTCAGGCTTGACAGGCCGATAACGCGCCGTTCTGGACGCTCGCGCGTGCGTGGGCGATGCGTCCAGAACGCGCCTGCGCGGTCACGAGTTGACCTTAGGCGGACGAATGTTCTGTCATGGAGAGAGCCTCCGAGCGCGCGATGCTGGCCATGTCCGGAGTCGAACCGCGCGACGAGCACGATCTGCGCATCTGGACGCCCATCGCCATGTGGGTGGCCGGCTCGTGCACGATCGGCATCGGCACGCTGCTGCCCGGCGGCGGCAGGCTGCACGTCGGCGAGCTGCGCGGGCTGGTCGTGTTCGGGCTGGTCTGCGGGCTGTTCACCTTCTTTGCCTTTCGGCCGCTGTCGAATCGCATGCTGTACGCGGCGACGAACGTGGGCACCGCACTCGGCTCGCTGACGATCTGGTTCGCCTGCCTGTGGTCAGGCGGCGCCAGCAGCGGTTTTCTCGAGCTGTTCTTCTTTCCGGCGCTGTACGCGGCGTACTTCTTTCGCCGGCGCGAGGCGCTCGCCCACCTGCTGCTGATCACCGCGCTGGCCGCCTCGCCGCTGCTGTATGACGCGGCGCCGCTGCAGGCGCAGTTCCCCGGCCATCTGACGGTGCTGCTGGCGGCGCTGTGGGGGCTGGCCGCGGTGGTCGGCTACCGCAAGCGCCGGCTGCTGCTCGCCGAGCAGCTGCTGCGCCAGCAGGCGATGTCCGACCCGCTGACCGGGCTGTACAACCTGCGCGCGCTGCGCGAACGCAGCGAGCTCACGCCGCTGCGCGAAGGCGCCGGCGTGCTGGTGATCGACATCGACGAGTTCAAGGACGTCAACACCGCCTACGGGCACACCGGCGCTGACGAGCTGCTGCGCCACGTCGGCGCCGGGCTGTCGGCCGTGGCCGACCGCCGCGACTGCGTCGCGCGCATCGGCGGCGACGAGTTCGCGGTGCTGGTGCAGGACAGGACGCCGACCGAGCTGGCGACGCTCGCCGAGCGCTGCGCGCAGGCCGTGCAGCAGGCGGCGGCGCACGCCGAGCTGGCGGGCCTTGAGCTGTCGGCGAGCGTCGGCCACGCCAGCTGGCCGCAGGACGGCACCACGGTCTCGGTGCTGCTGGCCTCGGCCGACGCGGCCATGTTCGCCGCCAAGGCGAGCAGGCAGCTGCTCGGTGAGGCGCACGCCGTCACGGCGGCGGCCGGGCGATCCTGGGATTCGAACGCCCGAGCCCGAACCGATTCAGCGGCCGTCGCCTCGCCGCGCCTGCGGCTGGTCGACAGCGCCCGCGGCGATGGCGCGCCCGAGCGCAGGCACGAGCGCCGTTCGAGAGCGGGCTGGCGCGATCGGCCATCACGTGCGATCGCCGCAGCCGGCGCGTGGCTGGGCTCGTCGGTGATCACGCTGATCGTCATCGTGCTGCCGGGCGCCGACACCGCGCACACGGTGCTGGCGGTCGCGCTGGGCGTGTGGGCGGCAATCGCCGGCGTGCTCGTGCTCGCATGGGGGTCGCGCGTCGACGAGGTCGCCTATCGAGTGACCAACGCCTTGGCCATGCCGGCGATCGCGCTGGGCGTGTACATCACCGGCGGCGCCACCAGCCCGTTGCTGCCGCTGGTCTTCCTGGCGGTCGCGCTGACCGCCTACTTCGGCTCGCCACGCAGCGCCGCCGTGCGGCTGCTCGCGGCGATCGCCGTGTGCGCCAGCCCGTTTCTGTACTCGGCGTCTGACGCGCAGCTGCTGTTCATTCTGCGCTTCGTCGCGCTCGCGGCCACGTCCGGCGTGCTCGTGGGCATCGTGCTCTACAACCGGCGCGAGCTCGCGCAGGCAGAACAGGTCGCACGCGAGCTGGCCTCGCATGACGCGCTGACGGGCCTGCCCAACAGGCGCGCCTTCGCCGAGACCGTCGACGGCACGCTGCGGCGGACGAGCGCCGACGTCGACTCGCCGCTGTCGATCGCGATGATCGACCTGGACAACTTCAAGCGCGTCAACGACATGTTCGGCCACGCCGCAGGCGACTCCGTGCTGCAGGCGATCGCCGGCGCGCTGGACGAGGTCACGCGGCCGGGCGACTTCGTCGCGCGCATCGGCGGCGACGAGTTCGCGCTGGTGGCGCACGGCGTCGACACGTCGGTCAGCCGCGAGCTGAGCACGCGCTGCGTGTCGGCCGTCGAGGCCGCCGTCGCGCAGGCCGGCTACTCCGAATGCGCCATCTCGGCGACGGTCGGCTTTGCGCTCTTTCCCTACCACGGCAGCACGCTCGACAGCCTTGTCGAGGCTGCCGACGCGGCGCTGATGGACGCCAAGGACGGCGGCAAGCGGCGCGTCGTCTGCGCCGTGGTGGCGTCGACGGCCTAAGCGCCGCTCGAGAAATTCTTGGACAGGCGGCGATCGACTTCCTTGGCCTGTCGAGGGCCATCCGTAGGTTTGACGTGCGTCTCGCCGTTCAATAGGATCGCTCGGCTAGTCGGAATAGCTTCCTCGCTCGAAGGGATTGAAGCTGTGACAGAGACCGCGCGTACCGATCCGGAGTTCCGGTTCAAGAGCGACATCCAGGTCGAGGTCCCCGACACAGCGCGAGCGCCGGCTCAGCCCGCAGACCCTCTCGGGCCGTTGGCACGGTTGGTTGGCGACGGGAAAGAAGCCACGTGGATCGGCGACGGCTTCAACGCCATCTGGCGGCCGCACAGGCTCGCCGATCGCGGGCAGGATCGCTTTCTTGAGCTAAACCTCACAACGGAGAAGCTCGTCTTCACTCGGATCAATGGGAACATCCCCAACCGCGGGCTGTTGATGCCGGACATCAACATGTTCGGCATTACCTACATGCAGCAGATCGCTGAAAAGCACGATCCGACGGAGGGTCTGCACATCGAGCCGGGGATCTGGGCGAACGTGCCACCGACGAGCAATCCGGCAGAGCCGGCGACCGTCGTGCGCATGGGCTCTATTCCGCACGGCACCGCGATTCTCGCCCAGGGCACAGGCAGAACGATCGCCGGCGGTCCGACGATCGGCGACAACAACATCATCCCGTTCCCCGTCGGCTCGCCTGCGCCGCCCAACTCGGACTTCGGCTCGGCTGAGGCCACCTTTACCGAGCTCAACCTTTCTACCCCGACTCCGTTCCGTCAAGAGTCGCCCGGCTTGACCCAGCAGCTCGTCAGGAATCCAAACAGCTTCCTGCAGAAAGACATCGCCGGGAAGGAGATCGTGAACACGACGATCCTCGCGATCTCGACAAAGCACACGCCTGTCAAGGGTGGGGGAACAGCCAACACCGCGTTCCTCGAAGCAGCAACCTTTCCCCCCGGCGGCAATGCCAAGGCGGTCGAGGTCGACGCGATCTTTTGGATCGAGGCGATTGCGGGCGAGCACGGCCAGCCCAACAAGCTCCAGCTGCAGTACACCCAGCTGGTTCAGCTCGACTTCAACGGCCTGCGTTGGCCTCACGTCACGGTCGCGACACTCCAAAAACAATGAATGCGCCGGGGAGGTTGCTTGTATGACCGTTGACAGCGAGTGGGCACGTCGCAACCTGGGTATCGATGAGGGCGACGCGTCGGCGAGGCGCGCGGACGAGGCCGTTCGCCGGCCCGAGGATGATCGGGCTCTCGTGCGGGAACTGATCGACTTCGACTCCGAGGGGCCAGATCTGGCGAAGCTTGGCGCTACGGTCAGAGGAGCCTCAACGGGACTGTCGAGTTTCGTCGACATCAATTGGCCTGCAGGCCTGGCACCGACGGCGGGGGGCAAACCGACGGGCGAGTCGCTTCCCGGCGCAGACGTCCTGATCGTCACGTGGACTGTCGACGAGGGACACGCGCTCAGCCGCGTGCTGAGCCCAGGGTTCGACAGCAGAAACGACTGGAAGGCCTACACCAAGAACTTCAGTGAGATCGCCGCCGACATGCGGCCAGGCTGCCCAGCGCTTCAGGCGAAACGGCTCGGCACATACTGGACGACGAAGATCGGCCAGCGCGCGGTCACGCTGTTCAAGTCCGACTCGCACATGTCCCAAGACGGGCCAAAACTGCCCAACGCGCGCGTGTGGAAGCAAATCATCGAAGACTGTGCCCCGCGTTTGGTGATCACAACCGGCACCGGAGGTGGGATCGGGCCGGGACTAGAGGTCGGTGACGTGCTCGTCAGTCGCTATGTGACGTTCGATTGCCAGCGCGAGTTCAAAGCGCTTGACGGCGACTCGTTTGCCTCCCCCCACGATCCCCCGGCCGGCCGATTCACCGAAGCGAAGTCGCTGTTTGCTGCCAATGCCAAGTTCCTGCCGCCGGATAACTCGAGAGCCCCCAAGATCGTTGACGCCGGGACTGCGCCAGCAGGCGTGCTCACGACGGACTTCTTCGGATTCGACAATACCGACAACACGTACAAGCTCGAGGGCAAGGGCGGCCTTTCGGAGATGGGCGATGCGGTCCTCGGAATGGTCTGCAAGCAGCAAGGAGCAAAAGCACCGCAGTACGCGATCGTGCGCAACATCTCTGACCCGCAGATCGACTCGAAAGGGCAGACGCTCGCACAACAGACCAAGCTGGCCGCAGACATCTACAAGGCATACGGCCGCTGGAGCAGCGTGTGCAGCGCGATCGTCTGTTGGGCGATAGTCGCCGGGCTCTGATCGCGCAGGCCAAACAACCGAGAGGAGTGACGATGAGCCCAGCCAAGACGCCAAAACGTCGTACGTGCGCGCAGATGGTGGTGCACGAGTTGCTCGTCGAGACCCAGCCCGAATACCGCGATCGCCGTCTGCAGGTGGAGCAGCAGGTGCGCGCCAGCATCGAGAGCGGTCAGGCGATGCGCGTTGCGGCGCGCTTGGTCACGATCTCAGTGGTCGTGCACGTCGTGTACCGAACCGAGGAAGAAAACATCTCAGATGCGCAGGTGCAGAGTCAGATCAAGGCGCTGAATCGCGACTACCGTGCGAAGAACGCGGACAAGCGGAAGGTGCCGGCCGATTGGAAGGGCCTGCTCACGGATACCAACATCCAGTTCGCGCTGGCTACAAAGGACCCGACTGGCAAGCAGACGACGGGGATCACGCGCACAGAGACAACGGCCAGCTCGTTTCGTCCCGACGACGGCGTCAAGTCAAAGAAAACAGGCGGCGTCGATCCATGGCCCACCGACAGCTACCTGAACCTGTGGGTCTGCAACCTCGGCGAAGGGCTGCTCGGCTATGCCCAGTTCCCAGGCGGCCCGGCGGCGCGCGACGGAGTGGTGATCCTCTACACCGCATTCGGCACGCAGGGCACGGCAAAAGCTCCATACGACAAAGGCCGCACCGCGACTCATGAGGTTGGACATTTCTTCAACCTGCGTCACATCTGGGGCGATCGCAACGACTGCAGCGGCAACGACTTCGTCGCCGACACGCCGCCGGCGCAACAGGCCAATTTCGGCAAACCGGCCTTCCCGCACATCACCTGCAACAACGGCCCGGACGGCGACATGTTCATGAACTACATGGACTACGTCGACGACGACGCGATGGTCATGTTCTCGACCGGGCAGGTCGCGCGGATGAACGCGACGCTGGCCGGCCCACGGAAAAGGCTGGCCGGCCTCTGAGAAGATCCTGCCGTGACGCAATACCGCGAGGAATCGCTTCACGGCCGATGGGTGCATGCCCACGAGGAGGACACCGATGACGAGATGGTGTTTCGCCCAGCGAGTCACCCGCTACCCCCCTCGCGTGGGCGCACGTGGTTTGAGCTCCGGCCAGACGCTTCGTTCATCGAGAGCACGCCGGGTCCGGTCGACGCTCCCGTGAGAGGCAGCGGGCAATGGTCGCTCGACGGTGCTCAGCTCGTGCTGCAGGGCGACGACAGCCAGTCAAGCCACACGTGGCAGATCGCGTCCGCTGACGCCGATCGTCTGGTCTTGCGTCAGTAGCCTTCCACGAGGCTGCCCAACAGGCCCAGGGTCGCTCACCCCGACGTGACTGCTCGTAGTTCCCGCAGCGACTCGCGGATCAGCTGCGCGAGGTCTCGCCCGCCGGCGGCATCCCCGACCCAGCGTTCGAAGGCGAGCTTGAACACGCTGATGGCGACCTCGCCGGTGAGCTCGGCGACCGAATCGGCGACGCCGCGCTCGCGCAGCGCGCCGGCGATGGCCGCGGCGAGCGTGGCGAGCTTGATCAGCTCGCGCTCGCGAAGCTCTGCGTTGGCCATGATCACCGCCTGGCGCTTGCCGGCGAAGTCCCGTCTCTGCTGAAGAGCTACGCCGGCGACCTCGACGCCCGCAGCCGCGGCCTCGATCGGCGTCGCGGTGTCGGCCGCGTCGGCCACGGCGCCGACGACCAGCGCCTGAAGCTCGTCGGCGCCCGCGAACAGCACCTCGCGCTTGTCGGCGAAGTGTCGGAAGAACGTGCGCTCGGTCAAGCCCGCGCGCGCGGCGATCTCCGCCACAGTGGTCTGCTCGAAGCCGCGCTCGCTGCACAGATCCAGCGCCGCCTGTGCGAGTCGCCCGCGCGCGTCAGGAGCCCATCTGGTCATCGACTCACTATAAGTGATGACAGTGACTGCCATCCTGTGTTATCGTAATGACAGTAACTGACATCGGCCCGTGCGCGACACTGCGGGCCGCCGAGCGAATGGAGCTTTCTCATGCGAATTTTCGTCACCGGCGCCTCCGGCTGGATCGGCTCGGCGCTCGTTCCGGAGCTGACCGACGCCGGCCACCAGGTCGTCGGGCTCGCGCGCTCGGATGCCTCGGCCGATGCGCTCGCCGACGCCGGAGCCGAGGTGCACAGGGGATCGCTCGATGACGCGGAGAGCCTGCGCGCCGCCGCCGAAGCGTCGGACGGCGTGATCCACCTGGCGTTCAAGCACGACCTGGCCTTCTCGGGAGACCTCCAGGGCGCCAGCGACGCCGATCGGCGCGCGATCGAGCTGTTCGGCGATGCGCTTGCCGACAGCGACCGACCGCTGGTGATCGCCAGTGGCACGCTCGGGCTCGCCGAGGGCCGCGTGGCGACCGAGCGCGACGGCCACGACGCCGAGTCGGCCGTGTCGCCTCGTCACGCCAACGCCGAGCTGACGCTGTCGCTCGCCGCGCGCGGCGTGCGCTCGTCGGTCGTGCGACTCTCGCCGACGGTGCACGGCGACGGCGACAGCGGCTTCGTCGCGATGATCGTCGCCACCGCGCGGGACAAGGGCGTGTCGGCCTACATAGGCGAAGGACGCAATCGCTGGAACGCCGTGCACCGGCTCGACGCCGCGCGGCTCTTTCGCCTGGCGGCGGAGAAGGCGCCGGCCGGGTCCACGCTGCACGCCGTCGGCGACCAGGGCGTAACGATCAGCGAGATCGCCGAGGCGATCGGACGGCAGCTGGACGTACCTGTGGAGTCGATCGCCGCAGAGAAGGCCGGCGAGCACTTCGGCTGGCTGGGCGGCCTGCTCGCGCTCGACAGTCCAGCGTCCAGCGAGCTAACGCAGGACTTGCTCGATTGGCGGCCGAGCGGGCCTGGGCTGATCGAGGATCTCGACGAGGGGCACTACTTCGTTGAGCGGTAGTGCGCGAGTCGCGCCGGCAAGCTCCTCCAGATGCCCCGGGCCGAGGCGCCGAGAGGCGCTCGGTCACGGGGCATTCGGACAAGGCCGTACGGCGCGCCGGCTTACGCCGCGATCGTTATCGGGACCGGGAACGCGATCGTGTCGGTAGACGCGAGCCCCGATTCTGCGAATGGACCGCCAAACGACGTCGACAGAACGTCGATCGGGCCGCCTTCGAAGTTGGTCGGTTTCTGTTTTCCTGCAGCTTGTGTGAATTTGAGCGTGAAGTGGCTGGGTGGTTTGACCATTTTGTTGATCGGTGTGATTTTCCCGATGACCGACCCGTCCACCAATATTCTCAGCGGCCCACAGACGGCTTCAATCAACGGACCACCGGTCGCGGTGGAGAGATCGATGCCGACTTCCTTTTTGGGTACCAGTTTGATGTAGTCGAGTGTCATCAGGAGCGTGGTGGTGACGATTTCGCCGGGCGGCGCACCTACCGTGTTGCACGTCAGGCCCAACGTTACGAGTTCGCACCCCGCCAGGGTAATCTTGACCGAGCCCGTTTTCGGCCCGGAGACTTCGCCTGTGCCACTGTCCGACGCGCAGGTTATCTGTGCTTTTTTGACTGTTTCTAGCGTCGTGAGGCCGCTTTTCGACGTGAAGGGCACTGGAAGTGGTCCGACGAATTCCGGCAGCGCAGCTGACGCCGATGCGGCCACCGTCGTGCTCGCGACGAGCACGACCATGGTCAAGAGTCCGACTGTCTTCGCACGTTTCATCTGAGACGGCTCCTTTGCTGAGGGTTCGGGCGCCTGCGCCAATGCGGCGTGCAGTCCCCACCGTCTCGTCCATGTCCGCAGCAGGGAGCATCCGCTCCGCCAGTTCGGGCGCACAAATCACCGACCGAAGGCGCAGACCCCCTTTAGTTGGATGCCGCTTCCCATCGTCGCACGTCCGCCGCGCAGTGGTCAACCTGGCTTCGACGAACGTTCACAGGAGCGCCGCGATCGGCCATCGCTGGGCTTTGCGTGCCTCAGAATGAGAGGTCGCGCCAGCCACGGCGGCTGCCTTCGCCTTCGTGCTTAGCCTGCCGACGAAAGCCTGAGTTTATCCTGTGCTCTGAGCCACCTGTAGCACGGCAGCTCCGACGCCAACACAGTCTTCAGTTCGGACGTTATTAACTGTGAAGGTCTGCTGTCCGGCCGGCACGAGCGCTGTAACGTCAAACTGATCGGTGTCCCAGAGATTGCCGATCGAGAAGCTGGGCCCATCCTGGTGATCGGTGCCGTCAAACGTGTTGTAAACTTCCTGTTCTCCCGATCCGGTGAACGTAAAGGTCTCGCCGTAGTTGTTCTGTCCGTCGGGACCGGCAAGGGTCACGGATGCTGGTCCGCCCACGCTGTTGATTTCGCTGAAGGATCTTGTGATCGTGTTGCTCGTCGCTGGGTCGGTGTTGGTGTTGTAGGTAAAATCACTCAGCACCTGATTATTCGCGCCGCCGCCATTGTAAAATACAACAAGCGTGGCCCCGTCCGTGTAGGGAAGCGCGCCGTACGGACTTTCGTCGACGCGGGTTTCTCCCCGCGGGGGATTGGTAATGTCGAACGTGCCGTTGCCTGTGACGTATGAGGTGACATCAGCGGCGTACCCGACGGTGGCTTCGTCGCCCCAGCACAATGTCCCCGACATACTCGACGTGACATCTGCCGAAAGAGGGTGTCCGCCGAACGTAATTTCGTTTGACGGGAGCCCGCCACTGTAAAGGATGCCCCAGATGAGGACTGCTCGCCCGACCGTAGCTCCTTCTGGTATGCCTGCGACGGTGATCGAGCCGTGGTCGCGATTGCGCAAGCCGGTCCCTGCTGCCACTGCCCCGCAAGGGTTACATCTGTTCGTCGTCCCAACTGGCACGGCAGCAGTCGCCGGTCCTGCCTGCGGCGCGTTAGCCGCTTTGACGACCGCGCTGTTGGTGAGCGTTGTTGATGTAGCAGGTGCGCGCCAACGCACAGTTACCGTCCTGGTCTGCCCCGCTGCAACGTCGCCCAGCGGAATCGTGTAGGCACCGCCGGCGGGCGGGGCGGCAGGGCTTCCGGTAGGAGTACTGGAAAGGAATGATCCTTCACTCGGCAGCGAGTCCAGGACGCTCACTTCACGGGCAGTCGTGCTGCCGGTATTCGTCACCTTGATAGCGTATTCGAACGCTTGGCTGGGGAAGGCACCGAACGGCCCCGTCTGGGCAATGGCGAGCTGCGACGGTCGTGCGCACCGGTACAGGTTCGCTGTTGGCGCCGGCAGATTCTCGTTGAGCTGGAACGGGCCAATCGAAATTCCCACTCGAGACCCTCCTTCCAAATCTAGTGAGCAGGTGCCGTCCAGGGCGGCAGTAAACGCAAGCGCCGGCTTAGCATCGAGGTGCACGTCGGCAACCGCGGCGACACCGACGGCGAATCGGACTGACGGCCCAACCGCGAGCTTGCCCGCGCCGCTCGCCGAGGCGCTAGCGGTTGCGCTCGCACCAGAGATGTTACGGATATTCGTCCCATGAAATTCCATTCCAGCCGTAAGACTGAAGCCGGCGCTCGCCTGTGCGTGCAGGTCGGCACCGATAGTGGCCGACCCAAAGGCACCTACCTGTGCGTATACCGGTACGACGACGGGCCCCACAGGGATCGCGCCGGGCAGGGGCGGGAGATTCACCTGAGCGCTACACCCGGTGTTCTTTCTGATGAATGCCTGCAATGAGGCAGAGGCTTTGAAAGTGAGGGCTAGCTTGCCATCTGGCAGTCCGACCGGCACCCCAAAGAACGTAGGGATGTGAAGCTGTACTACCGCATTGATGCTAAAGCTCTGCTGCGAGCTTAGTGTGGAATCGGCGAGCGGTATCTGGCAGCGGAAGTTCTGTGTTCCAAGACTCGCTATGAGCGGTGCGAATCCCGCCGAGTGGACTTGACTGACGGTCGCCTTTCCCGGCGACAGGGCCAGCGTGGAGTTGATATCGAGTTGGGGAAAGGCATCCGTCAGCCGGGCTGGCTTGAGGCTGACCACACTCCGTCGCCCGGAGCGATGCACGGCGGTCACTCGGTGGAATAGCCCCGCCGGAAGCTCCGCCGACGGCTTGGCCGTGAGGATCGTCCCAACACCAGCGTGACTGGCGCCCGTAAGGATGAGCTCAGCCGGGTTGCGGGGGTCGCCCCGGACCGCGATTGGGCTCCGGCGCAGACGGTGTACGTTGGAGTTGATGATGGTGCCGTACTGCAGCCGTACGACCGTCGTCCGCCCCGCATTTACCCGTGTGCGCACCTGATGCTGGCTCGGAAGCGCAAGGCTGTCCCCACGTACTCGACCATGGCGGTGCGCGATGGTCACTTGATGGAGGGTGAATATGTAGGTCCCAGGTCGCGCGTGCGGGATCCTTATTGACCCCTTCAGGGTCGCTGAGAAGTGTGGTCCGCGAACGACGATGCTGCCGGCGACCTTTGGCGGAAGCCCAGACATACGGACTACAAGTGTCGACGTCGTAGTCGGACGACGACCGGACGGGGTCGCACGTGCATATGCCTCGTCAACGACAAACACGAGCCAGGCCGCGAGCGATGCGACAATCAGGAGCCCCGACCAAAGACGTTGCGCGCCGAGACGGTGCGCTACTGAGCGTCTAACAATCCCGTGATCGAGCACGGCACGGGACCCTATAGCAAAATGAGTTCCGACAGCTGGTACGTGCGGACCCTAGGGCAATCGGGTTACGCCACCTCCGTCCGCGCTCGGGCTCGACCGATCGCGCACGGGGATCGAGCAGCGTCGCTTCAGGCCCAGAGCTAGGAGCAGCCGATCGGCAGCGGCCTTGGTAACCGAGCGTTCTCCGGCGGCTGTCCAGCCACCAGCACCGAGACGGATCTTGGCGTCGCCACTGCACAAAACGACGACCCAACTACCTTCGTAGTCCGTGACGATCTCGAACGTTGTGTCAGCGATCGAGAGAGGCCGCTCGAGCTCGCCGCCGACCAAGAAGTCACCCTCGCGCGCGAGCGCAACAGCATTACCTCGCACCTTGTGTCTGACGCCTAGTGCGAAGAGTCCGACGACTAGGAGACTAACGGAACCCCCAACGACGCCAGTCGTCTCACCGTGGATTACGCCATACGCTAGCAACGATGCTGAGACAAGCAATCCGACCACGATCACCAGGCGGTATCGAACGCTCGAATACCGGATGATCGGGCTCGCCGAAGTTGTAGGACCATCAGTCGAGGTTGAGTTCACACTTCCAGCCTACGCTCGTCACCGAAGCTATTACAAGCGTCAGTTGGATGCAACGCGCTAGGCGTTACCTTGAATCGATCGCCGTCTGGGAAGAATCTCGATTGCTGCCGGTACCCCGTGGTGCCAAACAACCACGTTCGCCGCGAGGCCAGTGGCACTCGGGACAGACAATCCTTGGCACCCAACGTGCGCAATTCGGGTGAGCGCTAGTCACGCTCGCGTGTCTTGTCTGACGAGGTGGCGACGCCGAAGGCAGACGCCGAGCAGTCCCTTCCGCTGACTGCGCGTCGACGACGACCGCCTGGATCGCTCTAGCGGCGACCCAGGGAGGCTCGCGAGAACGGGTTTCGACATCGATCATTTGATGCCCCGTGCGGGACTCGAACCCGCCCCACCGGATTAAAAGTCCGGCGCTCTACCAGATGAGCTAACGGGGCCAGCGCCAGGCAGTCTGCCATATCGCCCGTGCCGGCTCGGCCGGCGCCGCCGCCGGCTCCAGGTGCCGGGCTCGTGGCGCCGCGCTTCGCCGAGGCAATGCACGCCCGCGGCAGCGCTAGTGCAGCGTGATGCTGCTCGTAGCGACCGACGGCTCGCCGACGGTCGGCGAGAACGACGCGCGCAGCGAGAGCCGCAGGCGATGACGGCTGTGCAGCGAGGCCGCGGCCGCGCGCGTGGCGCGGAGGGTCACGCTGAAACGGCCCGCGTGGGAGAGCGTGCGATGGGCGGGTTTGACGCCGTGGCCGGCGACGACCAACCTGCCGGGCGCGGTGACCGCCAAGACAAGCATCACGGAGGCTCTGCGCACGCTGTGCCCGACGATCCTGATGCGTGCCGCGGAGACGGCCGGCGTCGGCGCGCGCTGGGGTGCCGGTGCGCCGGTCGGCAGGGGAGTGCTCACCGACGAAGCCGACGCGTTCGCCGGCGCGTTGCCTGTGCTCGTGCCGCCGGATTTGCCCGGCGAGGTGTCGCCGCTGCCCGTTTGCGGTTCTTCTTCTTCGGCTTCTTCTTCGGGTTCTTCCGGCGGCGGGGCTTCGCCGACCAGGCCGAATGCGATGCCTTTTTTGGCCGCGAAGAAGCCGAGCTGGCGGCCGTCGCGCAGCGGCGTGAACAGCGCCAGCGCGCCTTCGGGCAGCTGTGCCGGCGTCTTTCCGAGCTTTTCGGCCAGTTCGACGCGCGTTATGCCGATCGCGGCGGCGGCTTCGGCGGCCGTGGCGGTGGCGAACGGTTCGTAGCGCGGCGTGCTGCCGAGCAGTTCGTGGAGTCCTTCTTCGCTGGCCGCTTCGAGCAGCGTCGCGGCGACGATCTCCGGGTGCGCCGCTTCGCCGAGCAGGCGGCTGAACAGTTCGCCGAGCGTCAGCGATTCAAGCCCTTCGTCGATCGCTTCTTCGGGCGTGCGGTTGAGCGCGGCTTCGACGGCTTCTTCAAGTGTTTCCGGCGCGCCGGGTTCGTGCGCTGCTTGCGATTCTCGATACAGCGTTTCGAGCTGTTCTTCGAAGTCCAGGGCCAGCGCGAAGCCGCCGACGAGTTCTTCGACCTCTTCGCCTTCTTCTGCCAGCTGTTCGATCGCCCGCAGCATTGCCCCTTCGACGCCGGCGCTGCCGCCGAGCCCTTCGACGGTCGCCAGTTCGGCAATGCCGTGCAGGTGGCTGAGCTGTTTGGCCAGCAGCGGCGCTTCGAGCTCGCTGAGCATGCTGCCCGGATGCAATTCGCCTTCGCCGAGCAGCTCGTCGAGGTTTTCGGCCGACACCTGGCCGATGCCGCCCGGCGGAAGCGTGATCGCCGCCGGTCCGGCGCCGGCGCCCACCCCAGCCCCGGCCCGGGATGTCGCGCTCGCGCCGGCCGGAATGGCTGCAAGAACAGCGATAAGCGCGAGCACCGCGCAAGCGCCCAGCGCCGAACGCAGACGCGTAGAACCGCTGCGACTCGCCAAGCTCACACAGTTCCTCTCGGCGAGGCCGCGACGCGGCTTGAGCAGGCGCGCCGAGTTCCGCCAAACGGCCAGCGATAGCCATAGTAGCTACGGCGTATATACCATGGCTACCGAAGCGCGCAACGAGACATACACCCTCACGCCCTCACGCCCTCGCGCCCTCGTGCCTCGCCCGCAGCGACGCCGGCAGCGCCGACGCGCCAGCAGAGGCTCAGCCTGGCGTTTCGGACGCGGCGATGCGCAGCATCTGCTCGATGTCGGTGAGCTTGACGCGCGGGCGGCCGGAGGCCTCGCCGAGCTGGCGCTCGTGGCGGTCGATGGCCTCCCAGCCGGAGTAGGTGACGAGCTCGGGCTGGCGCTCGCGCAGCAGCGCCTCGATCGCCGCCGCGTCCGCTCGCTCGGGCGCGTGCGCCGGGCCGGCGCCGTTGCTGGACGGCGCGAGGTCGACGAGCATGGCGTCGACGGTCTCCTGCGCGTCCTTCTTGTTGGTGCCGATGACGCCTGAGGGGCCGCGCTTGATCCAGCCGACGACGTACTCGCCGGGCAGCGGCGCGCGGCTGTCGGGGTCGAGCACGCGGCCGCCGTCGTTGAGGATGGTGGCGGCGCGCTCGTCGAAGGACACGCCGGGCAGCGCCTCGCCGCGGTAGCCGATCGCGCGGAAGACCAGGCCGGCGGCGATCGTCTCTGTCTGGTCTGTCGCGCGCGCGCGCAAGAAGCCGTCGTCGCCGGCCACGAGCTCGTTGCGCACCAGCTCGACGTCGGCGACGGCGCCGTCTGCGCCGGCGATCAGCTGAACGGGCGAGAGCAGAAAGCGCAGCACGACACGCTTGCGGCCCTCGCTGGGCGTGCGCTGGGCGTACTCGCGCAGGATCTCCACATTGCGCCGAGAGGTGGCGTTCTGCTCGGCGGCGTCGTCGTGCACGGACAGCGCGCGCTCGAGTTCGTCTGCGTCTACGACCACGTCGGCGTCCGAGAGCTCGCCGAGCTCGAGCAGCTCGGGGTTGGTGAAGGCGGCCTGCGCGGGTCCGCGGCGGCCGACGACGACGACCTCCTGCACGCGGCTGCGCGCGAGCACCTCCAGCGCGTGGTCAGCGGTGTCGGTCGGCGCGAGCTCGTCGGCGCTGAGCATGAGCATGCGCGCGACGTCGACGGCGACGTTGCCGTTGCCGATGACGACGGCGCGGTGCGCGGAGACGAGGTCGACCTCCAGGCCGGTGTGGTCGGGGTGGCCGTTGTACCAGCCGACGAACTCGGTGGCGGCGTGTGAGCCGGGCAGCTCTTCGCCGGGAATGCCGAGCGGGCGGTCCATCGGCGAGCCGGTGGCGTAGACGATCGCGTGGTAGTGCGCCAGCAGATCCTCGCGCGAGACGTGCTCGCCGAAGCAGACGTTGCCGAAGTAGCGAAAGCGCGGGTGCGCGGCGGTCTTCTCATACACGCGCGTGACCGACTTGATCTTCGGGTGGTCTGGCGCGACGCCGGAGCGCACGAGCCCCCACGGCGTGGGCAGGCGCTCGATCATGTCGACCTCGTAGCCCGCGTCCGCGTCCTTGAGCAAATGGCCGGCGGCGTAGAAGCCGGCGGGGCCGGAGCCGATGACGGCGATGCGGATGGGAGAGCTGTTGTCTGTCAATGGAGGCTGGTCGGTCACGGGCGATGGGCGCGGCCCGACTCGAACGGGCGACCCCCTCGGTGTAAACGAGGTGCTCTGGCCAACTGAGCTACGCGCCCCAGGCGCTTGGGGCCTCTAGGCTAGCGAGCCGCGGTGTGAACGGTTTGTACAAGTGGGCTAGGATTGGCGCACCCGGCTCGGGAACTCTCTTGAACAGCGAAGACACCGCCCATAGCGAGGGGTCATCAGCGTTCGCCGAGCCAGGCGAGGCCCGGCCCAGCGCGGCCGGCGCAGAGGCCGATCGGGCCGTCGCGCAGGGGCGCCGCGAGGCCGGATCGAAGGCCGCCGAGCTGGAGCTGCGCGACGTCAGCAAGCTGTATGACGGCCAGCGCGAGCCGGCGATCGTGGATCTGTCGCTGACGGTGCCGGCGGGCGAGGTGTGCGTGCTGGTCGGCCCGTCGGGCTCAGGCAAGACGACGGCGATGCGGCTGATCAACCGCATGATCTCGATCACCTCCGGCGACATTCTGCTGGGCGGCGAGAGCGTGCTCACGCGCGACGCGCGCGAGCTGCGCCGTGAGATCGGCTACGTGATCCAGCAGATCGGCCTGTTTCCACACCAGACGGTCGGCGAGAACATCGGCACGGTGCCGCACCTGCTGGGCTGGCCGAAGGAGCGCATCGCGGCGCGCGTGAACGAGCTGCTGGAGCTGATCGGCCTGGACGCGCAGGAGATGTCCGGGCGCTACCCGGCGCAGCTGTCGGGCGGCCAGCGCCAGCGCGTGGGCGTGGCGCGCGCGCTGGCGGCGGACCCGCCGCTGATGCTGATGGACGAGCCGTTCGGCGCGATCGACGCGATCAACCGCGCGCGCCTGCAGGACGAGTTTCTGGCGCTGCAGGCGAAAGTCAAGAAGACGGTGGTGTTCGTGACGCACGACATCGACGAGGCGATCAAGATGGGCGACCGCATCGCGATTCTGCGCGAGGGCGGGCGCCTGGCGCAGTACGACACGCCGCGCGAGATTCTGATTCACCCGGCCGACGATTTCGTGGCGCAGTTCGTGGGCGCCGACCGCAGCATCAAGCGGCTGTCGCTGACGACGCTCGGCGAGCTGAAGCTGCTGGAGCCCAACGGCACGCGCCCGGGACCGACGCGCGCGCCGCTGCAAACGTCGGTGCGCGATGCGCTGTCGATGATTCTGACGGCGGGCGGCGAGGCGCTGACGGTGGTCGACGGCGAGGACAACGTGCGCGGGCTGTTGACGCTGGGGCTGATCGAGCAGCTGCTGTCAGAGGAGGCTGCGGCCAACGGCGCGGGGTCCAACGGCTCGCCGTCGAGCCTGGTCGTGCATGGCGACGGCTCGGCGCACGGAACGAGCGCGGCATGACGCTTGGCGCGCCGCTGCTCGCGGCGAGCGGCCCGGTGATTCCCAACTACTCGGCGCACAGCAGCAAGTGCGTGGTGGAGAACCACGCGTTCTGCTGGGAATGGGTCAGCCACAACTGGAGCAGCGTGCTGTGGCCGGCGCTGACACAGCACGTTCTGCTGACGGCGATCGCTGTGGCGATCGGCTTCGTGATCGCGATAACGCTGGCGCTGGCGGCGCATCGCTTTCGTGCGGTCGAGCGGCCGACGCTGCTGGTGACGACGATTCTCTACACGATTCCCTCGTTGGCGCTGTTCGAGCTGCTGGTGGCGCCAGTCGGGCTGAACATCTTCGCGGCGGAGATCGCGCTGGTCTCCTACACGCTGCTGATTCTGTTTCGCAACATCCTCGCGGGCCTGCGCGCGGTGCCGACGGAGGTGCTGGACGCGGCCGAGGGCATGGGCATGACGCGCCGCCAGGCGCTGGTGCGCGTGGAGCTGCCGTTGGCGCTGCCGGCGATCGTGGCGGGGCTGCGCATCGCCGTGGTGACGATCATCGCGCTGGCGACGATCGTGTACACGATCTACGACAAGGGACTGGGCGTGCCGATTCACTCGGCGCTCGGCGAGGGGCCGTTCAAGACCGAGCTGATCGCGGCGGGCGGCCTGGCGATTCTGCTGGCGCTGGCGGCCGACGCGCTGCTGGTGCTGGCACAGCGCGCGCTGACGCCTTGGACGCGCGCGAGGAGCGCCTGAGCGATGCACGAATTCGTGGAGGCGTTCAAGTTCATCGCCAACAACGGCGCTGTGTCGGGACACTCGGACCTGCCGACGCTGACGAGCCTGGCGCTGGAAACGCTGAAGGTCGGCGCGATCGGCGTGGCGATCTCGGTGGTCATCGCGGTGCCGCTTGGCGTGTGGCTGGGTCACATCCACCGCGGCTCGTTTCTGGCGATCAACATCGGCAACCTCGGCCGCGCGCTGCCGAGCCTGGCGGTGCTGGCGATCGGCGACGCGTTTCTCGGGCTGGGGCTGACGGTGGTGGAGCTGGCGCTGGTGATCCTGGCGGTGCCGCCGATCATCACCAACTCCTATCTGGGCGTCGACGGCGTGGACCGCGATCTGGTCGACGCGGCGCGCGGCATGGGCATGTCAGAGCGCGAGATTCTCACGCGCGTGGAGCTGCCGCTGGCGCTGCCGCTGATCTTCGCGGGCATTCGCACGGCGGCGGTGTTCGTGATCTCGACGACGACCATCGCCGCGCTGGCGGGCTTCAGCGGCAGTCTCGGCGATCCGATCGCCAACGAGACCAGCTACCACTTCTCGGGCGTGCTCGGCGCGGCGATCTGCGTGGCGGCGCTGGCGCTGGCCGTGGAGGGCGTGCTCGCGCTCGTGCAGCAGGCACTCACGCCAAGGGGGCTGCGCGCCGGTGGCCGCAAGGGCGTGTTGCTGCGCTCCGCCGCCGCGGTGAGGGTCTGAGCGAAAAACGACATATTTATTAATTAATTCTTTTCTCGACAAAGCAAGTCAATAACAGGAGGCAGGCGTATAAATGCCAGATACGCGTAAGAGCAGATGGAAAATGGTAGGGGGAAGGGCGTCGGCGCTGTTGGCCGTGGTCGCGCTGAGCATCGGCTTGGCGGCCTGTGGAAGCAGCAGCAGCACGTCGTCGAGCTCGAGTGAAAGCTCGTCGAGCGGCAAGCCCGGAGCGGGCAAGCCGGCGGTGACGATCGGTGACAAGAACTTCCCCGAGGAGAACATTCTCGGGCAGCTCTACGCGCAGGCGCTGGAAGCGAAGGGTTACAAGATCAACCTGAAATCGGAAATCGGTTCCTCGGAGATCATCTACAAGGCGCTGACGTCGGGCAAGATCGACATGTACCCGGAGTACACCGGCGTGTTCCTGTCGGCCGTGGCAGAACAGACCAAGCTGCCGACGAGCGCCGAAGACGCCTACAAGCAGGCCAAGGCGTTTGCCGAAAGCAAGGGCTTTGCGATGCTGCAATACACGCCGTTCTATGACTCCGACGCGCTGGCAATGTCGCCTAGCTTCGCGAGCAAAAACCCGAGCCTGAAGAGCATCGAAGAACTGAAGCCGCTTGGCAAGAAGGTGACGCTCGGTGCGGCGCCTGAATTCGCCACGCGCTTCGAGGGTCTGCTGGGGCTGAAGAAGGAATATGGCGTCAACCCGACGTTCAAGCCGATCGCCATCGAACTCGCCTACAAGGCGCTGGAAACGGGACAGGTGGACACGCAGGACGTGTTCACCACCGACGGCCAGCTGCTCGGTGGCAAGTTCAAGTTGCTGGAAGACCCCAAGCACGTGTTCGGCTTCCAGAACGTGGCGCCGATCGTCAAGAAGAGCGTGCTGAGCGCCGAGGGCGCGGCGTTTGAAGAAACCATCAACAAGGTCAGCAAGCTGCTGACGATTCCGGCGATTCAGCAGATGAACAAGGCGGTGACCGTCGAAAAGCAGGCGCCGAAGACCGTCGCCGAACAGTTCCTCAAAGCCAACGGGCTGATCTAGCTCGACCGTAGCCGCGCGCCGCGTCTCCTGCGAAGCTCTCAGGAGATGCGGCGCGGCGACGGTGATGACGGTCATGGCGGCGCGCGCGTGCGCCGGACGCAGGCCGTGCGCGTCGGAGCCTGCGCGTGACGCGCCCGTTGCGCTTGGCGCTGTGGCTGCTCGGAGCGGTGGTCGTGGTGCTGGGCCTTGCGCAGATCTTCCTGCCGAAAATCGCCGCCAGCCGGATCTCTTCGCGGCTGGGCAAGTACGGCGACGTGCAGAGCGTGCACGTGAGCGCCTTTCCGGCGGTCGAGCTGCTGTGGGGCGACGCCGACTCGGTGACGGTGCACGCGCGCACGCTGAAGATCAGCCCGACGCAGACCGGCAAGCTGCTGCACGAAGCGCGCGGCCTCGACCGCATCGACCTGACGGCCGACTCCACGAGTGAGGGGCCGCTACGGCTCCAGCTGGTGAGCCTGAGAAAGCACGGCGCAAAGCTCCATGCGCAGGGAACGGTCAGCCCGGCCGACATCAAGGCGGCGCTGCCGGCGGGCGTCTCGCTGCAGCTCGTCGGCAGTTCGGGTGGCAAGGTGGAGGTGCGTGCGACGGGCGGGCTGTTCGGGGTTGGCGCGACGGTCGACGCGGTTGCCGAGGCCGAAGGCGGCAAGCTGGTCGTACGCCCGCGCGGCTTTCTGCTGGAAGCGCTCAAACTGACGCTGTTCTCCGACCCGCACGTGTACGTCGAAGGCGTCGCCGCCGGCCGCGGCGAACCTGTGAACACCGCGCAGAACGAGGCGCGCTACGTGCTGAGCTTCTCCGCAAGCCTGCGCTAGTTCCCGGCGGGAGTCGACCGGCCGCGTCCGCGTGGCGGTGAGCGATCAGGCGGCCGCGTGCAGCGCGCCGGCGGGGGCGCTCGCGCGCGCGTGCACGCGCACAGGCAGGCCGTCCTTGGGACTGATCGTCGGCATCTGGCGGATCGCGAGCTGGAAATCGTCGGGCAGCGAGAGGGTGTAGCGCTGCAGGATCAGCGTGGCGATCGTGCGCACCTCCAGCTGGCCGAAGCGCATGCCGATGCATGTGCGCGAGCCGCCGCCGAAGGGCACGTAGGCGCCTTTGGGCATGGCCGCCTTGGCCTCGGGCGTAAAGCGCTCGGGGCGAAACTCGTCGGGTGCGGGGAACACGTCGGGCAGGCGGTGGCTGGCCCAGGAGCAGTAGTTGACGAACGCACGCGCGGGAATCGTGTGGCCTTCGAACTCGAACGTCTCCAGCGCGCGGCGTGGCCCGACCCACGCCGGCGGGTACTTGCGCAGCGTCTCGTCGAGCACCATCTCCAGCTGCATGAGCTCGCCGGAGGTCAGCTGCGCGGCGCTGGGCGCAGCGCCGGCGAGCTCGGCGTCCTGCTCGGCGATCAGCCGCGCGGTGATCCGCGAGTTGCGCGCGAGCTCGTAGAACATGAACGAGATGGTCGAAGTGGTGGTGTCGTGGCCGGCGAACAGCAGCGTCATCACCTCGTCGCGAATCTGCAGCTCAGACAGCGTGTTGCCGTCCTCGTCCTGCGCGTCCAGCAGCAGGCTGAGAATGTCCTGGCCGCGCTCGCCCGAGGCGCGCCGCTCGGCGATCTCGGAGTAGATCAGCGAGTCGAGCTGGCGCGCGGCGTTCTGCATGCGCGCCCACGGCGTGCCGCGCATGCGAAACACGCGCAGGAAGTAGTCCGAGGCGTAGAAGGCGAGCGCCTCCTCGAACAGACCGGCGGCGTCGATCGCGCGCGAGCGGGCGCCGTCGGGGTCCAGCCCGAACAGCGCGCGCATGGCCACACGCATGGCCAGCTTGCGCGTCCACGTGTACAGATCGATCTCGGCGCCCGGCGAGAGCGTGTCGAGCGCGCGCGTGCACTCCTGCACGATCGTGTCGTAGCTGGCGGCGATGTTCTCGCGGTGAAAGGCCGGCAGCATGATCATGCGCGAGCGCCGGTGAAAGTCGCCGTCGATCGTCAGCAGGCCATCGCCCATCAGGCCGATCAGGTCGCGAAACTGGCCCTCGCGCCAGGCGAAGTTGGAGGCGTGCGAGACGAGCATGTAGTGGTTGGCCGCCGGACCGAGCATGAACACGACGTTGCTGTGAAACAGCCGCAGCGTGAACACCGGGCCGTAGCGCTCGTAGGCCTCCAGCAGCATCTCCAGAGGTTCGCCGGCGAAGCGCCGCGTGCGCGGAATCGAGAAGCTCGTGTCGCCGGGCGGAAACGGCAAGCCGGCAAAGCGCTCGTCACGCAGATCCTGCAGCATCACCGAGAAGGGATTGCTGTCGAGCATCGGTGCAGGTCCGACCAGCGCCACGCACAGAGCCTAGTGCAAGCACTGGCCAGACGGCCAGTTTGTCTGGCGGGGCCGGCGCCTGTCGGCGTCACGCGAGCGCGTCCCGGAGCGCCCCGGGCGCGCGCGAGGCGCGCGAACTCGCCGGCGAGCGGCGAGCCTTGGCATACTGAGCGAGCGCGCTCGGTGCTGGACAGGCCGAGAGCGTCCATCGCGGGGGCGTAGCTCAGTTGGTTAGAGCGCTGCCCTGTCACGGCAGAGGTCGCGGGTTCGAGTCCCGTCGCTCCCGCTTTGCACCCCGCGGGCTTGCGGCAACGGCTAGCGGGTTAGCACTAGGCAGGAAGTCGTCGCGGAGCTGCATGGCGACGATGCGCCCGTCTTGCGCCCAGACGTGCTCGAACAGCGACATGAGCAGCCTGCGCCGCTCGGCGGCTTCGGTCTCGACGTCCCAGAAGCGCGAGAAGTCACCAAGCAGCTCCTTGGCGCGGTTGATCGCCGGGTCGGCGGGAGCGCCGAGGCGCTGCAACTCCTCCTTGATGGACTGGCGGCGCATGACGTACGGCGCCGCGCCTTGGGCAGGTCTCCGAGCACGTAGAGGTCCTGCGGGCGCGCAGAACTTGCTGGGATCGCAAGCCGAGGAAGTGCGGTGCCGGGGTCGCCGTAACTCAGCATCTGCCCTAGCAATTGGGCACCCGCAAGATGCCAGCCGATCCTTGACTTTGGCCCGGTGTGCGCCGATCCGTGTCGTATCGTTCATTCTGCGGACTTCGTCTAGGCCATAGCAGACTGACCGGATGGACGCTATGCTTTGTCCTATGGACGCGACAAAGACCCAATCTGTGGACTCGTCTCCAAAGTGGTTTACAGAGATTGAGTTGGATGCATCAATCCATTGGACAGGATCTGCAATCGAGTATGTCCCGCGGCTCCAGTACGACGACAGCGCGTTTACCCGCGTGGTGATGACCCCGCTATCGCCGCCGCTTACGCCTTACGCCAAGCCTGGCGCGTGACGGTCATCTGCACCTGAGGCCCGAACTGCGCCGGTTGGCCCGGCGGGGTCGGTGCTTGTGGGCGCGTGAGGTCGAGGTCGAACACGAAGGCGTCGCTCTGCGCGCGGCTCTCAACGAAGGCCATACGGATCCCTCTCATCGCAACAGTTCCTTGACCGGACGGAAAGACGCCGGCCGTTGGCAGGATCGGTTTGCGTAGATCCATAACATCCTCGTAGGCCTCGTACAGGCTCCAGATTGCGTCGTCTTCGTCAGCGGAGGCGTCCTTAGCTGCGAGGCCAATCTCACGTGCCTCCTGCCGGTTGATCTTGTAGTTGTGCGCCCACAAGGTCTTCACAAGCTTGTCAACGATGGCCTCGATCTCGGCCTCTTGGCGGGCCGGGTCCATGTGAAGCTCAAGAAGCTTGCGCGCCTGCTGGCGAGCAAGTCTGTGGAATCGATGGAGGTGGCCCAGCGCGACGGGGTTGACGTGATTCGTCAAGCTCGCTAGGGCTTGGGTTCTCCCTTGCTCGCTCTCGATGCCACCCCGCTCTTCGACAAATTGCATATACGTAGCGACATCCTCGACGTTAAGCCCGAGCGGCTGCCCAGGGGCCGCCGGATTCGGGGGATTTAGTGGCATAGTGATTGTTGGCTCGACGGGCGTCAGCTGCGCAATAGGCGTCATGATGATCTCGTCCGCTCCGAGAGCAGTGAGGGTCGCGGCGCTGTGCGCACGGAACGGAACAAGCACGCAGAACTTGTCGCAGTAAGTACGGATAGTGTTTACGAGCGGCTAGGGCAGCATCGTGTCGCCCCCACGCGAGTAGATCATCAGATCGATCTGCTCGACATGCCCGATTGAGCGCAAGTGGTCATACATGATCCTCAGAATGTCCTCTGACATCGGGGCGCTCGCTATCCCTCGGTCAGCAGTTAGGTAGGAGATCACTGTGCTGCCGCGAAGCGCCTCTAGTTTCTCGATCCTCTCAAGTCTCTGTGACTTAGTCATTGGCTACCCCAAGCTGGGCCTCGAGGGGCAGATGAGCAATGCTTACGGCGTCAGCAAGCAGTTCAAAGACATACGACCCAGCTTGTGGCAATGCGATCGGCGACAATCGAAAAACCCCATTCGCGTGCCCGTCCAAACCGAGTTGCACCTGCTGCTGACCACCAACCAGCAATTCCTTGCCAGGTCCCCATAGCCGAAGCTCAGCGACAGCCACCTTGGAAGGCGGACCTACCCACGAGACCACGACAAACAGGATCGGGTGAATACTCGGGAACTCAGACGCGGTTAGACGGTCAAAGATCCCGATTACTGAGAGCTTCCCTGTGGCGTCCACCAACGCATAGTCGGCGAGAACCGCCCACCCAGCCTGCATGTCTGTTGAAGCATTAGCCACTGATCACCACCCGCGCTCGCATCCTAGCGAGGACATGCCCGGACGGGCCTCGCTACATAGGTCGGATTATACGAGCAATCGGGCAGTGTAGGCTGTGCGAACGCCTCGCCGAGGCCGACCGCGCCGTTGAACAACCGTTACGACGATGCCCTGGTTTGGACGCAGATCGATGGCGCCTTCAGGCCCGGCGTCCCGACGGGATCGTGTGAGCCGCGGCGGCTTGCTTCTCGAATGGAGCCGGCGCCTCGTGCCACACTGCGATTGCCCGCCGCTCGACACCGAGGGAGCGACCCCCGTCGCTCCCGCTTTTCACGCCCCAGGCGTGGCAACGAGTGCCGCGTCTCTTATCGGTCGTTAGATTCTGCCGGTGGCAACTTCGATCCGTGCGACCCATGAGCGAGAGCTGGCAGCCGAGCATGTCCGGTACTCGCTATGGACGCTCCGTAAGTCGCTTGAGGACCTTCCCATGGCTGCCTCTGACCTTGCCGTCAACCCTGCCGTGTTTGCAACAGCTTGCTGCCCTGATCAATGGACGCAACGTCCTCGACTTCCTCTACCCGCGCGGCCGGTCGCACGCTGAGGATATCGTCGCTGACGAATTCACCAATGGCCGGTGGTCAGCCGAGCGAACGCCAGCTACCGACGTCCGCCTCGCTGGCCATCCGCTTAGCATCATGCGCCGGCGACTCGACACAGAGCTTGCGCATCTCTCCTACAACCGCTTGGCCCCTCGCGAGGCGGACGACCAGCTATGGCGATATGCAGCTCCGCTGGCGATTGATCTTCTCGCCCTCGCGGATCAGTTTATCCGGACGCTGATTGAGCCGGAGCGCAGTTGGTTCGGCCCTATCGCGGACGGCGACCGTGTTTGGCTGATCCGCTCGATGCTCCCGCCTGAACTCTGAAGGTTGGGCGCAGCATGTGGCGTTTGCGCAAGCTTTAGTTTCAGCGTCCCCAACTACGCAAGCCGGATGATTACGTGGACAGCGCCAAGGCCAGGGCGCGCCGCAAGCCCACATCTACCTGTGCCATAAGCCAATCCGGGAGCTCAGTCACACGCTCCTCGAGCGCAGCGCGGTCTATCGTTGCAACCTGAGTGACGTTCACCACCGAGTTGGTCTCAAGCTCTGCGAACTCTGTTGAGATAGCCACGTTCCCCGGTAGCGCCGCCAGGCGCGCGTTGCCTGTGAGGACTACGACCGTGACAGTCTTCAAGCGCGAGCGGTTGTATTGGTCGGCGCTGATGATCAGCACCGGACGGCGAAGCGCCGGAGCAGAGCCTCTTGGAAGCCCGAGGTGAGCCCACCACACCTCTCCGCGGAGCATCAGTCCTCATCGCTTGCTGCGAGCGCTGCAGCAGCTGCGTCAGTGAAGTCTCCGTCGCTTGGCAGCCCTTCGATCGCTTGATTGATCGCGTCGGTGGTGTCCTCGTCCTCCAGGACTTCGAGCCAGGACTGGGCAGCTCGCGCATAGAACTCGCTGCGGGATACGCCAAGGCGCTTTGCTGCCTGCTCAACGCGCTGAAACGTATCGTCGGGGACGGAGATGGCCGTCTTCATAGTACAAGTATAACCAGGTTATACCCACCCGCAACAGGACAGATGTGCGCGTTGATGGGACCAATGGTCCTTGCGGCGCCGTCGGTCGTGAGCTGCGACAACGTCACAACGAGTCCCGTCGAGACCCTCCGCGAACAGATCGGGGTGTTGCTCGAGCACCAGGAGTCGCAGCTCAGTGATGCGATCCAGGCGGCCTTCGATCTCGACTGACATCAGTCCTCGTCACCGGCCAGCGCACCGCCGCGGCCGAGCTAAACGCAGCCAGGGAGCGGTCGCGCAACTCGCGCTGTCGGCCTGTGTCGAGGGCGCGGTGCCCGTATACGCGCTGGTGTAGCTCCCCGGGATTGCGGCGTCCCTGTCGTCCGTGCGCGAGTGCGAGATTGTCGAAGATCGCGATCGCGCCAGGGTCGATGGTCAGATCACGCTGCGCCTCCAGCACGCTTAGGCCGTGGCTGTCGAAGAAGTCCAGTTCGTCAGTGAGGCCAGCGAACTCCGTGCCGCAGAGGAAGTCGGGATTGGCCTTGACGCTGGGCAGCTGCGGTGGCCCGCCAGAGGCCGCCTCGACGATGCGCGCGAGGCTTCCCTCGGTATAGCCGGCGACGTCGTCCCACGCGCCGTGGCTCCTGCCATAGCTGGCAAAGCGCGACAAGAGCACGTCACGGTCGTCCCAGCTGATCTGTCCGAGCAGCGCCCTGAGAGGGACAAGGCGCGTGATCGCCGCGCTCCGCGGCGTGCTCGCCGGAACGTGCAGCACGGTGTAGCGGGCAACGTCTCCGGGAGCGAGCGGGTTCAGCGGGACGCCAAAGTCGAAGTGCAACGTCTGGAAGTCGCGGCTGGCCGGCCCGTCGATCGGCGGGATCACGAAGTCGCCCAGAACCTCCAGCGGCGGGAGGTCGTTCTCCACCGGAACGGCTCGCAGGACGTCGTCCGCCACGTCACATGCCTTCGCCGCCGTGGCGAATCGGCCAGGGAGCGCGAGCACGCCCGACGTCATCAAGGCCTCGGCCTCGCGGCAACTATTGAGCGCGGTGGCCATGCCGCCATCCTACGTGCGCCCGGCTAAGCCACTCGCGCAGCTGAGCGAGGCTGCGCGGCCCTACGCTGCGTCGGCAGCCGCAGTGGCGGGCGCCGCAGCGCCCGCCCCATGGAAGTCGCTCGCGCGCACGAGCACGACTGCCGCCAACGCTCCGAGCACCGTCAGACCGGCGCCGATGGCGAGTATCTCGTTCAGTCCCGCCGCGAACGCTCTCAGCGACGCCTCCATGACCCCCGGCCGCCCGTGCACAAGCGCCGTCGCCGCATGCGTCCCGCCCGAGGCGACCGTCTTGGCCAGTGCCGCCGGCGGGTTGCCGAGCGATTCGTGCAGGCTGGTCGCCAGCCGCGATTGAAATACGGCACCGAGCGCCGCCACGCCGGTCGCCAGTCCGCCGATGCGGAAGGTGTTGCTGATGCCCGAAGCCATGCCGCTGCGCTCCGGTGGAACGACGCCGAGTGCGATGTGTGCGATCGCCGGATTGGCGAGCCCGATGCCGATGCCGCTCAGCACCAGACCCGCAAGCAGCGCTGTCCACTGGGACTGCGCATCCAGGCCGTTCATCAATACGAGACCGACGGCCGTCAGGCCGAGTCCGGCGCCGAGCAGCAGGCCCGGTGCGAGGCGTCCTGTCAGACGGCGCGTCAGCAGCGGAATGAGGAACGTCAGGATCGTGCACGGCAGCAGTCGGAGGCCGCCCTGCAATGGCGAGTAGCCGAGCGCGTTCTGCAAGTACAGCGTGAGGTAGGTGAACATCGCGAACATGCCCGCGCCGATTGCAAACGTGGCCAGCGACACGCCGCAGAACGCGCGGTTGGCGAACAGCGACAGATCGAACATCGGACGCTGCTGGCGGCGCTCGACGACGACGAAGATGACGAGCAGCGCGACCGCCCCGGCGAGCACACAAACGATCAGCGTGCTGCCCCAACCCTCGTCGGTCCCCCGCAACAGCCCGAAGATCAGCAGGAACAGCGCACCGGAGAAGCTGATCAGGCCCGCCCAATCCAGACGCTTGGCGTCGGGATCGCGCACGTTCACCATGCGCGTCAGCGAGATCGCGATCACGGCAATGCCGATCGGAATGTTCACGAAGAAGATCCACTGCCAGCCGAGGCCGTCCGTGAGCGCGCCGCCGACCAACGGACCGATCGCCACCGCCCCGCCGACCGTCGCGCCCCATGCAGCTATCGCGCTTCCGCGCTCGCGTCCCTGGAACTCTTGTGCGATCAGCGCGAGCGAGGTGGCAAACATCGCCGCGCCGCCGAAGCCCTGCAGACCACGCGCCAGCACCAGCAGCGTGGCGCTGTCAGACAGCCCGCACAGCAGAGAGGCGATCGTGAAGAGGGCCACGCCGCCTGTGAACACTTGCTTGCGCCCGATGCGATCCGCGAGCGTGCCGCTGGTGAGAATCAGCGCGGAGAGCGTCAACGCATAGGCGTCGATCACCCATTGCAGGTTCGTGAAGCTGGCATGTAGGTCGTGCTGGATGCGCGGCAACGCGACCTGCACGATCGTCACGTCGACCAGCAGCATGAACGTGCCGCCGCAGATCGCGATCAGCGCCCACCAGCGTCGCGGCGAGTGCTGCGCATCGTCGGCCACGCCCTGGGCGGGCACGGTGGTCGAGGTTGGCTTGGACACCATGAGAGTCACCATCTTCTGGATGTCGCAATGAAATGAGAGCTACTGCCAAAATGATGCCACTCTCACGTCCGCCCGGTCAAATCAAATCGTCATCCCGAACGGTCCGCTGCTCCGCCCCAGACTCCCATTCCCCACCCACCCCGGCAG
>DATARK010000053.1:0-4076 GCA_036264175.1 Solirubrobacteraceae bacterium
CAGCCGAGCAGCTGCTGCCCCTCCTGCTGGACGGTTCGCTCCAGCAGCGCCTCCAAGCTCGCGCGCGCCTCGTCGTCGGTCGGCAGGAAGCACATCAGCACGCCATAGGAGCCAAGCGGCGGCAGCTCGAAGTCGACGACCGCGCGCAGCAGCTCGTCGGGCATCTGCATGAGGATGCCGGCGCCGTCGCCAGTACGCGGGTCAGCGCCGCTGGCGCCGCGGTGCTCGAGGTTCTCGAGCGCCGTGATCGCGCGCGAGATCACCTCGTGGGTCGGCCGGTTGTCCAGACGCGCGACCATGCCGACGCCGCAGGCGTCATGCTCAAAGCTGGGGTCGTAGAGACCGACGGCCTTTGGCGGCTGCATGATGTGCGAATTCATGGAAGTGCTCCCTTGGGGCGGTGCATCCCCCGTGGCGCGGGCAGGCGGGCACCTGAGGCTGAGCCCGAAAGCGTAGCAGTGGATGGGGGCTGCGATCCAGCCGGGCGGCGATTAAAAGGGCCCCTTCCCGACCTTATGACGGAGCCCCAGGAGGCCCGTGTTTGCAGGGGTTTTCAGCTATCTGGGCCCGCCTCGCGCGCCGCCTGTGTGTCCCTCTCGATCGAGCCATCGCGACCCCCGCCGGCACGCTCGCCCGGCGAAAGCTCACGCAGCGTCTCGCTCTCGCTCCACGAGCACAGACCGACGCGTCCTGGACACGTCAGGCACAGCCCGCGATGGGGCCGCTCGCTGACCGAGAAGCGGCGCTCGCGCGCGGTGGCGATGCGCTCGGCGATGCGCTCTTCGAGCACCACGCGCTCGGCGGCGGCGTAGCGCGCGCCGACCCACTCCCCGCGCTCGAGAAACCAGTGCACGATCTCCACCTCGGTGGCGCCTTCGCGCAGCACCGCGAGCCCGTAGAGCAGCCGCTGAACGCCATAGTCACGCTGCACCAGCTCGTCGAGGTCAACGCCCGGCTCGACGCGATCGCTCTTGTAGTCGAGCACCAGGCGAGAGCCGTCGGCCTCGCTCGCCACGAGGTCGATCACGCCGGTGATCAGCGGCTCCTGCGCGCCGAGCGAGAAGGCGAACGGATGCTCACGGCGCACCGCATGCGCCGCGGCTACGCGCGCCGCCAAGGGCGCGCGCCGGGCCGCCGAGACCAGCCTGGCGAGCTCCTCGCGCTCGTGCGCGGCGACCTGCATACCGAGCTCACGCCCGGCCCGCTCGACCTCGTCGGCGCTCGCGTCGCGCACGTCGGAGAAGTCCGCCAGCTCCATCAGCCGATGCACCAGCGTGCCGCGTGCACGCGCCTCCAGCCCCGCGCCATCGCCTGCTCGCGCGACCGCGCGATCCTCTGGCAGCGACAGCACGCGTTCGAGGTAGTAGCGATAGCCGCAGCGCTCCAGCTCGGTCAGTGAGCTATAGCTGAGCGCGCGCAGCTGCTCGATCTCCGCGTCGCGCGCGGCGCTCGTGTCGGACGCCACCGGCGCGCTCTCGCGCACCGACGGCTCGGGCTCCGAGCCCGACGGCGCGCCCGGCGGCGGCACACTGGAGGGCGTGTCGACCGCGCCGGCCCGCGGCCCGCTCGCAAACGGGTCGGCGGGCGAGTTCAGGCGCAGCAACACGCCGTCAGGCAGTGCGCGAGATGGGTCATCCGGCGTCGGCGAGGCGCCGCCTGGCTCGACCGGTTCTCCGGCTAGCCGCTGCGGCAGATCGGGCGACAGCGCCGGCGCAAGCCAGGAGATCGGCGCAGCGCCGGGCGCCAGGCGTGGCCAGCGCCCAAAGCGCGCCGACCCGCTGAGCAGCAGCCGCTCGCGCGCACGTGTCATCGCAACGTAGGCGATGCGGTCCTCCTCCTCGGCTTCGCGCGTGCGTAGCTCCGCGCACAGCTCCTCATATGCCAGCGCCGGCTGTGAGCTCTCGCCGTCCAGGCGCATCAGTCGCACCCCGATGCGATCGCCGTCGACGAGCAGATCGGGCATGCGCGAGCTCGGCTGGCGACCGAGGTCGGCGACGCACACGACCGGGAACTCAAGGCCCTTGGCAGCGTGGATCGTCATCAGGCGCACGGCGTCCGGCTCGACGCCCTCGACCGGCGCATCGGGCTCGACGCGCGCGCCGCTCGCCAGGTACTCGACGCGGTCGAGAAAGCCGCGCAGGTCACGGCCCTCGGTGGCCTCGAAGCGCCGCGCCAGACGCAGCAGCTTGTGCACGTTGGCCAGCCGCCGCTCGCCCCACTCCAGTGACAGCACGTGCTCGCGATAGCCGGTCGCCTCGATCGCGCGTTCGATCGAGGCGGCGATCGTGCGCAGCGCCATGCCGGCTCGCTCGCGCTCCAACAGCGCGCACGCGCGCGCCAGCGCCTCGCGGTCGACCGGCGCGATGCGCTCGGCGAGCTCGCCCTCGCCCGACGCCGCGGCCTGCGCCGTCTCCCACGCACCGCGCCGCGAGGCCTGCGCGGCGCGCGCGATCAGCGCCAGGCAGTCGCGCGAGCAGCCGCCCAGCGGCGAAGCCAGCAGCCCGTACAGCGCCAGCTCGTCCAGCGGATTGGCCAGCGCGCGCAGGTAGCCGACGAGATCGCCGATCTGCTGGTGACCCCAGAAGGCGCCGACGGCCGCGAGCGTGCGCAACCCGCACAACTGCAGCGCGCGCTCGAACACCTCCAGGTCGCCGGAGGCGCGCAGCAGCACGACCACGTCGCCCGGTCGAGCGGCGCCCTCGCCGACCAGCTGTGCGACGCGTCGCGCGAGCAGCCGCGCCTCGGCCTGACGCCACAACGGCGCCGGCGGCAGCCCCTCGCCGACCGCAGCAGCGAGCTCCTCGCGCTCCTGCCAGCCGTCCATGTCGGTCAGCAACAGCTCCACGGCCGGCTCGTCGCGATCGTCCTCGGGCGCGCTCTCGTCCCCCTCTCCCTCGCGCGCGCCGGGTCGCAGGTCGGAGAAATTCTCAAAGCGTTGGCCGAAGACCTCGTTGACAACGTCCAGCAGCGCCTCGCGGCTGCGGAAGTTGCTCGTCAGCGAGAGGCTCGCGTTCTGGCGGGCCAGTTCGTCGCGCCGCGCGCGAAACAGGCCCACGTCGGCATGGCGAAAGCCGTAGATCGACTGCAGCTCGTCGCCGACCGTGAACAGGTTCTCGCGATCGAGCGCGCGCAGGATCGCCAGCTGGCGCGGATTGGTGTCCTGGAACTCGTCGACCATCAGCAGCTCGAAGCGCTGCGACCACTCCTCGCGCACGGACTCGTGCTCGCCGAGCAGCTGCTGGGCGAGCAGCTCCAGATCGTCGAAGTCGGCGCTGGCGCGCGAACGCTTGAGCTGCTCGTAGGCCAGCGCGAAGCGCGCCAGCAGGTCGTCGAGCAGCACGCACGCGGCGGCCGCCTCCACATCGGACTCGCCGGCGTCCTCGCGCGGCGCGGCGACTGGCAGGCGCGGCAGCAGCTGGCCGCGGCTGCGCAGCTCGAGGTAGACGTGCTCGACCATGCCGCGCACGCGATCGACGGTGTAGGAGGCCAGTATGTCCAGCTCGCTCGTGCCACCGGCCGCGAGGAACTCGCGCAGCGCGCCGGCGAAGGCCTGCTCGCGCAGCCTGCCCGCGAGACCCTCGTCGAGGATCGCGAAGTCCGGATCGAGGCCCGCCGCGAACGGGTGAGCCCGCAGCAGCCGCGCGCAGAAGCCGTGAAACGTGCCGACGAATGCCGCCTCTGTGTCGCGCGCCGCCTGGCGGTCGCCGAGCTCCAGCAGCCGGTCGCGCACGCGCTCGCGCAGCTCCCCTGCAGCGCGCTCGGTGAAGGTGATCGCAAGGATCCGTCCGGGCGCCAGGCCGTCGTCGCGCACGGCCGCGACGAAGCGCTCGACGAGCACCGACGTCTTGCCGCTGCCGGCGGCCGCCGACACGAGCAGCGACTCCGAGCGACGCGCGACCGCATCCTGCTGCTCCTCGGTCAGCGCGCGCACCTCGCCGCCGGCGAGCGCGAGCACGCCCGCCGACTCCATGCCGGGGAGCGTCTCCAGCTGCGAGGACGCACGCCGCGCGCTCAACGCTCGCACCGGCAGATCGTCGGGTACTGACAGCCGCCCCTGAAGGCGCACGTGTCCGGCC
>DATARK010000089.1:0-11676 GCA_036264175.1 Solirubrobacteraceae bacterium
GGCGCCGGACATCGCGGGGACGGGCAGCGCCAATCCACTGGCGATGTTCCTCTCGGCGGCAATGATGCTGCGACACGGGCTCGGCTTGGAAAGCGAGGCGGCGGCTGTAGAATCGGCCGTTGAAGGGGCGCTGGAGGCGGGCCTGCGAACCGCCGATCTCGGAGGCTCGGCGGGGACGAAGCAGGCCACCGAGGCAGTGCTCGCGAACATCTAAACAGGAGCTCTAGTGAACGTGGATCCCACCGACCTCATATGGATGAATGGAGAGTTCGTCGCATGGGAGGACGCCAAGGTCCACGTCCTGACGCACGGCCTGCACTACGGCACCGGCGTGTTCGAGGGTGTGCGCTGCTACGACACCGAGCTCGGACCGGCGGTGTTTCGCAACGCCGAGCACGTCGAGCGCCTGTTCCGCTCAGCGGCGCTCTACTACATGGACATCCCCTACAGCGCCGAGCAGCTGCGCGCGGCGACGCTGGAGCTGGTCGCGCGCAACGGCCTGCGCGAGTGCTACATCCGTCCGATCGTCTACCGCGGCTACGGCACGATGGGCCTGAACCCGCTGGACGCGTGCGTCGACGTGACGATCGCCTGCTGGGAGTGGGCTTCCTATCTCGGCGAGGACGGCAAGCGCGACGGCGTGCGCGCGAAGGTCTCCTCGTGGCGGCGCATCGGCCCGGACTCGTTGATTCCGCACGCCAAGGCCTCGGGCCAGTACCTCAACAGCGTGCTGGCGAAGGTCGAGGCGGTCAAGTCCGACTACGACGAGGCGATTCTGCTCGACGATCACGGCTATGTCTGCGAGGGCACCGGCGAGAACGTCTACGTGGTGCGCGACGGCGTGATCGCGACGCCCGGGCAGAGCAACTCGATTCTCGACGGCATCACGCGCCGCTCGATCATCCAGATCGCGCGCGACCTCGGCTATGCGATCGTCGAGCGCGACATCGCGCGCGCCGAGATGTACATGGCCGACGAGATGTTCATGTCGGGCACGGCCGCGGAGATCGTGCCGGTGCGTGAGGTCGACGACCACGCCGTCGGCACGGGCAAGCCGGGCGAGATCACGCGCGTGATCCAGGCGGCGTTCGACGATGCGATGCGCGGCCGCAGCGAGCGCTACCGCGAGTGGCTGGACGTGGTCGACGCGAGCGCGCTTGAGACGCCCACGGGCGAGGCGCCGTCGGCCAGCGCCACGGCCGCCGGCTAAGGGCCAGGCGGTGACGAAAATAGAGCTATACGACGCCACGCTGCGCGACGGCATGGGCGGCGGCGGCCTGACGCTGACGGCCGAGGAGAAGCTGCGCGTCGTGCACGCGCTGGACGCGCTGGGCGTGGACATGATCGAGGCGGGCTTTCCGGCGTCGAACCCCAAGGAGCAGCAGCTGTTCGACCTGCTGGCCTCTGAGACCTTGGCGACGGCGGAGATCGTAGCCTTCGGCATGACGCGCCGGCGCGAGCTGCTGGCCGAGGACGACGAGGGCCTGCGCGTGCTGGCCGAGTGCTTTGCGCCCGTATGCACGCTCGTCGGCAAGGCCTCTCTGCTGCACGTGGAGAAGGTCGTGCGCGTGTCGCGCGAGGAGAACCTTCAGATGATCGGCGAGTCGATCGGCTTTCTGGTGCGCGCGGGCAAGCGCGTGCTGTTCGACGCCGAGCACTTCTTCGATGGCTTCGCAGAAGACCCCGGCTACGCGCTGGACTGCCTGCGCGCGGCCGCCGACGCGGGCGCCGAGCGGGTGGTGCTGTGCGACACCAACGGCGGCTCGCTGCCGCCGCAGATTCGCACGGCGCTGGCGGTCGTGCGCGAAGCGCTGGCGAGCACGGCGCTGGGCATTCATTGCCACGACGACTCCGGCTGTGCGGTCGCCAACACGCTGACGGCCGTGGAATCGGGCGCGACGCAGGTGCAGGGCACGGTCAACGGCATCGGCGAGCGCACGGGCAACGCCAACCTGATTACGATCGTCGCCGACCTGCAGCTGAAGATGGGCGTGCAGCTGCTCACGCCCGAGCGCCTGGCGCGCTTGACCGAGACGGCGCACTTCATCGACGAGCTGCTCAACCGCGCGCCCAACCCGGCGCAGCCGTACGTCGGCAAGCACGCCTTCGCGCACAAGGCGGGGCTGCACGCCGCGGGCGTGCGCGCCGACACGCAGACCTTCGAGCACGTCGACCCGGAGGTCGTGGGCAACGGTCGCGACGTGCTGATCTCCGAGCTGTCGGGCAAGGGAACGGTTGTGGAGAAGGCCGCCGCGGCGAACATCGACCTGCGGCCGAGCGAGGGCAAGTCGGGCGCCGGCCAGGACATCGCCGAGCGGGTGGTCGAGCGCGTCAAGGAGCTCGAGCACGAGGGCTTTCAGTTCGAGGCGGCGGACGGCTCGTTCGAGCTTTTGATGCGCAAGGAAGCGGGCGCGTACGAGCCGCTGTTTCGCCTGGAGTCCTGGCGCGTGCTCGTGGAGAAGCGCGCCGACGGCAAGGTGGTGACGGAGGCGACGATCAAGATCTGGCTGGGCGAAGAGCGCTACGTGCGCACGGCCGAGGGCAACGGCCCGGTGCACGCGCTGGACGCGGCGCTGCGCGACGCGATCGGCGAGCTGCACCCGCATCTGCGCGAGATCGAGCTGGTCAACTTCAAGGTGCGCATTCTCGACGAGACCAAGGGCACGGGCGCGATCACGCGCGTGCTGATCGACGCGTCGGACGGGCACGACACGTGGGGCACGATCGGCGTCTCGGAGAACGTCATCGCGGCCTCCTGGGATGCGCTGGTGGACTCGCTGGAGTACGGCATGCAGCCGGGACGCGAGCAGGCGCCGGCGCCGGACGCGCCGGCGGCCGGACCGTCCGGCAGGGCTTAGGTGTCGCAGGACGTCGTGCCGCTGGCCCGGCCGGTGCTGGGCGACGAGGAGGAGCGCGCGGTGATCGAGGTGCTGCGCTCCGGCAAGCTCTCGCTGGGCCCGCAGGTGGGGGAGTTCGAGCGGCGCTTCGCCGAGCAGGTGGGTGCGCCGTATGCGAGCGCCGTGTCCAGCGGCACGGCCGGCCTGCATCTGGCCCTGCGCGCGGCCGGCGTGAGCGACGGCGACGAGGTGGTCACGAGCCCGTTCTCGTTCGTGGCGTCGGCCAACGCGGCGATCTACGAGCGCGCGCGGCCCGTGTTCGCCGACATCGACCCGCTGACGCTGAACCTCGACGCGCAGTCCGCCGAGGCGGCGATCACCGAGCGCACGCGCGCGCTGTTGCCGGTGCACATCTTCGGCTACCCAGCCGACATGCCGGCGTTCGAGCGCATCGCCGCGGCGCACGAGCTGGCGATCGTGGAGGACGCCTGCGAGGCGCTGGGCGCGCGCCACGCCGACGGGCCGGCCGTGGGCGCGCGCGGGCACGCGGCGGTGTTCGGCTTCTATGCCAACAAGCAGCTGACGACCGGCGAGGGCGGCATGGTCACGCTGGCCGACGAGCAGGCCAAGGCGCGCATCGACTCCGAGCGAAACCAGGGTCGCGCGCCTGACATGGGCTGGCTCGATCACGATCGGCTCGGCTTCAACTACCGACTTTCAGATATCGCTTGCGCGCTCGGGCTTGCGCAGCTGCGGCGACTGGAGTCGTCGCTGGCCGCGCGCGCGGCTGTGGCAGAGCGCTACCGCGAGGAGCTGTCAGCTGTCGACGGGTTGACGCTGCCGTGCGCGAACGCCGGCGGGGACGTGCGCGGGTGGTTCGTGTTCGTCGTGCAGCTGCCACACGAGGTGGACCGCGACGAGACGGTGCGCAAGCTCGCCGCGGCGGGCATCCAGAGCAAGCCCTACCTGCCGGCGATCCATTTGATGAGCTTTTATCGCGAGCGCTTCGGCCACCGCGAGGGCGAGTTTCCGGTGTGCGAGGATGTGGCCGCGCGCTCGCTGGCGCTGCCGTTCTTTCCCGAGCTGTCAGAGCAGCAGGCCGAGCGCGTGTGCAGTGGTTTGCGCGCGGCGATCGGGCGCTGAGCAAGCCTCTCGCGCAACGTCCCGGGCGGATCGCCGGCGTGTCTCTCAAACGCGGCGTCTGGCGTGCGCAATTATCGAATCAGCCCAGCGAAGCGACCAGACTCGCCGGCGCGCGGAAATCCCCGGCGCCGCTTGCGATGTGGACGCGGCGGGCCGACGAAAGCGGCGAACTTCAAGGAGCGCAGCATGGCGTCAAACGGTCGAGCAGGAGACATGACGGGCGAAATCGCGGCCACCGCGGCCGGCAACCACGGGTCGCGCGCGGCGACGAGTGGCCGATCGGGCCTGCCGGCCGGGCCGCCGCTGCCGACGTTCGCTCAGGCGGCGATCTGGGCGCTGCGCCCGCTGGACATGATGGATCGCTGCGCCGCACGCTACGGCGAGGTGTTCACGCTGCGCGTGAGGCGCGGCAGCCCGTGGGTGCTGATCAGCAATCCGGAGCACGTCAAGCTCCTGTTCACCAACCAATCGGCGCAGATCCGCGCCGGCGCCGGCGAAGCGAATCCGCTGCTGGAGCCGCTGCTCGGGTCCAGGTCGGTGATGCTGCTCGACGAACCGCAGCACCTCGGCGACCGCAAGCGTCTGCTGCCTTCGTTCCACGGCGACCGCATGCGCGACTATGGCGCGATGATGACCGGCGTCGCCGAGCGCCAAGTCAGCACGTGGCCGACCGGCGAGCCGTTCGAGCTGTGGCCGCGCATGCAGGCGATCAGCCTCGACGTCGTGATGAGCGCCGTGTTCGATGGTCTGGAGCCGGCGCGGCGCGAGCTGCTGCGCGAGCGCCTGGTGACGATGACCGATTGGATCAACCAGCCGCGGCGGCTCGCGCTGCTCGCGGCGCTCGGCAAGCGCTCGATCACCAACAGCTCGCAGTTCCGCCAAGTGATGGGCGAGGTCGAGGCTGTCGTGCTCGACGAGGTGCGCCGGCGACGGAGCTCGGGCGTGCAGTCGGGACGAGATGACATCCACTCGATGCTCGAGCGCGAGTACGGCGGCGAGGAGTCGCACAGCAGTGAACGCAAGATGCGCGATGAACTCGTGACGATGCTCTCCGACGGCCCCACCGCGACTTCACTCGCCTGGGTCTTCGAGCGACTGCTGCGCCACCCCGACAAGCTCGCGCGGCTGCGCGAGGAGGTGCTCGGCGGAGAGAGCGAGGAGTACCTCGACGCCGTCGTCAAGGAGACGCTGCGCCTGTGCCCAGCGGTGCCGCTCGTGATGCGCCGGCTGGCCGAGCCGATGCAGCTGGGCGGGCACACGATCCCACCCGGCACGATCGTCGCGCCGAGCGTCTATCTGATGCATCGTCGCGCCGACATCTATCCCCAGCCGCTGGAGTTCCGGCCCGAGCGCTTCCTGGAGAGCGCGGCCGGCACGTACACGTGGATTCCGTTCGGCGGCGGCGTGCGCCGCTGCGTCGCGTGGTTCTTCGCGCAGCTGGAGATGAAGCGCGTGATCCAGGTGGTTCTGCGCGAGCTCGACCTAAACCCGGCCGCGTCCGGCGGCGAGAGCGCGACGCGCAGCTCGGTCTCGTTCGCTCCCGCGGGCGGCGCGCGCGTGATCGCCACGCGCAGGCGCGCCCACGCTTCGGGCGACGCGGTCGCGGCCTGAGCATAGGCGCGCCGTCGCGACGCGCCGGGCAGGCGCGGGCCTCGGACGACGCTGTCGCAGCCTGAGCGGCCCCTAGACTGGTCGCCGTGTCGCGCTTTCACGAGCCCCAGCACGCGGACTTCCACCGCCTCAACGCGTCGCTGGGATTCGACCGGCGGCTGTGGCCACAGGATCTCGCGCAGTCGCGCGCGCACGCGCGCATGCTCGCGGCGCGCGGGATCATCGTCGACGACGATCGCGACGCGCTGCTGGCGGGGCTGGATGCGGTCGAGGGAGAGCTGCGCGACGGCAGCTTTCCCTTCGACGGCGGCGACGAAGACATCCACATGGCCGTCGAGCGGCGCCTGAGCGAGCTGGCGGGGCCGGTGGCTGGCCGCCTGCACACGGCGCGCTCGCGCAACGACCAGGTGGTGACCGACCTGATGATGTACGCGCGCGACAGCTGTGCGCAGGCGTCGGCGGCGATCGGCGAGCTGATGGCCGTGCTGCTGGCGCGCGCGGAGGAGCACGCCGACTGGCCGATGCCCGGCTACACGCACCTGCAGCGCGCCCAGCCGGTGTATCTAGGCCATCACCTGCTGGCCTACTTCTGGATGCTGGCGCGCGACCGCGCGCGCTTTGCCTTTGCCGAAGCGCAGGCGAGCTCGTTGCCGCTCGGCTCGGGAGCGTTGGCGGGCGTCAACTTCGACACCGACCGCCAGATGGTCGCCGACGAGCTCGGCTTTGCGGAGGTCGCGCCGAACTCGGTTGACGCGGTCTCCGGGCGCGACTTCATACTCGACTACCTCAACGCCGCGGCGACGTGCTCGACGCACCTCTCGCGCCTCGGCGCCGAGCTGGTGCTGTGGTCTAGCGCCGAGTTCGGCTTCAGCGAGCTGCCGGATGCCTGGAGCGCGGGCTCGTCGATCATGCCGCAGAAGAAGAACCCCGACGCGGCTGAGCTGCTGCGCGCGAAGGCGCCGCGCGTGGTCGGGCACCTGGCGGCCTTCCACGGCGTGATGCATGCGCTGCCGCTGACTTACAACAAGGATCTGCAGGAGGACAAGGAGCATCTCTTCGATTCGGTCGACACGCTGGCGCTTTCGCTCGCAGCCGCGACTGGCATGGTCGGCGGCGTGCGCTTCGATCGCGAGCGTCTGGCCGATGCCGCGTCGGACGAGTTGATCGCCGCGACCGACGTGGCGGACCTGCTGGTGCGCCTCGGCGTGCCCTTTCGGGAGGCGCACGGTGTCGTGGCGGGCTTGGTGCGTACGGCGCTCGACGCCGAGCAGACGCTGTCGCAGCTCAGCGACGAGCAGCTTGCGCAGCACAGCGACGTGCTGGCAGCGCATGGCGAGGAGTATCGCGCGGTGCTCGCGCAGGAGTCATGGCTGGAGTCGAAGGTCTCACAGGGCGGCACGTCCTCAGCGCGCCTGCGCGAGCAGCTCGCGCTGGCACGCGCCGAGCTCGGCGGCGCGCGCTCGGCCTGAGACGTCGTCGCGCGAGTAACGATGAGAACGCTTTCGCGATCGTTCTATGACCGCCCGGTGCTCGAGGTGGCACCAGAGCTGATCGGCTGCGTGGTCACGCACGGAGAGACGTCCGGCGTGATCGTGGAGACCGAGGCCTACCACGAGAGCGAGCCGGCCAGCCATGCCTACGCCGGGCTGACTCCGCGCACGGAGGTGCTGTTCGGGTCGCCGGGTCGCGCTTACGTCTATCGCTCGTATGGCGTCCACGCGATGCTCAACGCGGTGTGCGAGCCCGACGGGGTGGGCGCCGGAGTGCTGATCCGTGCGCTGGCGCCGCTCACGGGGGTCGAGCTGATGCGCGAACGCCGCGGGCTTGTCTCCCAGCGTCCGGCGCGCGACGGCGACCTCTGCTCGGGTCCGGGCAAGCTCACGCAGGCGATGGGCATTCGCCTCGACGAGAACGGCACGTCGCTGTCGCGTGGCTCGATCCTGATCGGCCCGCGCGTGGGCGAGTGGAGCGAGCCGAAGGTGTCGATCGGCACGCGCATCGGCATCACGCGCGCGGTTGAGCTGCGCTGGCGCTTCTGCGCGAGCGGCGACGTGAACGTGTCGCGGCCGCGGCTGTAGCGCGCTTGACGGGCCGAGTCGCGGCCCGGTGAGCTAGTTGCCGGGACTCACGCCGCCGGTGGGCGACGAGGGTTCGGATCCCGACGGCGGTGTTGATTCGCTCGGCGCCGGTGTAGGCGTGGGTTCGGGCGTAGCGGGCGCAGGTGTCTTTTCTGGCGCCGGGCTCGGCGATTCGGTTTTCTGCGCGCCGGCTTCGCCGCCGCCGCCGCCGCTCGGCGCCGAAGATTTGCCGCCGCCTTTGCTCGATTCGCCGCCGCTGGGCGCCGAGTTGGAGCCCGCGCCGGAGGGCGTGGAGCTTTCCGGGGTGCTCGTCGTGGCGGCTTCGCCCGTTTCGCCGGACTTCGGCTTCTTGCCGGCGGCGGCTTCTTCGGCGCGCACCTTGTCGATGTTCAGCGCGGAGGTCATGAAGTCGTGCCAGATCAGGGCCGGGTAGGTGCCGCCGAGCACGGGGCCGCCGTTGAAGGCCGTCGTCATTGGCACGAGGCTGTCGGGATAGCCGACCCACACGGCGACCGTGTACTTGCTGTCCCAGCCGACGAACCAGGCGTCGCCGTAGTTGGACGTCGTGCCGGTCTTGCCGGCGGCGAACTGGCCGAGCGCGGCGGCCTTGCCGGTGCCGTACTGCAGCACGGTCTCCAGCATGGAGGTCTCGGTCGCGGCGATGCTCGCCGGCAGCACGGCTTTGGTCTTGACGTGGTTGACGTCCTTGTGGTTTCCGTCGGGCAGCGTGTGCTTGCCGGCGTCGACTTCCTGGATCGCCACGGGCGCGTCGTCGGAGGCAAGCGTGCCGCTGACGCGCCGCCCTTCGTGAGCGATCGTCTCGTAGGCGTGGGCCATGTCCAGTGGCGTGACGCCGACGGTCAGGCCGCCGATCGTCATCGCGGGGTTGGTCGACAGCGGCGTCGTGATGCCCATGCGATGCGCCAGGCGCGCGATCTTGCGGGTGCCGACTTTGATGCCCACTTCGGCGTAGATGGAGTTGTCCGAGAAGGCGGTCGCGCCGGTGAGCGTGTTGGAGCCGGTGTAGTTGCCTTCGTCGTTGTGCACGACGAACTTTTCCTGCCCGCGCGTATTGGGCACGTAGAAGGTCTTCTGCTTGGACGTCCACGAGGAGTCCGGCGAGATGCCGGCCTCCAGCGCGGCGGCGAGGTCGAAGGCCTTGAATGACGAGCCTGGTTGACGCTGGCCGTTGAGGGCGAGGTTGAAGGGGCTCTTGGAGTAGTCGCGGCCGCCGACCATCGCGCGCACCTCGCCGGTGGAGTTTTCGATCGCCACGAGCGAGGCGGTCGGGCCGCCGGCATAGGCGAGGTAGTTGTTGACGGCCTGTTCGGCCGAGTGCTGCAGTTCGATGTCCAGCGTGGTCTTGATGCGCAGCCCGCCGTCGAACGCGCGCGCGGCGCCGTAGCGTTCGATCACCTGCTGCTGCACCCAGCTGGTGAAGTAGCCGGCGTCGACACCTTCGATCGTCTGCTCGGTCGGCGTTTGCACGTCCTTGTCGGCAGGCAGCGCCTCGGAGATGCTCTGTTCGTAGACCATCCGCGTGATGTATCCCTGCGCGAGCATCTGGCGCAGCACGGTGTCGCGGCGGGCGCGAGCGGCGACGGGGTGCGCGGTCGGGTCATAGGCCGTCGGCGACTGGATGATGCCGGCGAGCAGCGCGGCCTCCCACGGCTGCAGCTGCTGCACGCACAGTTCGTGGCTGGGCTCGCCACAGCCGAGGTGGTTGACGTCGTGGCCGAAGTAGGTCTGCGCGGCGGCCTCGATGCCGTAGGCGCCGTTGCCGAAGTAGATCGTGTTGAGGTAGGCGGTGATGATCTTGTCCTTGGACCACTTGTGCGAGAGCTGAAAGGCCAGCGCGACCTCTCTGAGCTTCTCGAAGATCGTTCTGTGCGACTGGGCCTGCAGGGCGTTCTTGATGAACTGCTGCTCGATCGTCGACGCCCCCTGCACCGAGCCCTGGTGCGCGATGTCCTGAAGGACCGCGCGGGCGATGCCGCGGATGTCCACGCCGCTGTTGGTCTCAAAGCGCTTGTCCTCGATCGAGATCACGGCCTGCTTGACGATCGGCGGGATCTCGCCGGGCGTGACGATTACGCGGTTCTGCTGACTGACGACGCCGAGCGGGTGGCCGAGGTCATCGAGCAGAACGGAGCTGCGAGCATCCTTCAGCTGCGAGAACTTCGCCAGCGACGGCAGGTCGGAGGCGACCGAGATGAAGATGCCGAACACGAAGGAGACAAGCCCGAGCACCAGCACGGCGAGGACGATCGCGACGAAGCGCAGCCGCTTCAGTCGCGGCTTGTTGCCCGTCGGGCCGTCGCCTGGCTCTGAAGCCGGCGCGGGCGGTATGTCAGGGCGAACCTCGACGCTCATCGGCGATTGCAGGCGTGGACCCAAGGGCGCCGGGAGACGAATCTGAGGCGACGCCGCCGCCGGGTCAAACGCGGCGCCGAGGGACCTCCGCGCCCGCGAGAGTCTAGCATTGGCGCCGATGCCCGACGCCACCCCTGCGGCTGCCGAGGACCCTGCACGGCTGGCCGCCTGGCTGTCGCGCAACGCCGTCGACAGCTTGCCCGAGGGGGCACTCGCGGCCAAGTTGGCGGCGGCGCGCGAGCAGGGCCGCCCGCTGCGCGTCAAGCTCGGCATCGACCCGACGGCGCGGGACATCCACCTCGGTCACGCGGTCGTGCTGCGCAAGCTCGCCGAGTTCCAGCAGGCCGGGCACAAGGTGGTGCTGATCATCGGCGACTACACGGCCCGCGTCGGCGACCCCTCGGGCCGCTCAGACCTGCGCCCGATGCTCTCGCCCGAGCAGATCGACGAGAACGCGGCGACATTTCAATCCCAGGCGCTGAAGATCCTCGATGCAGACCCGGAGCGTCTGGAGGTGCGCCACAACGGCGAGTGGCTGGACATGCCGATGGTCGAGCTGCTGGGTCTCGTGCGCACGACAACCGCCGCGCAGCTGCTGGAGCGCGACGACTTCGCCAAACGCTGGTCGGCCAACGAGCCGATCTCGCTGCTCGAGCTGCTCTACCCGCTGCTTCAGGCCTATGACTCGGTGGCGATCGACTCCGACATAGAGCTCGGCGGCACCGATCAGAAGTTCAACCTGCTGCTCGGCCGCGACATCCAGCGCAGCTACGGCAAGCCCGAACAGGCGATCATGACGATGCCGCTGCTGGTGGGCGTCGAAGGCCAGCGAAAGATGTCCAAGTCGCTGGGCAACCAGATCGGCGTGACCGACTCGCCAGAGGAGATCTATGGCAAGACGATGTCGATTCCCGACGAGGCGATTGCCGACTACCGCCATCTGCTGCTGGAGCGTCGCGTCGACTCGCGCGGCGAGCCCATTGCGGAGCTGCCGGGAGTGGGCGAAGAGCCCGAGCCCCCGCAGGGCAGCTCGGCGCGTGACGCCAAGCGCAGGCTCGCACGCGAGCTGGTGGCCTCGCTGTACACCGAGCAGCAGGCCGAGCAGGCCGAGCGCCACTTCGAGCGCCTGTTCGTCGAGCACGGAACGCCGGAGGAGATCGCCGAGGCCAGCTTCGCGCGCGATGGCGGCACCGTGCACCTGCCGGCGCTGATCTCCTCGGAGTTCGGCATGTCAAGCTCGGAGGCGCGGAGGTTGATCGATCAGGGGGGCGTGACGCTTGGGGACGCCTCCCTCCGGCGCGGCGAGTACGATGTCGACAGCGACCGTGCCGACGGGCAGGTGCTGAAGGTCGGCAAGCGCCGCTTTCGACGCCTGCGCGCGGCTTAGCGCTATACTCGGTCGTTCGCCCTGATGTGCGTCTTCGGACGCTGGGCGAGTAGGTCTCCTCAGAAGGAAGCACCTTTCGAGAGGCTTGACGGTCTTTGAAAACTCAACAGCATGCGCATCTGCGATCGACTTTCGATCGTGGTGTGCGTCCAGGTTCGACCCGTCAGCGGGAGTGTTTTACACATCCGCGTGACGGCAAAGAGTCAAGTAGAGCAGTACCCCGTCATGGTTCGAGACCACGGTGTAT
>DATARK010000098.1:0-30882 GCA_036264175.1 Solirubrobacteraceae bacterium
ATGGCCTACCGCGCCGGCGCGCCGCTGATGGACATGGAGATGGTGCAGTACCACCCGACATGCCTGGTCGAGACCGGCATCCTGATCACCGATGGCGCGCGCGGCGAGGGCGCGCACCTGCTCAACTCCGAGGGCGAGCGCTTCATGGAGAAGTCGGCGCCGAACAAGATGGAGCTGGCCTCGCGCGATGTCGTGTCGCGTGCAGAGCAGATCGAGATCAACGAGGGTCGCGGCGTAGGGCCAGGCGGCACGGGCATCTATCTCGACGTGACCGTCGTGCCGCGCAAGCGCACGCTGGAGGCGCTGCGCGAGATCGTCAACCTGGGCAAGGACTTCGCCGGAGTGGACATCACGCGCGAGCCGATCACGATCCGCCCCGGCCAGCACTACATCATGGGCGGCGTGAAGACCGACATCGACGGCCAGACGCCGATCGAGGGCCTGTACGCGGCCGGCGAGGTCGCCTGCGTGTCGGTTCACGGCGGCAACCGCCTCGGCGCCAACTCGCTGCTGGACACGCTGATCTTCGGGCGGCGCTCGGGCGAACACGCTGCAGCTCGTGCGGCCAGCATCGGAATGCCGGAGATCGACACGCACGCGCAGCTGCGCCGCGACTCCGATGCGGTCGACGCAATCATCAACCGCTCACGCGACGGCCGGCGCGTGTCGGAGATCAAGAACGAGCTGGGCGAGCTGATGAACGCCAAGGCCGCCGTGTTCCGCGACGAGGAGGGGCTGCAGGGCGCGCTTGAGACGATCGCGCGCCTGAAGGAGGAAGCCGCCGGCGCGTGGATCGACGACCGCGGCACGGTCTTCAACCAGGACGTGCTCGGCGCGATCGAGCTCGGCTACATGATCGACTGCGCCGAGACGACCGTGGTCGGCGCGATCGAGCGCAAGGAGTCGCGCGGCGCGCAGTTCCGCACGGACTTCCCCGAGCGAAACGACGACGAGTGGCTCAAGCACATCGACATCGCGCTCGACGGCGACAGCCCCAAGGTCAGCTACTCGCCGGTGACGATCACGCAGTGGCAGCCCGAGGAGAGGAAGTACTGATGGCCGAGACGCACAAGCCACCCGAGGAGTTCAGCTTCCGCGTTCGCCGCTATGACCCGGAGTCCGGCGAGGCGCCCTACTGGGACGAGCACACCGTCGAGCTGGAGCCGCACCGCTCGGTGCTCGAGGCGCTGCTGCAGGCCAAAGACCGCTTCGACGGCTCGATCGGCATTCGCTGCTCCTGTCGCCAGGCGATCTGCGGCTCATGCGGCGTTCGCGTCAACGGCGAACCGGCGCTGGCCTGCCACACGCACCTCGATGCGGCGCTGAAGAGCGCCAAGGACGGCGTCATCGAGATCGAGCCGATGGGCAACATGCCCGTGATCAAGGATCTGATCGTGGACATGGACGCGGTGCATTGGAAGAAGGTCCAGCGCGTCACGCCGTGGCTGATCGCAAAGCAGCCGGTGCCCGAGCGTGAGTACCTGGTGCCGCACGAGAACATGGTCGACGTCACGCAATCGATGGCCTGCATCCAGTGCGGCGCTTGCGTGTCGGACTGTCTGGCGATGGAGGTCGACCCCGGCTTCATCGGGCCGGCCGCGCTGGCCAAGGCCTACCGCTTCGTCGGCGACCCGCGTGACGACCAGCAGTTCGAGCGCCTCAACGACCTCGCGCAGGATCCCGAGGGGATCTTCGACTGCACGCACTGCTTCAAGTGCGTCGAGGCCTGCCCCAAGGACGTCAACCCGATGGGCCAGATCATGCGCCTGCGGCGCATCGCGACAAACGATCAGCACATCGTCGACGTCAACAACGGCGAGCGTCACGAGGCGGCGATCACCGGCCTGGTGCGCAACTACGGTCTGCTCCACGAGGCCGAGCTGATCCCGCGCTCCTACGGCGGCAACTCGTGGTTCGCCAAGTTCACCCCGCCCGCCGGCAAAGAGCTGCTCTCCTCGCTGCCGGTCATCATCAAGGGGCTGCTGCGCGGCAAGCTCAACCCGAAGATCGCGATCTTCGGCCACAAGATTCCCAAGACTGACCTGAAAGCCGTGCAGGCGATCTACGACAAGGTCGAGGGCCGCGAGCAGCGCTTCGAGCTGAACCTGTACATCGCCGGCGAGGACGAAGACCAGGTCGCCGCCGACGGGCAGAGCGCGAGCTCGGCTCCGGGGCCCGAAGGCGCCACGACCGACCAGCCGCTCGGCAACGGCCAAGGCGCCGATGCTTCGGCGCCGGCCGGCGAGACGCCGAGCGAGTCGACGCCGCAGGCCGACGCCGCGGGATCGGACAAGCCCGAGGCCGCCGGCGGCGAGGAGCACGCGCCGCGCGAGGACGACCCGACGGGCGAGGGTCCGGGCGAGGGCGCTGACTCGTCCAGTTCAGACCAGGAAGGGAGCGCGCAATGAAGGTCGCCTACTGGCCAGGCTGCGTCAGCCGAGGCTTCACGCCCGAGCTGCACGGCTCGATGGCGCAGGTTGCGCCGTTGCTGGACATCGAGCTGGTCGAACTCGACCGCGCCTGCTGCAGCGGCGCCGGCGTGATCGCCGAGCACAACCAAGAGCTCGCCGACACGCTCAACGCGCGGACGTTCGCGCTGGCCCAGCAGGTCGACGGAGCGGAGCTGATGATGAACATCTGCTCCACCTGCCAGGGCGCACAAAGCGAGTGCCAGGAGCGCTTGGACGCCAGCTCGGACTATCGCGCGCAGATCAACGAGACGCTCGCCGGTGAGGGGCTGACCTACGAGACCGGCCTGACCAATAAGAACTTCCTCTGGCTGCTGGTTGAGGAGATCGGCCTGGACGAGCTGCGCTCGCGCGTCAAGCGGCCGCTGTCGAATCTCAAGGTCGGGCCGTTCTATGGCTGCTACATCGTGCGTCCGCGCAAGCGCCTTGGCATCGACGATGAGCATCCGCGCGACGATTACCTGCACCAGGTCATCGAGGCGCTCGGCGGGACGGTCATCGACTACGCCGGCATGCGCAAGTGCTGCGGGTTTCCGATCATCACGATGAACAAGGAAGCGTCGCTGAAGCAGGCCGGCCGCCACCTCGGCGATGCCGTCGACGCGCAGGCCGACTGCCTGGTCACGCCCTGCCCGCTATGCCACCTCAACCTCGACCTGCAGCAGCCACTGGCCGAGAAAGTGGTTGGCCGCGAGCTGGACATGCCCGTATTGCACCTGCCCCAGCTGGTCGGCCTGGCACTCGGCCTGGAGCCGAAAGACCTGGGTATGCAGCGCCACGTGGTGCGCCCGACATCGGTGATCGACTGGTCCACGTCGGTCGTAGGCGCCAGCGCGCCCGCCGGCACGTCCGGCGGCTGGTAGTCGCCGGAGCTCGGCGCTGTCCGGGCGTGGCGTCTGGCACGATGCCGGCGATGCCGGTCGCCAAGCTGGACGACGCCGAACTGCACTTCGAGGACCGCGGCACGGGCGACCCGCTGCTGCTGATCGCGGGCATTCCGGCGATCGCCGACGACTGGTCGGCGCTTGCGCTGCCGCTGAGCCAGTCGCGCCGCGTGATCGCCTACGACAACCGCGGCAGCGGCCGTTCGACCGTGACCGCCGGCCCGTATACGACAAGGGGGCTCGCCGCCGACGCCGTCGCGCTGCTCGATCGGCTGGACATCGAGCGCGCCGATGTGTTCGGCATGTCGATGGGCGGCATGATCGCGCAGGAGCTGGCGCTCGGCTGGCCCACGCGCGTGAGACGGCTGATTCTCGGCTGCACGCACGCGGGCGTTGCCCATGCCGCTCGCCAGCCGCGCGAGGCGGCGCTCGCGTTTGCGATGCAGACCGACGACTGGAGCCTGCGCATGCGCACGCTGGCGCCGTTCGCGTTCGCGCGAACGGTCGATCCGGCGGTGCTGCAGGCGTTCATCGAGAAGAAGTCCGCCGACGTGCAGGACCCTGCCGGATATGCCGCGCAGATCGCCGCGGTGCTCACGCACGACGCCGCCGACCGCCTTGCGCAGATCGCCGCGCCGACGCTGGTCGTCACCGGCGATGACGATCAGGTGATTCCCGGACAGAGCAGCGAGCTGCTCGTCGAGCGCATTGCCGACTCACGACTGCGCGTGCTCGCGGGCGCAGGCCACCTGTTCTTCATCGAGCAGCCGCGAGAGACGCTTGCGCTGCTCGACGCGTTCCTCGCCGAGTCCACCGACGCGAGCGCGTAGGCTGCGCCGGTGAAGATCCTCACAGTCGTCGGCAACAGGCCGCAATTCATCAAGGCGGCGGCCGTGTCGGGGCCGCTTCGCGAGCGCCATCAGGAGGTGCTCGTGCACACCGGCCAGCACTACGACGACTCGCTGTCGCGCGTGTTCTTCGCCGAGCTCGGCCTCGCTCGGCCCGACCGCGAGCTGGGCGTCGGCGGCGGCTCGAACACCGAGCAGACCGCGCGCATGCTCGCGGCGCTCGAGCCGTTGCTCGCCGAGCTCGCGCCCGACGCCGCGCTGGTCTACGGCGACACCAACTCGACGCTCGCGGGCGCACTCGCGGCGGCGCAGTCGGGCACGCCGGTCGTGCACGTGGAGGCCGGCATGCGCTCCTTTGACCGGCGCATGCCCGAGGAGCTCAACCGCGTGCTCACAGACCACCTCTCAGCGCTGCTGCTGTGCCCCTCGGACACCGCCGCGGAGAACCTGCGCGCGGAGTCCGCCGGCGGGCGCGTGCAGGTCGTCGGCGACGTGATGGTCGACGTGGCAATGCGCCGCCAACCCTCCGCGCGCGCCGACCAGCGACCGCCTGCCGAGCACGGCGTGGACCCTGGCGAGTACCTGCTGGTGACGGCGCACCGCGCCGGCAACGTCGATGACCCCGCACGCCTGCGCGCGCTGGTCGAGCTGATCACCGCGCTGCCTGCGCCGGTCGTGCTGCCGCTGCACACGCGCACGCGCGCCCGCCTGGTCGCGGCCGAGCTGCTCGACAAGCTGGCGCAGATCGATGGGTTGCGCCTCAGCGAGCCGCTGGGCTACGTCGAGTTCAGCGCGTTGCTGTGCCAGGCGCGAGCCGTGCTGACCGACTCTGGAGGCGTCCAGAAGGAGGCGTACCTTGCCGGAGTGCCCTGCGTGACGCTGCGCGCGAACACCGAGTGGGTGGAGACGGTCGCCGCCGGCTGGAACACGCTGGTCGACCTCGATGCCGGTGCGGCTTTGACGGCGCTGGCCGCGCAGCCGCCGAGCGAGCGACCGCAGCTGTACGGAGACGGGCGCGCGGCCGAGCGCTGCGTGGCGGCGATCGACGCGCTGGGGTCTGGCGCGGACGGCACAGAATGAGCGCTCAGGACCGGCGCGCGGTGCGCGTGGGTGTCGTCGGGCTCGGCTACTGGGGTCCGAACATCGCGCGCAACCTCGCAACGATCGAGGGCTGCGAGCTGCGCTGGCTTTGCGACGCCGACGCCGGAGCGCGCGAGCGTCTCGGCGCGTCCTTTGCCGGCGTGCGCACGAGCGGCGAGCTCGACGACCTGCTGGCCGACGACGAGCTCGACGCCGTGGTGCTGGCCACGCCCGTGCCGACGCACGCCGAGCTGGCCGTGCGCGTGGCGCAGGCCGGCAAGCACTGCTTCGTGGAGAAGCCGCTGGCGACCACCGTCGCCGACGCGCAGGAGGCGGTCGCCGCCGCTGACGCCGCGGGCACGCTGCTGATGGTCGGACACCTGCTGGAGTACCACCCGGCGGTCGCGCGTCTGAAGCAGCTTGTCGATGACGACGAGCTGGGCTCGCTGCGTTACCTGTACGGCAACCGGCTGAACCTCGGCAAGCTGCGCGCCGACGAGAACGCGCTGTGGAGCCTTGGCGCGCACGACGTGTCGGTCGCGCTGTACCTGATCGGCGAGGAGCCCGAGGAGTGCACCGCACAGGGCGCCTCCTTTGTGCAGCCGGGCATCGAGGACGTGGTCTTCTGTTACCTGCGCTTCCCCTCGGGCGTGATCGCGCATCTGCATCTGTCGTGGCTCGATCCGCACAAGGAGCGGCGTCTGACGGTCGTCGGCGACAAGCGCATGGCGACGTTCGACGACATGCTCGTCGAGGGCAAGCTGGCCGTCTATGACAAGGGCTTTGACGAGGACGCTCGCTCCTGGGGCGAGTACATCACGCGCTCGGGCGACGTGTTCTCGCCGCGCGTCGCCAACGCCGAGCCGCTGCGGCTGGAGTGCGAGCACTTCGTGCAGTGCGTGCGCCTTGGCCAGACGCCGCGCTCGGACGGGCGCAGCGGGCTGCGTGTCGTGCGCGTGCTCGAGCAGCTGCAGCGCTCGCTCGACGGCTGATCGGGCGCACGGGAAAGCTGAGCGCCTCCCCTACGCTCAGCAGCCCGTCCCCCGACCCCGCAGCCCGGGCCCTAGCGCCCAGACCAAGCTCTGCGCCCGTCAGGCCAAGCTGGCCCTTCGGCGCTGGTCAATCCCTTCGACCGGCTGTTCGCGGCGGACGCGGCGGTCCGGGCGCAGCACAGGTCCCATACGCCTGCCGACGCCACGCAGGACGTATGCGTCGCGTGAGTAGTTGTAACCGAACACTGGCGTCAAGAGCATCAGCCAATGCCGGGAAACGTAGTGGCGTGGTCGTTTGGTCGTACGCAAATCTCGTCATCCCTGACTAGCGTGTGCAGTTTTGCACATCTCCCGTCGTTTTGTGTAACTACCGGGCTTTTTCGAAAGCTCGCCGCAGCGATGCGCAGGTTTGGCCAGGTTTGGCCCCGGCGGCTACAGCGTCTGGCGGGCCTTGAAGGGTTTTTCCTCGTCGATCGTGCCCGGGCCCGACAGCTCGAATGCGCTGTGCAGCAGCTGCACCGCCTGCGGCACGCGATCACGGTCGATCACGCAGGAGATCTTGATCGGCGACGTGGCGATCAACTCGATGTTCACGCCCTCACGTGCGAGCACGTCGAAGACCTTCGCGGCGACGCCCGGGTGCGAGCGCATGCCGGCGCCGACGATCGAGACCTTGCCCATCTGCTCGTGCGCGGTCAGCTCGGCAAACGACTCGCCGGTCAGCGGCTCGAGCGCCCTTCGCGCGATGCGCAGATCCTCGCGCGGAATCGTGAAGGAGATCTCCGCCTTGCCGCCGGCCGACGACGGCTCGCTCTGCACGATCATGTCGACGTTGATGTTCACGTCGGCCAGCGCCATGAAGATGCGCGCGGCCGCGCCCGGCTCGTCGGGCACGCCGCTCAGCGTCATGCGCGCCTCAGACGTGGAATGCGTGACGGCTGTTATCAGCGGCTGCTCCATCGTTTCTCCCTCTGCGACGACAACGGTACCTGGCGCCTCTTCGAATGACGAGCGGCAGTGGATGCGCACGCCGTGGTTGCGCGCGTACTCGACCGAGCGCAGCTGCAGCACGCCGGCCCCCGACGCGGCCATCTCGAGCATCTCCTCGAACGACACCGTCGCCAGCTTTCGCGCGTCGGGCACGAGCCGCGGATCGGCGGTGAACACGCCCGGCACGTCGGTGTAGATCTCACAGACCTCCGCGCCGAGCGCCGCCGCGACGGCAACCGCCGTCGTGTCCGACCCGCCTCGGCCGAGCGTCGTGACGTTGCGCGCTGTGCCCGAGACGCCCTGAAAGCCGGCGACGAGCACGACGCTGTCCTCCTCCAAGGCCGCCTTGATGCGGTCCGCGCGCACGTCGATGATGCGCGCCTTGGTGTGCGACTCGTCGGTCACGATGCCCGCCTGCGAGCCGGTCAACGAGATCGCGCGGTGGCCGAGGTCGTTGATCGCCATCGCGCACAGAGCGCACGAGATGCGCTCGCCGGTTGACAGCAGCATGTCCATCTCGCGCGGGTCCGGGACCTCGGAGACCTCCTCGGCCATCGCGATCAGCTCGTCGGTCGTCTTGCCGCGTGCCGACAGAACCGCCACGACGCGATGACCGAGCTCGCGCTTCTCCACGATGCGACGCGCCGCGCGCTTGATGCGCTCGGCGTCGGCGACGGACGTGCCGCCGAACTTCATCACGACCACTCCAGACATGCACCGCAGGATATTGCGCGCCACCGCGCCTCCTGCGCTCAGACGGAGCGGCGGCCGGCGAAGGCCTTGCCCAGCGTCACCTCGTCGGCATACTCCAGGTCCGAGCCCACCGGTAGCCCGCTGGCCAGGCGCGTGACCATGAGCTCCGGCGCGCGCACGCGCAGCTGCTCGGCGATGTGCAGTGCCGTCGCCTCGCCGGTCGTCGTCGGGTTGGTCGCCAGCACGACCTCGCGCACGGCTTCCATCGGCGAGCCGTTGACGGAGTCCTCGCCCGGCACGGCGCGCACGAGCAGCTCGGCGATCTTCAGGTCCTCGGGATCGATTCCTTCGATCGGCGACAGCGCGCCGCCGAGCACGTGGTAGACGCCCTGGTACTCATGCGTTCGCTCCATCGGAATCACATCGCTGGGCTCCTCGACGACGCAGATGACGCCGTGGTCGCGCCGCGTGTCCTGACAGATGCGACAGCGAGGCTCGTCGGTCAGGTTGAAGCAGATCTCACACAGGCCGATGCGCTGCTTGACCTCGCGAATCGACTCCGCCAGCGCCGTCGCGTCCTCTTCTGAGGCGCGCAGGATGTGAAAGGCCAGACGCTGGGCCGTGCGATTGCCGATCCCCGGCAGCTTGGACAGCTCGGACACCAGGCGCTGCACCGGCGGGGCGTAGGAGGTGGTCACAGCTTCGCGACGCCTACAGCCCTGGCAGGCCGAGTCCGCCGAGGTTGCCCATGTCCAGCCCGCCGGATGCGCCGCCGAGCTTGCGCGCGGCCAGCTCCTGCGCGGCGCGCAGCGCCTCGTTGACCGCCGCCAGCACCATGTCGGAGAGAATCTCCACGTCCTCCGGGTCGACCGCGGACGGATCGATCACGATCGACTTGACGTCCAGGTCGCCGGAGATCTTCACCGTGACCATGCCGCCGCCGGCCGACGCCTCGACGATCTCGTCCTTGAGCTGCTCTTGGGCGACCTCCATGTCGTGCTGCATCTTCTGCACCTGCTGCATCATCTGCTGCATGTTCGGCATGCGCGGCTGCTTGGGCATCTCAGACGCCTTTCTCTTCGCTGGTCAGAGCCTCTGAGGGCAGCTCCTCGGCGTCGAACTCGTCCATGAAGCGCTTGAGCCACTCCTCCTCGCTACCCGTCGGCGGCGCAGCGCCGCCGTCGGAGTCGAGCTCGTCCTGAAGCTCGTATGACAGCCGCCAGCGCCGCCCGGTGATGTCCTTGAGCGCCGCCGTCACAGCGGCGCGATTGTCAGGGTTCTCGGCTTTCTTCTTCAGAAACGGCGCCGTCGCCGAGAACGCCACCGTCAGGTCCTCGCCGGTCACCTCGACCGGACGCGCCTCCTCGATGCACGCGCCCAGCAGCGCGTTGTCCGTGCGCACGAGATCGACCACCGCCGGCCACCACGCCAGCAATGGCGCCAGGCCCTCGGCGACGCTCGCCGCAGCCTCGGTCGCGCTCGCCGGGTGCTCGCCCGTCGGCTGCTCGTCGTCCTGCTGCGCCGAGCGCTGCTCAGGCGTCGGCACCGCCGTGATCGAAGCGACCGACACCTCGACGCTCGCGGATGACTCGCCGGCCGCCGGGGGCGCGCCTGCGGCCTCGGCCGGCGTGCTTTGTGCCGGATGCTCTGCGGCCGGCGGATCGGCGAGCGCGACCGGGCCGCGGCGCTGAGCCGGCGCGACGTCGCGCTGGGCAGCGACCGCGTCGACGCCGCCCTCCAGCCGCTCGATGCGCGCCAGCAGCGCGCTGGTCGAGGAGTCGACCTGCGGGCGCGCCGCCTTGACCAGCGCGAGCTCCAGGCGTGTGCGCGCGTCGGCGCCGGCGCGCGCCGCCTCCATCGCGGCGCCGAGCGCTTCCAGCAGGCGCACGATGACGACGTCGGGCACGCGCCCGGCCTGCGCAAGCAGCGCAGCGTCGGACTCGGGTGTCAGCGACAGCTCCGCCGGCACCTCGCCGAGCGTCTGCACCACCAGCAGCTCGCGCGCGCGCACCTCCAAGTCGCCGGCGAAGGAGGCCGCGTCGCGGCCCTGCTCGGCGCACTCCGCCAGCACGACCAGCGCGCCGCGCGCGTCGCCGTCGGCGACCGCGTCGACGGTCTGCTCCAGCAGGCGCGCATCGGCCACGCCGAGTACGGCCAGCACATCGGCCAGCTCGATCTCCGATCCGCTGTAGGTCACCAGCTGCTCGAGCGTGCCCAGCGCGTCGCGGAAGCTGCCGGTGGCCGAGCGCGCGAGCGCCGAGACGGCCTCGGCGGGTATCTGTATCTGCTCGGCCTCGGCCGTGCGTCGTAGGACGCTGGCGATCTGCTCGACCGTCGGGCGGTGGAAGTCAAAGCGGTGGCAGCGGTCGACGACCGTCGCGGGCACCTTCTGCGCCTCTGTCGTGGCGAGCACGAACACCGTGTTCGGCGGCGGCTCCTCGAGCGTCTTCAAGAAGGCGTTCCACGCTGCCGTCGAGAGCATGTGCGCCTCGTCGAGTATGTACACCTTGCGCTTGCCGCTGACCGGCGCGTAGGCGACGCTCTCGCGCAGCTCGCGAATGTCGTCGACGGAGTTGTTCGACGCTGCATCCATCTCGATCACGTCCAACGAGTTGGCGCGCGCGATCGACAGACACGACTCGCATTCGCCGCACGGCTCGGTCGTCGGGCCGCGCTCGCAGTTCAGGCAGGCCGCAAGGATCTTCGCCATCGACGTCTTGCCGGTGCCGCGCGAGCCCACGAACAGGTAGGCGTGGTGCACCTTGTCGCGTTCGACCGCGTGGCGCAGCGTTCGCACGACCGGCTCCTGGCCGACGACCTCGGCGAAGGTGCGCGGGCGGTGCCTGCGGTACAGCGACCGCTGCTGTTGTGGCTGCTGTGGCTCAGACACCGTTCTCGTGTTGAGTCTACCCACGCCCGCCACCCCACCCGAGCGCCCGGCCGAGCGGGTAGCGTGCGCGCTCGTGGCCGCCTCGATCAAGCCTCGAGTCGAGCGTCTCGTGGCCCTGCCGGCAGTGCTCGCGGGCGCTGTGCTGTTGCGCCTGATCGCCGGCGTGGGCTTTGCCAACTACGACACGCTGTACGCGCTCAGCTGGGGCGGCCAGCTGGCGCGCGGCGAACTTCCCGCCTACGAACTGCCGATCGCACCGACGCCGCATCCGCTGGTCGAGGCGCTCGGCGTGGTGCTCTATCCGCTCGGGCCGCGCGCCACCGAAGACGTCGTCGTGTGGCTCGGCTTCGTCGCGCTGGCCGCCTGCGGCTGGGTCGTTTATCGCCTGGCCGCGCTGTGGTTCGGCCGCGCCGCGGGCCTGCTCGCAGCGCTGATCCTGCTCACGCGCGTGCCGATCATCTCCTACGGCGTTCGCGCGTACGTCGACGTGCCCTATTTGCTGTTCGTGCTGAGCGCCGTGCTCGTCGAGGCGCACCGTTACGCCGTCGGCCGACGCCCGGCCGGCGCGCCCGTGCTCGCGCTGCTGGCACTCGCTGGCCTGCTGCGCCCAGAGGCTTGGGCGTTCTCCGGTGTGTATTGGCTGTACGTGGTCGTCTACGAACGGCGCAGCGAGACGCGGACGTCCGAGGCGCCGCCGCCGGCCGGCGAGCAGGACCTGGCCAAGGCCCCCACGACTGCACAGCCGCCGCGCTCGCGCCGCGCGCTGGCCGGCCTGACCCTGCTCGCCGCCGCGGCGCCGTTGGTGTGGGTACTCAGCGACCTCGCGATCGCTGGCGACGCACTGTGGTCGCTGACCAACACGCGCCACACTGCGCACACGCTCGCACGCGTCACAGGCATCGCCAACGTGCCCGAGTACGTGCCGCGGCGCATCGGCGAGATCCTGCGTCCACCGGTGCTCGTCGGCGCGGCGCTCGGCGGGCTGCTCTCGTTGTCGTGGCTGCGCGCCAGAGCGATCGGCGGAGCACTCGCAGGTCTGCTCGCTGTCGTCGTGTTCATCGCCGTCGCCGCCGCCGGCCTGCCGATCAACACGCGCTATGGCTTCCTCACGGCCTCCATCCTCTGCGTGTTCTGTGGCGCCGGCGTGTTCGGCTGGACGCGCTTGGCGGCAGACGATGCGCACAGACGCTGGTGGATGGCCGGCGGTGCGATGGTGCTCGTCGCGCTGATCGCCTTTGCACCGTCGCAGTACAAAAGCGCGCATCGCGAACTGGACAAACTGGCGCGCCAGCAGAGCATTCAGAACGATCTGCTGGCGCTCGTGCGTAACCGCTCCATCAACCTGCGCTGCGGGCCCGTTGAGGTCCCCAATCATGCGCCCGTGCCACTGCTGGCGCTGCATCTGAAGACCAGCCCGGCCAACGTCGTCAGCGGCCAGAGCTCGACGATCGAAGACGGCGTCTACGTCGACCCGGCCAGCAAAGAGGTCGAACAGGACTACGTGCTCGACCCGCGCGATCTGCACCGAGCAGTCAACGTGCCACCGGGCTTTCTCGAGACGCACGCCAACCGCTCCTGGCTGATCTTTCAGCACTGCGCATAGAACGCGCGTTTGCCCAAGCCAACGCCTTCGTGACGCTGTCGGCGCCGAGCAGTGCGCGCACGTCCGGATGTGCGCAACGTGCGCAACCCGTGCGCAACGTGCGCAACCCGCCCAACGTGCGCAATCGTATCTACGGTGTAGATACCATGGCTATCGCCGCACGCGACAAGTAGTTCGACAGACGCGCAGCTCTCCGTCTGTTCACGCCTACCGTGCGCAGTCGTATATACGCTGTGAATACCATGGCTACCGCCGGCAACGCGAGCAAACGAAAAGCGGACCGTGCACCCCGCCTCGAGACAACGCCTGCCGACCGCCTGATCGCCGCCCACGACTCCGGTCCGGGAACGCCCGCTGCGCCTGCCGGGGATCGCTTAAGGCTGCTTCCTTCCGGACCTGACCTGGTTCACAAGCCGACACCGCGCGGGACCCGGACCATCGACGCCCCGGACGACGGAGCGACCGGAGCGAATCCCTCGGAAGGGAATTCAGCCCCGCTAGAGCGGATTGCGGGTTCAGGGCACCGCTACCTCCCCGCCTAGCACGGTCCACCGTCGATCCTACCGCGAGAGACACCCTGCACGCGCGCGCCCCAACTTCGTTAGTCTGCGCGACCGTGAACTACATCTACGGCCTCTCCACACGACTTCAGCGCGCACGCTCGCGCACCTTGCTCGGCCTGACGGCGCTCGCCGCGGCAGCTCTGATCGCCGGCTGCGGTGGCAGTGGCTCGAGCAGCACGATCGGCGTCGGCAACGAGAACAAGTCCGACGAAACGCTCGTCAAGGCCGGTGAAACGGCGGTCGCCAAGACGCCCACCAGCGGTCCGCTGGCGACCGAACCGAAGGTCACTCCGCCCAGCGGTGCGGCGCCGAAGACGCTGGAAAAGAAAGACTTGATCGTCGGCACCGGCAAGGAAGCCAAAGCGGGCGACACGGTGACCGTCAACTACGTGGGCGTGCTGTACAAAGGCGGCAAGGAGTTCGACGCGTCGTGGAAACGCAAAGAACCGTTCCAGTTCAAACTCGGCGAAAAACAAGTGATTCCCGGATGGGACCAGGGCGTGCCCGGCATGAAGATCGGCGGCCGACGCGAGTTGGTCATCCCCTCCGAACTGGCCTACGGCAAGACCGGCTCGCCGCCGACGATTCCGGCGAACGCGCCGCTGGTCTTCGTGATCGACCTGCTCGGCACGTAGGTCCGCCGCGCCGATCCGCGGGCCGGCCCGCTTGAGAACGACACTGCGCACGCACGGCGCGCGTGCGCTGATGTCGTGCTTCATCGTCGCGCTCGTCTTGACGTTGGCGCTGGCGGGCGGGGGCTGCGCCGGTTCTGCGAACGAACAGTCCACGCCGGCCGCGCTGAAGCTGCAGCGCGAAGATCTTGCGGCGGTGGCCCGCGAGCTGATGACCGCCGAAACCGCGGTGTCGCTCGAGGTCACCGAAACCAAGCGCGTTTGGCCACTGCTTTCGGGGCCGGTACCAACGAGTGCGGCCGACGGTGCATCGCACGCGAGGCACAGCACAAAGACCGTGACCGGCCTGAAAACCCCGACGTTGTTCGGCGAACTGCAGGCGCGCTCGCTGACCGGGCCCGCGGCGAGCATCGCCGGGCTGTTCCGCTATAGCGTGCTGTTGACCACGCGCGGCTGGAAGATGGTCTTTGCGAGCTCCAACCAAATGTCGCGCGGGTCGCCGACCGCCGCGCGCTTCGCGCGCGAAAACATCGGCCTGTACGTCGAGAGCATCTACGACGGTCACTTCGGACTGGCGCAGATCGGTAAGAAGCTGCTCGCCGCGTACGAAAAGCTCGGCGGGCCACCCGCGTTCGCTTCAACGCTGACACAGGCTGAGGTCGACGCGCTCGCGCGCGCCTATTCCGAAGCCAGCCTGCGGCTGCATCCGCATCCGCACATCAGCGTCGGCTCCTGATCGATTCCACTCCCCGTGCGGCGTGGAAGTGACAAGATCGCTCTAGACGGCGCCGTTCGGCGTCGAGCGCAACTTCGAAGAGGGGAACGAACATGGCCGAGCGAAACCGCCGCCTGGTACTGGCTGAGCGTCCGACCGGGATGGTCGATGAGAAGACCGTGCGTGTCGAGGAGGCCGACGCACCCGAGCCTGGCGACGGCGAGGCGCTCGCGCGCGTTCGTTACCTGTCGATCGATCCGACGATTCGCACCTGGATGGACGACGCGCCCGGGTACCTGCCTCCGATCGCGATCGACGAAGTCGTACGCAGCGGTGGCATCGTCGAGGTCGTCGACAGCAAGTCCGACAAGTACAAGGCCGGCGACCTGCTGTTCGGCTTCAGCGGCTGGCAGGACTACGTGATCGCCAGCGAGGCCACCGGCTACCAGCCGCTTCCGGAGGGCGTCTCGCCGACGCTCGCGCTGAGCCTGTTCGGCGTCACCGGCATGACCGCCTACTTCGGCCTGATCGACGTCGGCAAAGTCAAGGAGGGCGATGTGGTGGTCGTCAGCGGCGCCGCCGGTGCGACCGGCTCGACCGTCGGGCAGATCGCCAAGATCAAGGGCGCCGCAAAGGTCATCGGCATCGCCGGCGGGCCGCAGAAGTGCGCCTTCATCGGCGACGAGCTGGGTTTCGACGAGACGATCGACTACAAGTCAGACAACGTCGCTGCGCGTCTGCGCGAGGCCGCGCCCGACGGCATCGACCTGTACTTCGACAACGTCGGCGGGGCAATTCTCGACGCGTGCCTCGCGCAGCTGGCGTTGCGCGGGCGGGTCGTGCTGTGCGGCGCGATCGCCGGCTACAACGACCGCGAGGGCGCACACGGCATCGCCAACACGTCCAACCTGATCATCAAGCGCGCGCGCATGGAGGGCTTTCTGATCCTCGACTACTTCGACCGCCTGGACGAAGGCCGCGCGGAGGTGGCCGGCTGGCTGGCCGAAGGAAAGATCAAATCCTCCGAGCACGTCGTCGAGGGCCTCGAGAACGCGCCTGACGCGCTCAATCTGCTGTTCACGGGCGGTAACACCGGCAAGGTCATCGTCCAAGTCTGAGCGCGCTCTAAATTGAGGTGGCGTCGCCGGGAAGCTCGGGCGTGCGATCGGTCGTGGCCTCCTCGCGGATCAGCCAGTCGGCGACCGTGCTGATGACCAGGCCGTCGGCGGCTTCGGGCAGGCCCGCGAGCGTCTCTGAGAGCTCGGCCGAGACGAACGTCACGTCTCCGGGCGCCAGGAGCTGTGACCAGTCGTCGTGGTCCTCACCGAGCTGCTGCGCCGGCCGACCGGCCACGCGCCTGGCCATCTCGGCGACGATCGCCGGCGACTGAGCGTCCTCGCCGTCGGTGCGCGTGCGCACGACGCCGAGGCGCTCGGCGTTGCCGCGCACGAGCGCGACCAGCGGCGTCGCCGCCTGCTCGGCAGGCGTCACCGCGGCCGCGAGAGGCGCGTCCTTTGGCTCTTGTCGCTCGCCGAGCGGTTCGGCCACGAGCACCAGCGTCGCTTCCTGCGAGCGCCCGACGCGCAGCGCGCCGTGCAGCACCGAGCTGTCGACGATCGTCATCAGCTGCCCGTCGATGCCCGCGGCGCGAGCGATCTCGCCGAGGCGCGCGAGCGCCGCCCTGGGTGCAAACTGTGCCGATTCGGGCACCACCAGCACGGGATGCACCACGCCGCCGTCCGCGCGCGCGATGCGATGGGCGACTGTCAGCGCGCCCGCCGCCACGTCCGCGTCGGCCACGCCGACGACCACGCGCGTGCCCAGCGGACTCGGGCCCTCGGGTAGCGAAACGCGAGCGGTTGCACGGTCGCCGATCACCGTCGAAGCGAGCACGCTGACGAAGATCACGACCAGCACGGCGTTGACCACGGCGTTGCTGAACAGGCCCAGCTGGAAACCGATCACGGTCGCTGCCAGCGTCGCCGCCGCCTGCGCGGCGCTGAGCGAGAACAGCAGCCCGGCCTGCGCGCGCGAGAAGCCGAACAGGCGCGCGCTGATCTGCGCGGCCAGCGCCTTGCCGCCGAGGCAGGCGACGATGAACAGCCCGGCGAGCCCGAGCGTTTCGCCCTTGACCATCACTCCGGGGTCGAGGATCAATCCGACCGACACGAGAAACACCGGAATGAACACGGCGCCGCCGAAGAACTCGATGCGATCCATCAGCTGGCCCTCGTTGGGCACCAGCCGGTTCATGCCCAGGCCGGCGAAGAACGCGCCGACGATGCCCTCGATGCCGAACAGCTCGGCGACCGTCGCCGCCGACAGAAAGGCCGTGATCGCGACCACGTAGCGCACCGCGCGCTCGGTGCCGAACCAGCGAAAGGCATAGCCGCTGAGCAGCGGCAGAGCCCACAGGCTGAAGCCGATCAGCACGACCATGCCGACGACGATCTGCGCGCCGACGTCGAAGCTCGAGCGGTGCCCCTGCACCGAGCCGGCGACGGCCGCCAGCACGACCAGCGCGAGCGTGTCCGTCAGCACCGTCGAGCCGACGGCCGTGGCGACCGCCGGGTCAGATGCCAGGCCCGCGTCTTTGACCGTCGGGTAGGTGATCAGCGTGTGCGAGGCCAGCAGCGAGCCGAGCAGAATCGCCGCGAGCGTTTCCCAGCCGAGCGCCAGGCCGACGATCGCTCCGAGCGCGAACGGAATCGCGAACGTCAGCAGGCCGAACGTCACCGCCGAGCGTTTGTGCTTGCGCAACAGGTTCAGGTTCAGCTCGACGCCCGCCACGAACATCAGATACAGCAGCCCCAGCTGGCCGAGATCCGGCAGCGTGTTGTTGCCGGCACCGATCAGCGACAGGCCGTGCGGGCCGATCGCGTAGCCGCCGACGAGCAGTCCGATGATGCCGGGAATGCCGGCGCGGCGAAACAGCACGGGACCGAGCAGCAGCACCGCGAACACGACCAGGAACTCCCACGGCGCGCCTTTGGGCGAGGAGATTTCGATCAGCGCCGCTGTCATTCCTCGGTCCTCAGCACCGGCACGTTTTCGGCGGTGCCTTCTTCGATGTCCGCGTGCAGCCAGCGGTGGCCGAGCCGGTCGATCTCGCCTTCGGCCTTCAGCCCGCGCAGCGCCGAGTCGACCGCTTCGGTGTTGTCAGAGCCCGACGGCAGCGCCGCGCCCAGCTCCGCTTCGCTGGGCAGCTGCGCCACGACCGCAAACTTGCGCGGCGATTCGCGCGCGTAGGCGAGCGCCACCGGCAGGTCCAGCAGCACCGCGTTCACGCGTCCGTCTTCCAGCGCCGCCAGCTTCTCGCTCTGGTGCTCGAACACCAGCGTCTTGGTCGTCGGTTCGATCTGCTTTTCCAGCGCTTCCTTCAGCGTCGTGTCGTGCTGCACCGCCCAATGCAGATTGCGCGCGACGTTCACATCCGGCACTTCGGTGCCCGGACGCACGACGATCGCCGGCGGTGCCTTCAGGTAGGCCGTCGAGAAGTCCAGATACTGCTCGCGCGGTTCGGTGATCGTGATGTCCGACAGCGCCATGTCTGCGCCGCCCAGGTGGCCGCGCACGAGTTGGTGGAACGGCACCTGCACGACCTTGACGCGGGCCAGTCCGAAGCGCGACGCCAGTTGCTGTGCCAGCGAGTACTCGAAGCCGCCCGTCGGATGCGCGACCGTGCCCGCCCAGAAACCCGGGTCGGGAACCTGCGCGGTCGCGACCGTCAAGGTGCCCGGCGTGCGCGGCGTGAACGCGCCGCCGGCGCCCCCACCTGCGTTCGCGCAGCCGGCCAGCGCGAACGCCAGCGCCGCCAGCAGGCCGAGCGCGACCAGCGGGGCGGCCGAGCCCAGCGCCCTGGTTGTGCGTGCGGCGAGCATGACGGCACTCTAGACTCGGCCGCTCAGGGCGCGTAGCTCAGTGGGAGAGCGCTCGCTTCACACGCGAGAGGTCGCAGGTTCGAAACCCGCCGCGCCCATAAAAGTCCTGCTAATCGTAGGTTTTTCTGGAAGCGGCTCAGTGAGAGAGCGCTCGCTTGCCGGACTATCTGCTTTTCATTTGTTTTTCCTCTGGCACTTAAGGCACGCACCGGCGGGCGCTCGGCGGCAGTGAGCCGCTAGTCCGCATCGCTCGTCGGGACGACAACTTGGGCGATGTTCTGGCATCTCCGTGAAGTCTGGCCTTGCCCAGGGCCAACTCGGAGTATTGCCGCGACTTCATACGCGCACAGGACCGTAGAGCGGGCGCCGGTACGGGCAAATTGCCCGGCTCATCGCGAGCCCTAGGCACTCGGCGAGCTCTAGCCGTCGGGCTCGCCAGCGCCCAGCGCTTCGGCGAGCGACGGGTGCGTCTCCAGATAAGCCGCGACCTGGCAGCGCACCTGTTGGGCGTCATCCGGCTCAAGCGTCTCGAGACGCTCGGCATAGTCTGCTCGCAGGAGCGACTCGTGCTGGGGCAGCGCCGCGCGCAGTTCGGAGATGGCAGCGAACCGTGACTGCGTGGATGCGACTAGCTCTGCGATCACGCGGAAGGCTTCCTCGCCGGCGAGCCCGCGAAGGACCAGCATCGTGCGAATCAGCGATGCGCGCTCAAAGGCCGTCGTCGGTGCCACCGCGCGCAGAACTCCCAGGCCGGCAACGTCTTCGCCGACAAAGTCCTGCAGCACGGCGCCGATCATCGCAAGCGGCTGGGAAAACAGCACGGCATCTGCTCGCGCTTGGACAAGCGCCTCGTCACTCGCCTCCCGAATTGGGCCCGCCGCGTCCTCGATTGCAAAGCCGCCGGCGTCGCGCAGTTCGGCAATGAACCGGCGCGGGTCGAAATCCGTAGGCAGCCATGATGGTCGCTCCGCGGGCGCTGCGCTCATCGCCCGTTCGATCCCGGCGGATTTGAGCAGCAGCTCAAGCGCCGTCGGAGCGGGATCGTCGCGAGATTGATCCTCCTGCTCCCAGGGTGCCTCACCGCCCAGCGCGATCACGAGCAGGGTCCACATCAGGTTGATGAAGTCCCCCTGGCCGCTCAGCCGACTGCGGAGCAGCTTGATGAACTCGGACGGTTTGCCGTCGTCGGGCATCGTCTTGAGGATCGCCTCGGCTGCGTCATAGGGATTCTCCTCGCCCCCGCGCGCCTTCTCGGCCTGGTGGGAGAAGCGCTCAAGCGGCGCTATCAGTGCCCTGCGCAGCATCTGCGGCTCGACCCAGTGCCCGTCCCACCACAGCACGGTGCAGAGCTCCCCGAGCCGGTGCTTGGAGCGATGAAGACGAACGATCGCCAGCAGCTGCTCGCCAGCCCACCCCGGATACCAGGACCGCGAACCCCGCAGGCCAGCTCGGTGCTCGACACGCGGCCGCGGCAGCAGGCCAGCGCGACGCCAGCGCTTCAGCTGATCGCCCGTCGGCCGGGCCTCGCCGGCGCTCTCGACGGTGTCGAGCATCTCGGCCTCAGTGATCTCGTCTGTCGCTGCGAACGTGGCCATTAGGGGTGCGCAAAAGCATGGCAGTCGCCTGAGACCTGATCGCTTGACTTCCGCGCACCGCTAAACCGCGGCGACCCCCATGTGACCGCCGCCCGAACAGAAAGGAGTGCACATGACCCCTGTGATCGCTTTCCTGCTTAGCCTGGGGCTACTCGTGTTCGCCGGGCGGCGGTTCGCCGCAGCCGGCCGCGCGCTTGGCATGCCCGCCCTGCTGGTGAGCCTGCTCGAGTCGCTGGCTCTTGGCTGACCCGCACACGTGAGGCCGCGGTCTCGCATGAGCGACCGCGGCCTCACTCGGTCTAGCGCTCCACACGGGCTACGGTTCTTGCAATGGAGCCCAGCAGCCCGCCTCACGCCAAGCCGATACCGATCGGCGTGGGGCTTGAGCAACCAGAGCCTGACGATCCAAACGCTCCGGCACCTAATCCTCTGTTCAAACGTCGCAAGCAGCGCTCCGCGCTACGCGACCCAGACTTCGATTGGGCGCGCCATGGCCTCGAGCCCCGATGGCTGACCATGGAGAGCAGCGACTGCGCGGCGGCGCTTGAGCCCAGCATCTTCCACAACCACGGCGCAGCCGAGCTTGACCGCTTCTTGACCGGCGCAGCGAGCCGTAACGAGATCGCGCTCATAATCGCGACGATCGGCGATATCGAGGAGGACCAGCCTCGCTTCCCAAACCAAGCAGCCGGCGACTCGCTGTTGCTCCCCGGCGTCCAGGAGCAGATCGCCGGCGTCCGTCTCCCAACGGGAGCGTCCGCGTCACTCGCTCCCGACATCGACGGCGCGGATCGAGACCTTGGTCTGCGACTCCTCAACAGCCACCCGCCCGAGGCGCCATGGTGGGGTTTGTCGCTGCACGGCCTGGTGGTGCAATCCGCCGGAGGTCCTGCAGCGCACCACGAGCCAACCGGGCAGCTCGACGCGATTCTGGTCGACGGGCTTGGCCACCCAGTCGTCGCGGCCTGGACGCCGCAGTCCGGCGAGCAGCGCTGGTATGTCATCCCAGACGGATGCGACTGCCACCCCGTCCTCGACTGGCTACGGCAACACGCCCTCCCCGAGCGTGTCCCGAACGCTCTGCGGCGCGCTCGGGCGCCCCTCGCGCGGGATCAGGCCCTTCAGACCCCAGCCGAAGCGTCGGCGCTGCAGGCGCTCGATGACCTTGAGACCCGATACGAGGACGAGCGCGGCCGCATCCAGTCCCAGCAGCGCGAAGCGACCGCTGCCGCCGAGCCGGTACGAAACGGCCTGCTGTACGGAACGGGGACTGAGCTTGAGCGTGCCGTCGCGACGACGCTCACCGCTGCCGGATTCACCGTCACCGAACTCGACGAATACCTCGGGGATACCGCCTCGGCCGACCTCCTCGTGACCTACGGCCCCTACCGCCGGCTGGTAGAGGTGAAGTCGGCCAGCGGCAACGCCGGCGAGTCTCTCGTCGGAGACCTCCAGCGCCACCTCCAGACCTGGCCGCAGTTGCGCCCCGATGAGCCGGTCGCCGGTGGCGTGTTGATCGTCAACCACCAGCATCGTCACGAGCCGGCTGATCGCACGCGAGCGGTCTACGTTCGTCCGGAGTTCGTCGCCGCTCTCACCGCGCCGGTGCTCTCGACCTTGCAGCTGTTCGACTGGTGGCGCAACTCAGATTGGGCGGCCATACGCAGCGCAATGCTTGTCCCGGCCACCGACGAGCCCGGCACAGAGACGCTTCCCCGCGTCACCACCACCAACCCAACCCCCGCACCGAATGTCGATCCCGCACCCAGGATACGTGACCGCGGTTGGCGGGATCGGCTCAGACGGCGAGGCTCTATCGAGTAAGCGGGGGTACCCGGCCCGAGCCGCTATCGCACTCCGGAGTCCAGCGTCGTCCCGCTCTCGCGGCGAGCCTGACTACGTCGCAGCGCACGGTCCTCCGCGCTTTCGCGCGGAACCCACGTGGCGGCATTCGCGATTTGCGCAACCTCGACATCGCGAACGTTGAGTCTCCTATCCGCTGTTCGAGAACCGCTCGAGTCTCAGTTCCGGAGGTTTGAGGATTCCGAAGTCGAGCTCGGCCGGCGTCCAGCGTGCCGAGTCGTAGATTGGCCGGAGGAACAGAGGCGTGCCGGGATGCCGTGCGGCGTAGCGCTCCATCTCTCGCCATCGCCGCCCTTGTGGCGTGCGTCCGCGGTTTAGGCTCGCGGCCTGGGGAAACAGGTTGAGGTCCGTGCCGCCTCCGGCCGAGTGCGCAACGAAATGGCCCCGATCGCGATGCGCCTCCGACCAGATCCGCGGATCCCGAAGAAATCCTGACAGGCGTGCCCGATCGCGCTGGGCAGCCGGGGAGACCGATCGCCCCCACGTCGCGACCACCCGGTCCTCCCCTTCGCCGTGTCGGGTCTCGATGAGTGTGGGGCCGGCGTCGTAGAGGAACGTCAGCTCGCCCTGTTGAATCTCCAGCACCTGCGTCTGCCACCGGCACTGCTGCTGGTATTCGGCGATCCAGCGATCGACGATCACCTCGCGAACGAAGGCGTCCCAAGTGGCACTCGTTGGAGCGTGTTCGGCGACCAGTCGTACATAGTCGATGCTCGGAGACTTGCCCATCGCAGCAGCATTACCGACCGACTGACACGGCAGCACGCGCAGGGAGGCTCGTGATTCGGAGCGGGCGAGGGTGGAGCACCTCTACACGAGCCCCAGCCGCTGACATATCGGCGGCACTTTTCCGGTCGCCAGCCGCAGGAGTATCCACCTTCTCGCACGGCTTAGCGACACATATAGAAGCTGGCGTGACTCCTCGTCATCCTCGAAGTTGTCATCGGAGACGTAGGGAAGCACGACGAAGTCAAACTCCTTCCCCTTTCCCTCGTGACAGGTCAATAGGTAAATACCGCGCCGCGGTGCAGGTGCCGCTGAGAAACGCGCCTGACGTATGCGGGCGTGGGTCCTGTCTGCTACCTCGGAGTTTGAGAGGTGCTGTTGGGCCTGCAACACGCGGCGGAGCGCATAGAGGCTGTCCCAGTCGATCACGCGTACATCTTGGTCTTCGCTCACCAGTCGCGTGAGGTCGTGAACGGCACGGAACGCGCCAGCCAGCGTGTCGCAGCGACCGGCGAGTGTCGTGATGCTTTTGGCCAGAGCGCGTCTTGGTTCGCGAAGGCGGGCCGAATCGATGCCGTCTGGTCCAACGCGGGAAGCAAAATCGAGATGTGGATGCCTAGGCGCGACCACAGTCGCGAGCTCGAGCAGACGGTGCGTATGGTGCTCCACGGTTATCGCGTTTGCGTATCCGTCGACCCAGCCGATAGCGAGATCCAGTGCGTCCTCGGACGCTCGTAGGCGCCCACACCGGAAGAGCTTCGTGAGGTGTCGCTCGAGGACGTCGAGTTGATTTCGGCGCCGGGCAATCACTCCGATCGTTCGCGCGTCGGAGTTCTTGATTGCATTCGAGATCGGCTGGTCGATTTGAAAGAGTTGACGGGCCGCCGCACCCCAGACCTTTTTGGTCTCGGGCAGGTCAGGGTCGAAGTACAGGATCCCGATCTCCGGTGGCCGCGTAGCAGTGACGGATTCCGCATCGTCGAGCAACACATCACGTGCTTGCTGCATCCAAGTCTGAAGGGCCGGCCTGTGCCGATAGCGGTGCAACGTACGTAGGGTGTGCTCGGAGGGTTGGTGAGTCGCGCAGAACTCCTCCAGACGATGCTTAGACGCGTCGCGCCACTCGTAGATCTGCTGTAGCGGGTCGGCGAACGCGTACAGCCGCGAGCCTAGCCCAGTAAGGCGGTCAATAATCGCTGCCTGTAGCGGTGAGCTGTCTTGGTACTCGTCGAGCACGATGACCGGATACTTGTGGCGCCAGAGGTGACGAAGGGTCTGCGAGCCATCGAGCAGGAGCCAGGCGTAATAGGCGAGGTCGTCGTAGTGGACTCGGCCTGTGGTGCGATGCAACTCGCGCAGGCGCGCAGCGACCTCAGCGTTGCTAGGTCTGGGCTCCGTGAGACGCTCAGGGCGTCCTATTGGCAGGCTGTACTCGAGGGCGGTGCTGTAGTCGGAGACTTGGCGTCTGTCTTTGTTCACTCGCGGGACGCCCTCGAGCTCGATCGTGGCCAGTACGTCCGTCTCGCGCTCGGCCTCGGTGGCAAGCTCTATCTGCAACGGGAGACCGAGAGCGGTTCGGTACTGAGTCACCTTCCGCCAGAACCACGCGTGGTAGTTCGTGATCTCGGTCCTCGCGCGTTGGCTCGGTGTCAATAGCTCAGCGGTGTAGGAGCCCAATTGCGAACGCGCGCTACGGCTGAATGTCAGCACCAACGCTCTCTGCGTGGCTCCGATCCTGCCGGCGTCTATGTCGCGCCCGACAAGACGGACCGCGGTGTGGGTCTTGCCGGAGCCTGGGGGCGCCTCAACCAGAAGGCACTCGCTTTCATCCGCGAGCACGTCCTCCTGCGCCTGGTCAAAGATCATGAACGCCCTTCGCATCTTCATCTCCGGCGACGAATCGGTGGACATGGTCGATCATCCCGACCGCGGTCGGCGGTAGCACGGTGAGCGTTGTACAGATCGTCCGGGCGTAGATGGTGCTCTTGAAATCGAGGCCGGAGTGGCCGCGCAACAGGTGCGCGAGCGCGCTGCGGGCATGCTGCTCCTCGTACCCTGCGATCAGCGTTTGGACATCAGTCGCTTCAACGAGATGAGGGGCGTCGCCGAGCTGGTCGATCAAGCATCCACGCAGCTGGTCTGCGTGCTCCTCCCACTCTCCGAGGCTGGCACGGCATGTCTCGATCCCAGCGGCCAGCTCGAGGATGTCGGCCTCGGCGGCCAGCACTCCCTCCCAGTCCTTGTGCGTCTTCCAGCTGAGCAGCACGTCGGGGTCAGCGGCCGCAACTTTGGCCAGCTTCTCAGGCCGGTCTGTGTCAGCGACCGCAATCACGGGGATGCCAAGGGCTTTGAAGAAGCGCACGAAGCTCGGCATCTTGTCGATCGACTCGCAGTCGACGAGCTCGATGCGATGCTCGTCAAGGCCCTCGCCCGGCTTGTGGGCGGCCCATAGTGCGGGGAGCGCGCCGCGCTCGGTTGGCCCCTCCGCGAGCACGACCACGGACGCGTACAAGCCATCAATGAGCGCCGAACGGGAGTGCAGCTCGAAGAACTTGTGCTCTGACGGCTCGGCGTCTCGCAACGCCTTCAGAACCGGCGGGTCAGCGTCGCGCGCGAGATGAATCTGGGCCAAGGGGACGGTGCCCGCGACCTCTGCCGAGTGGGTCGTGAGGAGCACCTGGGCAGCGTCTGCCTCCTCGGCAAGCAGCAGCGACCGCGTGACCAGACGTTGACCGACTGGCTCAAGGTTTTGCTCGGGCTCCTCCAGCGCGAGGATCAGGTTGCCGCCATCAGCGCGAGCGCCTTGCAGGAGCGCTGCAATCAGCAGCACCCGGAGCACGCCTCGCCCGTGAGCAGCGAGCGGTAGATGCGTCTGCGAGCGTCCACTCTGGAGGACAAGCTGCAGGCTCTGAAGGACGCGTCGGTCGCTGAGTCCCGCGACCGCCAGATCCAGCGGATCGCCCGCCGGGGCGAGCCCGAGGCGTTGAGCAGAATCCTGCAGTCGCTCACGGGTCGCTTTCACATCGGGGTGCTTGAGCAGCGGACCCTTAGCCTCGTCGATGGCCTTGCGGATCGCGTCAAGTGGCTCGGAGATGTCACCACGCTCGAAGAGGCGCGCCAGAACGGAGCTCGAATAGAAGGCCAACTGGTGTCCCGGGTCAAGCCCCGCCGGGATGTACTGCCACCCAATTCGGATCTTGTCAGCTTGGCGCACGGGTGCCTCATCGGCCTCAGGGCGGGCATAGAACGCGCGCGCGGGCTCGTCATAGTCGCCGCGGAATTTCAGTCGTAGGACGAGCTTGGCCTCGTCGAACTCCTCTTCGGGGGGAATCCCACCCGCCGAACGTCCCGTCGTCTCGGCGGCCCTCAAGATACGGCTCGAAGTGGTCGCGGTCCTCATCGGAGAGATCGTCAAGGGTCACTGTGATCTCAACTGGCTCCGACGGATCGCAATCGGGAAAGTCCCAGATCTCCAGCCGGTCGCGGTAGCGATCCCGATAGGGGTTGAGTACGAGGTCGGCCGCAGTCAGGAGAGTCGTCTTTCCTGTGTTGTTCGGCCCGACAACCAGGGCATGGCTGTCGGGACGCCAGGAGACCAGCTCACGCCATCCGCGGTAGTTCTTGACGGTCATCTCGTAGATTCGCATTGTCGAATCATTACCAGTGAGACGGCGGTGCTGAGGCCTATCACCGACCGTCACGACGTGACCCGTCAGTTGGCCTCCTGAGACTCCGTCGCAGACCGAGCCGCACTACGCCTGGGGCACGCCGGCCGCCCTCCTCGCGTCCAGAAGCGGACCCGGCAACATGTAGGAGGTGACCACCGCTACGAAGGCGCGTCAGCTGCGGGATGCGGCAGCGGCGAAGTACAGGCCCGAGGTCGTTGAGCTGCTACTCATCGCGGAGGCGCCGCCCTCTTCGCTTGACCGCTACTTCTACTTCGAGGACGTCCGCGACCAGGACAGCCTCTTCCGTCACGTAGTTCGGGCGGTGCTTGCGATCGAGCCGTCTCGCACTGAGAAGGCCGGCGAGCTGCGGCGCCTGGCCGACCGCGGCGTGTTCCTCATCGATCTCAAGCCCGAGCCGAAGGAGCAGGGAAACGCGCTCGAGCTCTACGTGCCCGATCTCGTCGCCCGCGCCGCGGCGCTGATGCCACGTCAGATCATCACGATCAAGGCCAACGTCTGCGATCTCACCCAGTCGGCGCTACGAGCCGCCGGCTTGGACGTCGTCGACCAGCGCGTACCGTTTCCGGGAAGCGGTCAGCAGCGCCGGTTTCTCGAACGCATGGGCGCTGCGCTGGATTCGATCGGCTGGCGCCGGTGAGCACCTGAGCTCCGATCGCTTGTCCCACGATGGGACGTGAAGTGTCCGGCGAGCGCTGTGCTTGTGGATGAAATGGTGCCCGTCCCGACGGGCCGAGGGGACGGCGCGACGAGGGCGCTCAGGCGCCCTTGCTCACCGTCGCGGCGGTTCATCTCGCGGGCGTAGAGCGCCAGCGTGAGCCCGGCGGTCGTGTGGCCCATCTGGCTCATCACGTACGTCGGGGGCTCACCGATCGCGAACAGCAACGACGCGAACGTCCGACGCAGCGAATGAGGCGTAAGACCAGCGGGCAGCGGCTCTCTCCCCCTAGCTTCGAGCTCAGCGTTCGCGCGCTGGACCGCACGCGCGAGCACCCGTATGCGGATGTTCGACGCGCCCAGCGGCCGTCCTGAGCTGGTGCCGAAGACAAGCTCGCTTGGTCCTGCCTTGACGCGGTCGCGGTGCTCGAGGAGCTCGCCACGGAGGACCGGCAGAAGGTGCACGATCCGCACGCCCGCGTCGGTTTTGGCCTGGCGCACGCGGATCGTTCCGCGAGCAAGGTCCACATCGCCCCAACGCAGAGCCATCAGCTCCCCCACGCGCAGGCCAGCGAACAGCAGCGTCGCGATCAACGGACGCCGCAGCCCGGCCCCAGCACGACTCTCGCGGTCGATCTCGCGCGCGGCATCCAGCAGCGCGCTGATGTGCTCCGCCCGGTCAAGCCAGGATCGGTGAGGCTTGACGGCCGGCAACCGCCGTCGGCGCCCCTGCGCCGGGTTGCGAGCGATCAACTCGTATTCGACCGCCGTCTCGAGGATCGCGGCGAGGGTCGTGAGCATTTTGTTGATCGAGGTCGCGCCGAGCGCTCCTTCGCGCACCTTCGCAAGCCGGAAGTCGTCGACGTCGGACACCGTGATCTCGTCCATCGGCATCCATGCGAAATGGGCCAGCAGGTGCTCAAAGCGCCATTGCAAGTCGGCCTGGCCAGCCGCCGACAGGCCGGTCTGGCGCCGCCCGCCCTCGTCCCTCTGCCGCGCGACCCATGTGCCGGCGAACTTCTCAAAGCTCGGCATCGCGACGCGAGCCGGTGTCAATCGCAGCGGCCGCGGCGCGACCCACACGCCTCGTCGAACTTCATCCATCACGATCGCCATCTCGCGCACTGCCTGATCATGCGTCGTGGCCGACAGCGTCACATAGCGCCGACGTCCGGCCTGGGAGAACTGCAGGCCCCAGGACGTCAGCCTGCCGGTCGCGGCAGAACGGTTTTCGCTGAGGTGTCCGGTCGCTGGCCTGCCCATCGGTCTAGCCGGGCCGCCAGGACTCGACATGCCAGAACCTAGCCGTACACAACGGTCAATCCAGCTCTCGCCACCTCCAAAGCCGCACCTTGCGCAAAAGCAATACGAGCGTGCTGCGCTCGGGCGTCGGCGCGGATCGAACCCCTTGCGCCGTGGGAGCCGTCGCGCGAGCCCAGCCCCGCGGCTCCCATCGAGGCGTGGCGAGGGGCGCCGGCGGTAGACGCAATCCGGTCTGGACGCGATACTGCGCCCATGGAAGCACGAGGCGCATACACCGCGGAGCGTGCGGCCGCCCTGTCCGGCGTGCCTAAGTCGACCGTGCACTACTGGTCAAACAACGATGTGCTGCGCCCGAGCGTCTCGCCCCAGCGCGTAAAGCTCTGGTCCTACGGCGACCTGATGGCGCTGCGGACCATCTACTGGCTGCGCCAGACCAAGCAGCACCCCGACGGCCGCGAGATCCCTAGGACCGCGATGAAAGCGGTCCGCCGCGCCCTGCGCGAGATCGCGTCCCTCGAGCTCGACCTCTGGAACGAGGACGGCGCCCCACGCGTGGCGGTCGATCGATCTGGAAACATCGTGATCGGCGACGAGCGCGGCGCGCAGCGGGCAAGCGGTCAGCGCATCCTCGATACCGAGATGCTCGATCTGCTCGCTCCGTTCGATTCGCGCGAGGGCCTACGCGGTCCTGACCTGAGCGCCCCGCGCCCACAGCTACGGATCGTGCCAGGCAAGCTGGCGGGCTCACCGCATATCGAGCGCACCAGGATCGAGACCCAGGCACTCGCCGCCCTTGAGCGTCGCGGCCTTGAGAACGCAAAGATCTACCGCCTCTACCCGATGGTCTCCACCGACGCCGTGGATGACGCAATCGACCTTGAGCGCGAGCTGAGCGCGAACCTACGGATCGCCGCGTAGGCGCCCACCCGTGCGCCGGCTCTTCGCGCTCGACCAGAATTTTCCCCAGCCCATAGTCGACGCGCTCGCCGACTACATCATCGAGGCGGACCTCGTCCCGATCGCCACCATCGACCAGCGGCTCGCAACGCTCGACGACTGGGAGGTGATGCTGGCGCTACATCATCACCGACGACCGTGGGACGGGCTGATCACCACCGACGCGAACATGCTCGCACTCCCGCGCGAGCTCGCTGTCCTGATGCAGACAAAGCTCACACTCGTCGTGGCCAAGGAATCTGGCCATGACCCGATCAAGGCCACAGGCCTACTGCTCGCGTACCTGCCCGGGATCTGCCAGCGAATCGAGCCGGACACGGCGCAACTCTGGACACTGCGCGCCGTGCAGCGGCCAGCCGACGACCCGTGGGGCACCTTCGAGCGGGTAGCACGCCAGCGTAAAACCACCGCGCCGAAGCTCTACGAAGCAAACAAGCTCGGATCAGAGGAGATCGGCCGCGATCCGCTGACCTGAGCAGCAGGGTGTGCTCGATCCCCCGGATCGGACGGCGAGAAGCTCGCGGAGACCTCGAAACACGGACCAGCTTTCGATCGGGAGTGGTCGATAACGAAACATACGACCGTTGGATTACCCAGCCGCTCCGGCATTCCGTCCCCTACGATGCTCAACTCGTGCGACCGAGTTCGGATAACTAGGAATTATCGGCGGTGGACGCGGGCCTCGGGAGGCGCCGATGTCGCATAGTCAGCTGAGGTCGTCCCGACCGGAACCGGCATTCCTCAATCGCGACGTCGAGCGCGACCTTGTCGAGCGTCGCGTCGAGCTTCTGCACGGCGCTCCAGAGCACTTGTCGGTGATCGAGCTGTTGGGTCTCGCGGGGTCCGGGAAGTCGCGGCTGCTGTCCGAGCTTCGCGACGACGTCGCAACAGAGCACTTCGGGACACGGCAGGTCGCGAGCGTCTCGCTCGAGCCGCAGCGCTCCAACACGGCGTCCGGGCCGTTGCGCGCGCTTCGCGAGGAGCTGAGCATCGACTGCATGCTGTTTGACACGGGGCTGCTGGCCCTCTGGCGCGCGGCCGGCCAGCCGTTCCAGATCGAGCGGAACAGCCGCCTCGCTCGTTCGCCGGTGCTCGGCGCGCTGGATCTCGAGAACAGCATCCTCGAGGCGCCGCTGCAGTTCGCCGTCGAGTTCTCGCTTCCCGCGCGCTTCGCCGTGGCCGTGTTCGACCGGCTCAGTCAGACGGCCACGAGACTGCGGCGCTACAAACGCGAGGAGTTCAGAGCGATCGACGAGATGCGAAGGGACTACGGGGCGCTGCTGGACCGTCTGCCGCACCTCCTCGGCATCGACGTCCGACGCGCCCTCGAAGCCTCCGGCGATGTGCTCGTCGTGTTCTACGACTCCTACGAGAAGCAGCATCCGGACACGCTCGCCGACGGCGCACCATGGCTGCGCAAGTTCATCGGTGCCGTCGGCCGCGGGTTGCACGTCATCGCGACATGCGAGCCTCTGCGATGGCCCGCCGACGTCGCCGGCAAGGCCGTGGAGGACCTCTCCGTAGGGGAACTGCCCGAGCAGGAGGCACGCGAGCTGCTCCGAGCGCGAATCGGGAGCGTGGGACCGGCCATCGAGGACCGCATCCTCGATGCCTCAGAGCAGGTGCCCTTCTTCCTCGAGACTATCGGTGCCGAGTATCTGCGGCTGTCGGCCGACGGCGGATTGGTCGACGTCGAGGATCTGCCGACCTCCAGCAGCGACGCGCTCTCGCGCCTGATCAAACATCTGCCGCGCGAGCAGCGAAACCTCGCGATCGCACTGGCGGCGATTCAGGTGTTCGACAAGGAGTTGTTCACCTTCCTCGTGCATCAGCTCCACTTGCAGGTGGACATCTTCGAGTTTCGGCCGTTCACGGAGCGCTTCTTCGTCGAGCAGA
>DATARK010000114.1:0-6729 GCA_036264175.1 Solirubrobacteraceae bacterium
GTGCGAGCGTCCGTCGATCTCCTGCTCGAGTGCCGTGCGGCGGCTCTCTCCGATGCGCCAGCCGAGCGCGATCGTGGCGACCGCCAGAACGGCGATGCTGATGATCTCGATCGCCGAGCCGGCCTTGATGACCGCGACCACGGCCGCCGCCACAGCCAGCACGGCCAGCGGTCCACCGAACAGCAGCCGGCCAGCGCGCCGCGAGTCCTGCCCTGGCTCCTGGCCCCGGCCAGGAGGCTTGGGAGATGACCCCACGTCGTCGAGCTTACCCCGCCCAGCCGTCGACTCCGGAGCGCCGTCAGGGCGGGAAGATTCGGCTCGGCCAAGCGCCGATGACGAGCCGTCCAGGCGCGATTTGCTGGCCCCGCGCTGAGCGGGTCGACGAAAACTGGCTTGGATAACTCCGCTCACGGGCAAGACAAGTGTTGAGGACCGTCAGGTTTGCTAGTCAAACAGGCGTTCGACGATGCTCGCGACGCTCTTGAGCGCGCGAAATGCGCCTAGACGAATGATCGAGGCCTAGTGTCCGGCGGACTGCAGCTGAGTCACGTCGATCGCGTTCTTGGGCGCCGCGAGCGTGACGCTGCTGTTCCATCGATCGAACGTGATCTTGCCACCGCTCGAGGCCGAGCCGCCCTTGGAGATCTCGACCGGGTAGGGCTTGCCGGTGGTGGCGATGTACAGCGTGCCGCCTTTGGTCGTGTCGGTGATGCCGACGACCTTCTGGCCGTTGATCGTCGTCGTGCCGGACTTCTTCAGCGCTCCGTGGCTGCTAAGCGTCTGGTCGACGAGCTGACGCAGGTTGGTCAGCTGGCTCAACGAGGCGAAGTTCGAGTCGCTTGACGGGGCCTTCAGCCACTTGCCCTGCAGCAACTGCGCGGCCGCCGTTCCGCCGATGTGCTTGTAGAAGGCCGAGCTGCCTTTTATGTAGACCGTGCCGCCGACCTGGATCAGTTCGAATGCCAGGCCGCTCTCGGACAGCTGGCCGCGCCCGCCCTTGCCGGCGAGCAGGTTCATGTCGAGCTTGATCGGCGATTTTTCGCTGACGATCGAGCCCGAGACGTGGACCGACGTAGCCGTATCGGTGGCCGCTTTGGTCGCCGCGAGGATCTCCGTCGGCGTCTTGTCGGCGACGCCGTTGCCCGAGGAGGACGAGCCGCCGCAGCCTGTAAGCACGCCGGCCGCGAGCAGGGCGGCCAGCAGTGGTGCGGTCGCGAAGGTGTTTCTGATGCTCATGGCCGCGGGCACTCTACACACAGCGACGGTCAGGGCGGCGCTCAGGTGGTCTTGATCAGGCCGCCGTCGATCACGCAGTTGGCGCCGGTTATGTTGACGGCGCGCTCACTGGCCAGGGGTACATCGCGCTAGCCGAGCGCGTCCGCGATCTCACCGATCGCGGCCCGCTCGACGTCGCTGACCGGATCGCTGTCGCGACCGCCCTCGCGGTGGGCGGCGGCGACCGTCTCGGCGAGACCAAGGACGAAGTGTCGGTACTCGTCGAGCTCCTGCGCGCTGGCCTTGCCCTGCAGCAGAGCGACGGCGTCGCGTATGTGGCCGAGGTTGCGTGTCTTGAGCTCCTCCAGCGAACCGGTGCGTGTGCGATCGAGCTCGGGCTTGGAGGCGACGATCGCGTCGAGCAGCTCGCTCTGGCCGTGCCGTTGGCGTGCCTCGCCATAGGCCTTTGCCATGGAGAAGGTCTCGCGCACGGTGCCGCCACGCTGGGCGGTGATCACGATCATGCCCGCGCTCGTCGGACCCTCCAGGATCTGGTCCCACTGCTGCGGCGTGAAGTCGGCTTGCGCGGTCATTCGAGCACTTCCTCTCGGTCCGGGGCATGGTGCGGATCGGCGTGTCGGGAAAGCGTAGGCCTCGTCAGGCGCTCCAGCAGCAGCACGAACGAGGCGTAGGGTGCGCCTGTCGTCTGCTGCAGGCCGATCTCACACGTGCGGTTGCTGCACACGTGCGCGTCGAGTCGGCGCCCGGACAGCTCGGCGGCAGCGTCGCGCATCGCCGAGGCCGGCAGCTCAGGATGCAGCAGCCCGCGGTCGCCGGCCATACCGCAGCAGGTGCTGGCCGCGGGCACGACCACCTCGTCGGCCAAAGCATTGGCGACGGCTCGCAGCTTTCCCCCGAGACCGAGCTGCGCGACCGAGCAGGTCGGGTGCAGCGCGAGTGTGGCGAGCTTGCTCGTGACGTCCAGCCCCGCCAGCAACCTGTCGTGAGCCCAGGCGATCGAGTCCAGCACTTCGATGCGCTCGAAGCGCTCACGCTCGGCGTCGGGAAGACGGGGACCGACGTCTGCCAGCAGGCCGAGCGCGCACGAGCTGGCGTCGATCACGACAGGCAGCTCGCCGCCGTCGCTCCAACGCCAGAGCGCGGCCGCCGTCTTCGCTGCCATGCGATCCTGGCCGCGCCTGTAGCCCTTGGAGCTCCACGGCGTGGCACAGCAATGGCCCGCGGCGTCGTGCGGGATCCAAACCGGCAGGCCGGCGCGCGCGGAGACCGTGACGAGCGCCTGCGGCAACGAGGGGTCGTCCTGCAGGCCGGGCGGATTGCCGAATATGCGGTTGATGCACGCCGGCAGGTAGACCGCCGCGGCGCCCTCGCGCGCCGTTTCGGGCAGGCTTGCGGCAGGCGGGGGCGTCGAGCTCGCGGGCACCGCCGGGACCAGCTCGCTGGTCACACGCCGGCGCAGCGCGTCTCCCAGCTTGGCCACGCCGCGGTCGCCGAGCAGCGAAGCGGCGGCCCCGGCCGCCGCCAGGCCGCCGCGCGCCGCGCGCTCGACCGAGGCGTAGCGATCGGCGAGCACGAGTGCGACCGACTCTTCGCGGTCGCTGCGCTCGCGGCGTCGGAACTCCTTGACCAGAGCGCCCGTGTCGATCGCCACAGGACAGGCGGCCTGGCAACTGCCGTCCGCGGCGCAGGTCTGCAGCGCGTCGTACTCGTAGTCGGCCATCAGCGCCTCATAGACCGGCGAGCCCTCCGCCTGGCGCGCCATCTCGCGTCGGATGACGATTCGCTGGCGCGGCGTCGTCGTCGCGTTGCGGCTCGGGCACACCGGCTCGCAGAAGCCGCACTCCACGCAGTGCGAAGCGCTCTCCTCGATCGGCGGCTGGCTCTTGAGGTGCTTGAGGTGAACGTGCGGATCGCGGTTGAGCACGACGCCTGGATTGAGCACGCCGTGTGGATCGGCCAGCTGCTTTATCTGCCACATCATCTGCGTCGCCTTGGCGCCCCACTCGCGCTCGACATAAGGCGCCATGTTCACGCCGGTGCCGTGCTCGGCCTTCAACGAGCCGTCGTACTTGCCGACGATCAGCTCGACGAGCTCCTCCATGAACTGCTCGTAGCGCTCGACGTCCTCGGGCTTTGCGAAGTCCGGCGTCAGCTGAAAATGCAGGTTGCCGGCCGAGGCATGGCCGGCCACGCCGACGAGGAACTCGTGCTTGCCCAGCAGCGCCTGCAGGTCTCGTGCGCACTCGGCGATGCGCTCGGGGCGTACGCACACGTCCTCGATGATCAGCGCCGAGCCAGGTGCGCGCAGGCGACCGACCAGGCCGAACAACCCCTCGCGCACGGTCCACGTCAGCTCGATCTCCTCATGCGCGCGCGTGAAGCTGAGCGGGCGGATCAGCTCGTGTCCCGCCAGCGCACGCTCGGCGGCGGCCTCGCCGGCGTCGAGCTGTAGACCGTCTTCGCCGCCGAACTCGACGATCAGAGCGGCCGACTCGAATGGCAGCTCACGCCAGTACTCCGGGCATCCGTCCATGTTCCAGGCCGCCGCGATCAGCGCCGGCGCGACCATCAGCTCGGTCGCGCGGGCGCCTGCCGCGACGAGCGCCGGCACGGCGGCGGCAGCGTCGTCGATGTTCTTGAAGTGCGCCCATGCCAGCGTCGTGCGCGGCGGCTCGGGACGCGTGCGCATGACGGCCTCGGAGACGAACGCGAGCGTGCCCTCCGAGCCGACGACCAGCCGGCGGAAGATCTCCAGCGGCGTCTCGGCGTCGAGCAGCGCGCACAGGCGATAGCCCGTGACGTTCTTGATCTCGAACTTGCGACGCACGCGGGCAGACAGCTCGCTGTCGGCGAGCAGCTCGTCACGCAGCTGCAGCAGACCGGCCGCGAGCCGCGGCTCGGCCTCGGCGAAGCGCTGCTCGGCGTCGACTTCGGCGGTGTCGATGACCGTTCCGGAGGCGAGCACCAGCGTCATCGACTCGACGGTTGAGTAGGAGTCCCACGTCACGCCGCAGCGCATTCCGCCGGAGTTGTTGGCGATCACTCCGCCGATCGTCGCGATGTCTTTGCTTGCCGGGTCGGGGCCCAGCTTGAAGCCGCGCCGCTCGAGCACGCGGTTGGCGACACCCAGCAGCGTGCCCGCTCTGAGCCTCGCGCGCTCGCCGCCGTCCTCCACCTTCACGCCGGAGAACCAGCGACGCACGTCGATCATGATCCCGTCCGTCTGCGCCTGTCCGTTGAGACTGGTGCCGCCGCCGCGGAAGTTGACTGGCGTGCCGGTTCGCCGCGCGTAGGCAAGCACCTTGCCTACGTCGCCGGCGTCGTGAGCCATCACGACCACAGCGGGAAAACGGCGATACGGACTCGCGTCGGAGGCGTAGGCGATCAGGTCGATCGCTCTGCAGAGCACGCGCTCCTTGCCGAGCAACGCGACGAGTTCGTCGCGCAGCGGCTGTGGCGTGCCCTGGGCCAGCGAGTCCGGGGCGCGGTCGGGCGCCTGCGGCCCGGGCGGACGGCCGATGCGGCGCGCGTCGGGCTCCAGCAGCGGCCGCGCGCGCGTCTTCAAGCCAGCGCCATTCCCGGCGCCACGTCGACCTGCACGAGGCGCGGTCCGTCCTGCGCGAGCGCCTCTGCCAGCGCCGCGTGCAGCTCGTCACCACCGCTCACGCTGCTCGACGGCACGCCATAGCTCTGCGCGGTCGCCGCGACGTCCAGCGCCGGCATGTCAAGCGCCGGCGCACCGCTGACGTTCTCCAACGACGCGAACCACTTGAGGATCGAGTACTCGTTGTTGCGCAGCACCAGGAACTTGACCGGCACGTCATAGGCCGCCGCCGTCCAGAACGCGGTGATCGCGTACTGCGCCGAGCCCTCGCCAAGCACGCACACCACCTGACGCCCGGGCTGGGCAAGCTGCACGCCGACCGCGGCGGACAGCCCGAAACCGAGCCCGCCGCTGGCGCTGAAGTAGTAGGAGCCCGGGCGCGAGAGGCGCAGCTGATTGCGCAAGGCCGCGGTGCTGGACGGCGACTCCAGCACGACGACGCCATCCTCGGGAAACAGCTCGGCAAGCGTGGCGTGGACTTCGCCACCGGACAGCTGCTCGCCTGGCTGCAGCGGCTCGAGCTCGACGCGCGCGGGTGCGGGCTCGCGATCGGCCGGCTCGGATAGCTCGCCGACCAGCGCACGCAACGTCAGCCCGACGTCGGCCACGATCGCCTCGCCCATCGGCGCGCGCGCTGCCTCGTCCGGATCGCTGGTGATAGCCACCAGCGTCGTGCCCTCGGCGAGGAAGTCGCCGGGGATGTTCGGGTAGTAGGGGAACACCGACGAACCGACGACCAACACGAGGTCATAGTCGGCGAGGGTTTGCGCGAGCGGGCCGACCGCCGGCGGCAGCATGCCCTGAAAGGCCGGGTGGGACTCCGGGAAGCCGATACGGCTGCCGCCGGTCGGCGGCGAGGCCCACACCGGCAGCCGCTGAGACTCGACCAGGTCCACCGCCGCATCCCAGCCGCCGGCGGCGTCGATGTCCGGCCCGGCGACGAATACGGGGCGCTTGGACGCGCGCAGGCGCTGCGCCAGCGAGGCGACCTGCTCGGGCGCCGGCTGGGCGCGGCCGCCGACCGTGCGCGCGATCTGCGACGCGTAGTCGACCGGCTCGATCTCCACCAGCCAGTCGTCCATCGGGATCGAGACGAACGCCGGGCCGGCCGGCGGCAGCGACGCGTTGTGGATCGCCTGCGCAAGCGCGAACGGCACGTCGGCCGCACGCGGCGGCTCGTGGCTGTACTTGACGTAGGGCTTGGGCACCTCCGTCGCGTCGCGGTTGGTCAGGTTGGCCTGCATGGTGATCAGCGAGCGCGCCTGCTGGCCGGCTGTGACCAGCAGCGGCGCACGGTTTGCGCGGGCGTTGAAGATCGCGCCGACGCCGTTGCCGACGCCTGGCGCCGTGTGCAGGTTGACGTGCGTGACGTTCGCGCTGGCCTGGGCAAAGCCGTCGGCCATGCCTACGGCGACGGCCTCTTGCAGGCCGAGCACGTAGCGGAAGTCGTCGGGCAGCGGGCCGAGCATCGGCAGCTCAGTCGAGCCTGGGTTGCCGAAGATGGTCGTCATGCCGTGCCTGCGAAACAGCTCCAGCGAGGCGTCGCGCACGGTCGTCATCTCAGGCTCTCCCTGCTCATCCGAGGGCGAAGGCTACATGCGCCGGCAAGTCGCGGAGGCGAGGGCTCCGCAGCGTGCTCGGCAAGGCTCGTCCCCACCGTGGCCCGGCGCCACGGCGGGGGGCCAACAGGCAGGCGCCCCCGCCCACCCCCCCCCCGCCTGCCTGTTGGCCTTGCTCGAACGACTTGTGCCCCTACTGCAGTTTCGAAGCCCCCCCAACCGTGTTCGGTTTGTCCACCGTGGGAGCTGCGTTGCCGAGCACCGTCAGGTTGGCGGCGATCGTGTTGCTCTGCACCGTCGTGCCGCCGCCGTTGCCCTGCACTTTGGCGG
>DATARK010000129.1:0-63173 GCA_036264175.1 Solirubrobacteraceae bacterium
CATCGGCTGGCGTGACGTCCGGGTAGAGCGTGCGGAGTACGACGACCGCCGCAACGGCGCCGACGAGTTGGGCGATCACGTAGCCGGGGACCGACGCGGGTGCGATGCCGGCGAAGGTGTTGGAGAACATGCGCCCGACGGTGATCGCCGGATTGGCGAAGCTGGCGGAGCTGGTGAAGAAGTAGGCCGCGCCGATGTACGCGCCGACGGCGGCGGGCGCGGCGCTCGCACGCCTGCTGCGCGCGAGCGAGAAGATCACCAGCAGCAGCCCGGCCGTGGCGATCGCCTCCGCCAGCAGATGCGCCCCGGAGGCACGGTGCTTGGTGGAGATGCTGATGGCCGCGCGCGCGAACATGCCGTTGGCGGCCACGGCGCCGAGCAGGCAGCCGGCGATCTGCATCGGCACGTAGGCGATCGCGTCGCATGCGCGCAGGCCGCCGAAGGCCGAGTCGACGAGCGAGACGACTGGGTTGAAGTGTGCTCCGGAGACCGGGCCGAACATCAGGATCACCGTCGCGAGTCCCGCTGCGGTGGCGAGCGCGTTCTCCAGCAATTGCAGCCCGGAGTCGGCGGGCGAAAGCGTCTGTGCGGCGATGCCGGAGCCGATCACGATCGCCGCCAGGAAGGCCGAGCCGAGCAGCTCGGCGAGCAGCCGCCGTGCCAGCGGCGGCGTGTCGGTTGCCATATGCCGATGTTATTGCATTGACAAAGGTTGCTTCAATAGATATATATAAATTGATGTCGATCGATCTGCAGTTGTCGCCCAAGCAGAAGCGTGCCGCCGGCGAGCGCTGCTGCGATCCGGTGGTCTACCCGGACGTCGAGCGCGAGCAGGCTCAGCGCATGGCGCAGATCGCCAAGGCGCTCGGTGATCCCGTGCGGCTGCAGCTCGTCGACGTGCTGCGCCGTCACGCGGGCAAGGTGTGCGTCTGCGAGCTCGTGCCGCTGTTCGACATCGCTCAGCCGACGCTGTCCCATCACCTGGGCAAGCTGCGCGCCGCCGGCATCGTCGATTCCGAGCGCCGCGGGCTGTGGGCCTACTACTACGTGGTGCCGGGCGCGTTGCAGGAGCTGTCGGCTTGGCTGAGCTGACGCCGGTCAGGCGAGTTCGGCGAGCACCTCAGCCGCCGCGCGCTCGCCGGAGCGCACGGCGCCGTCCATGTAGCCGACCCAGTAGTCAGACGTCTCGGTGCCGGCCCAGTGGATGCGCCCGACGGGCGCTCTCAGGCTCGCGCCGAAGTCCAGCAGCGTGCCGGGGCCGAGCCCGGCCACGGGGTCGCCGCGAGTGAAGCGTTCCTCGGCCCAGGCGTTCTCGACGTACTGGATCGGGTTGCGCGCCTTTTCGCCGAAGTAGTTGACGAAGTTTTCGATCACGGCCTGACGGCGCCCTTCGGCGGAGAGGCCATACCAGCCGCGCGCGCCCGATCCGCCGATGAAGCCCAGCAGCACTCCCGGGTTGCCCTCGACGGGCGTGCTGTCGAAGGTCACCGTCACTGGCCCGTTGAGGCTGACGGTCTGGCCGGTCAGGCCTTCTTCGCGCCAGAAGGGTTTTTCGTAGACCACGTCGACCTTGGCGTAGGTGCCCATCGGCGCGCGCTGCGTGAGCTGGTCGCGCAGTACCGGCAGCAGCGGTTCGTAGTCGATTCGGCCGGTCAGCGCCGGTGGCATCGCGACGATCACCTGCTTGGCGGTCACGCGCCCTTTGTCCAGCTGAATCCTGACCTGTTTGGCCTGCTGGACGATCTGGCGCACGTGGGCGTTGAGCACGACGTTGCTGCCAAGTTCGGCGGCGACTTTCAGCGCGATCTGCTGGCTGCCGCCGACAAAGCGTCTTCCTGGGCGCCTTCGGCGGTCTGGAAGTTGCGTTCGAAGGTCCCGGGGTGGGTTTCGTCGCCGGAGGCGGCGAGATAGAACAGCACGTAAAGCAGCGACAGATCGCGCGGCTCCTGCCCGAAGATCGCGTCCGTCGCCGTCGCCACGAGCCGCACGAAGTCGGGGTTGGCCTCGTTGGCCTTGACCCACGTGTAGAAGGTCTGGCTGTCCCATTCGGTCGCTTCGGCCGCCTCCCACGGGGCGTTGACGTCGATCTGCTGAGCCATCGAGTTGAGCCTGGGGATGATCTGCAGCAGGTCCGGCAGGTAGGTCGGGTCCGGCGGCGCCGTGCCGGTGGGGCCGGTGGCGGCGTACGTTTCGCGTTTGCCGTCCTTCCAGTAGACGTTGTTGCCGGTGTTGTAAGTCGGGAAGGTCTGCACTCCGACCGCCTGTGCCAGCGCCTTGATGCGGTCCTGCGTCGGCCCCACGAACTCAGCGCCGGCGTCGATGTAGGCGCCGCCGGTGATCGGTCGGTTCCACGTGCGCCCGCCGACGCGTTCGCGCGCCTCGAGCACGACCACCGAATGACCGGCGCGAGCGATCGCGCGCGCGGCGGAGAGCCCGGCCAGTCCCGCGCCGACGACGGCGACGTCGGCTTTTTTCGGCGCCGTGGACCCGGCGGCGAGGTTCGACGCTTCTTCGGGTTCTTCTGTGCCTTCGGCACGGGCGACCGAGGGCAGCGCGGCTGCTGCCGCTCCGGCCGCTGCGGTGCCGAGCAGCGTGCGTCGTGTGAAGCGGCCGTCGGCGTTCTCGCTCATGAAGCCCCTGAGGTGTTCGATGTCCCCGCGATCTCTCTCACCACGGGCCCGAGATACCCGGCGAGGACGAAAATATGCGCGCCCGCGACTGCGCGCTCCTATGATGCTCTGCCGATGGCGCTGAGCACCAACCAGTTCAAGAACGGCAATCACATCGAGGTCGACGGCACGATCTTCAAGATCGTCGACTTCCAGCACGTCAAGCCCGGCAAGGGCGGCGCGTTCGTGCGCACGAAGCTGCGCCGCGCGTCTGACGGCAATGTGATCGACCGCACGTTTCGCGCCGGCGAGAAGTTCCGCTCGGTGCGCACGGAGTCGCGCAAGATGCAGTTCCTCTACGCCGACGGCACCGACGCACACTTCATGGACACGGAGTCCTTCGAGCAGATCGCCATCCCCGAGGCTGCGGTCGCAGAGACGCTGCGGTGGTGCCCGCCGAGCAGCGAGGTCGACGTGCTGTTCATCGATGAGCAGCCGGGCGACGTGCAGCTGCCAAGCGCAGTGGACCTCGAGGTCACCCAGACCGACCCGGGCCTCCGTGGCGATTCCGTCTCCGGCGGCGGCACCAAGCCGGCGACGCTGGAGACCGGCGCGGTGATCCAGGTGCCGCTGTTCGTCGAGCCGGGCCAGCGCATCCGCGTGGACACGCGCTCCGGCGAGTACATGGCAAGGGCCTGACATGCCGGCGCGGGGCTGACATGCGCCGCTCGCAGCAGCGCAGGGCCGCGGTGGTGGCGCTCTACCAGCACGACTTGACCGGCCGGCCGCTGGCCGAGACGTTCACCGCGCGCGACTCGGCCTTCGTTCGCTCGCTCGCGCACGCCGCGGCGGACCGTTCGGAGGAGCTCGACGAGATCATCGACCGCCACGCACACGGCTGGACGGTTGCGCGCATCCAGCCGTTGGAGCGCAGCATCATGCGCGTGGCGCTGATCGAGATGCTGCACGCCGACGCGGTGCCGGCTGACGAGCCGATTCCGCCCGAGGGCGCGATCGAGGAGGCGGTGGAGAGCGCCAAGACCTTCTGCGGTTCGGAGGCGCCGGGGTTCGTCAACGGCGTGCTGGGCGCAGTGCTCCGGGATGTGCGCGAGAATGCCGGCATCGGATGACCGGGGCCGAGCAACTAGACGATCTGATCGCGCGCCTGGAGCGCGCCGCCGAGCAGCTGCGCTCGGGCGAGCTGTCGGCGGACGCGGCCGCGACGATGGTCGAGGACTGCGCTGCGCTGGCTACACAGGCGGCATCGGAGCTGGAGCAGCTCAGCCAGGCCGAGGTTTCGGCGCCGCCGCCGGGCCAGGACACCCTGCTGTAGGCCCGCTGCTGCTCGTGAGCGCCACCTATCCGGAGAACCTGCGCCAGGACGTGGAAGGCTATTTGCAGCAACTGCGCTTCTCCGAGGAGGCACTGACAGCCGGACTGGAGGAGGCGATGCGCTACTCGCTGCTTGCCGGCGGCAAGCGCATACGACCGGTGCTCGCGTTGGCGACCGCGCGCGCCGTGGGCCTGGAACCGGCCGAGGTGATGCCGCTCGCGGCTGCGCTGGAGCTGATCCACACGTACTCGCTGATTCATGACGACCTGCCGGCGATGGACGACGACGAGCTGCGTCGCGGACAGCCGACCTGTCACGTGAAGTTCGGCGAGGACGTCGCGATCCTGGCCGGTGACGGGCTCTACGCCGAGGCCTTTCGCCACCTGCTCACCCACCAGCGCTCAGAGCCCGAGCGGGTGCTGCTGGCGGCGGCCGAGCTGGCTGCGGCGACCGGCGTCAACGGCATGGTGGGGGGGCAGTACGCCGACGTCAGTCCCGAGACGCCCGCGGGGCCGGCCGCGCTGCGCCGTCTGCATGAGCTGAAGACCGGACGTCTGATCGGTGCATCGATCCTCTGCGTACTACTGTTGGGAGGTGTCGCGGATGGACCCGCGATGATTCCCTTTCGTCGTTTTGCCACAGAGTTGGGCGTGTTGTTTCAGATCGTCGACGACATACTCGACGTAACTGGCACAGACGATGCCCTGGGAAAGCCGCGAGGAAGCGATGAGCGTCATGGCAAGCGGACATACGTGAGCGAGTTCGGCATCGAGCGTGCGCGTGAGCTGGCGGCGCAATCGCATGCGATGGCCCTGCAGTCGCTGGTCGAGGCGGCAAGCCTGTCGCCGGTGGCCGTCGGCGCGCCCGACGCCGCGGCGGGGCGCTCTGACACCGACGAGCTGCAGCAGATAACCGACTTCATCTACACGCGGACGTCATGAGCCGAAAGCCGAAATCAGACGATGCCGCTGCGCCACGCCTGCTCGACTCGATCGAGGGACCGCAGGATCTGCACGGGCTGTCCGAGCTGCAGCTGGCGACGCTCGCGCAGGAGGTGCGCACGCACATCATCGACACGGTCGGCGAGATCGGCGGGCACTTCGGCGCGAACCTCGGCACCTGCGAGCTCGCCGTCGCGCTGCACTCGGTGCTCGAATCGCCCAAGGACAAGATCCTCTGGGACGTCGGTCACCAGGCCTATCCGCACAAGATCCTCACGGGGCGCCGCGACGGGCTGGAGACGATTCGCCAGTACGGCGGCGTGGCGCCGTTCTGCTCGCGCGAGGAGTCCGAGCACGACATCATGGGCGCCGGGCACGCGTCGACCTCGATCGGCTACGCGGTCGGCCTGAAGGAGGGCATGCGCCACCTCGGCGGGGAAGCCGACGGCAAGGTCGTGGCGGTGATCGGCGATGGCGCCATGACCGGCGGCGTCGCCTTCGAGGCGATCGGCCAGGCCGGCGGGCTGGGCACGCCGATGGTCGTCGTGCTCAACGACAACGGCATGTCCATCGCGCCCAACGTGGGAGCGCTGTCGCGCTACTTCAACCGCGTACGCCTGAACCCGAAACTGTGGCACGCGCGCTCTGGCGTCGAGGGCGGACTGACGCGCCTGCCGATCGGCATCGGCTCGGCCTTCGAGCGTCTGGGCCCGCAGCTGAAGGAGTCGATCAAGGCCTTCTGGGCGCCCGGGCTGTGGTGGGAGGAGCTCGACTGGGCGTACATGGGCGTCGTCGACGGCCACGACGTGCGCGCGCTGCGCGAGGCGCTGCGCGAGGCGCTCGCGGCCGAACGGCCTGTCGTGGTGCACATCGCGACCGTCAAGGGCAAGGGCTTCGCGCCGGCCGAGGAGGGCGGCCTGGAGGGCATGGAGGAGTGGCACGCGGCCAAGCCCAAGTCGATCGTCAACGGCCTGCCGGCGAGCGCGGCGCCACGCAAGGACCGACTGACCAAGGCCAAGGCGCCGGCGCCGCAGTACACGAAGGTCTTCGGCGAAGCGCTCGTGCGCGAGTGCGAACGCGACGCGCGCGTGGTCGGCATCACCGCCGCGATGAACTCCGGCACCGGGCTGAGCATCCTGCAGAAGGCGATGCCCGAGCGCTACTTCGACGTTGGCATCGCCGAGCAGCAGGCGATTCTGTTCGCCTCTGGGCTGGCGCTTGAGGGCGTCAAGCCTGTGGCGGCGATCTACTCGACCTTCCTGCAGCGCGCCTATGACCAGATCGTGCACGACGTGTGCCTGCAGAAGCTCAACGTGGTCTTTGCGATGGACCGGGCCGGGCTCGTCGGCGACGACGGTCCGACGCACCACGGCGCCTTTGACATCGCCTACCTGCGCTGCCTGCCGAACATCGTGCTGATGGCGCCGCGCGACGAGGCGATGCTCGTGCACATGCTGCGCACGGCGCTGCTGTTCGACGGTCCGATCGCCATGCGCTACCCGCGCGGCGAGGGCACGGGCGTCGCGCTGCCAGACGAGCCGCAGGCGATCGCAATCGGCACCGGCGAGATCCTGCGCGAGGGCGGCGCCGGCGAAACGGCAGGCAGGCGCGTCGCGCTGATCGGCTACGGCAGTGGCGTTGGCAAGGCGCTGGCCGCGGCGCAGGAGCTGTCGGCGCACGACGTCTCGGTGACCGTCGCCGACGCGCGCTTTGCCAAGCCGATAGACGCCGGACTGATGGCCCAACTGGCAGCCGAGCACGATCTGCTGGTGACCGTCGAGGAGGGCGTGCTGGCCGGCGGCTTCGGCTCGGCCGTGTGGGAGACGCTCTCAGAGACCGGCGCCACGCCGCGCATCCTGCGCGTCGGGCTGCCCGACCGCTACGTCACGCACGGCAAGCCCGCGCTGCTGCACGAGGAGGTCGGTTTCACGCCGCAGCGCATCGCCGAGCGCGTGCTCGCGGCGATCACCGACCGCGCGTCTGCGGTCGTCGAGGCTTAGCGCGGCGCATCGCTCGAAACCGCCGTCCAGGCTTCAAGGTCGTGTCGGCTTCACTCCTAGATTCCGGGAGACCGCTCGGGCCGCCACGACACGTCACCGAGGCCGGCCATCCGGGCCGGTCGGATTAAATGAAACGACCCGCCGGGGAAGCGGGCCGTTTCGAGGGAGGAGGGATGATGCAGTGCTGCGGGTACGCTCAAGATGATGCTCCGATCGGGTGGGTATCTGTGTGATCTTGATCACAGTTGGGCAGTCTCTGTATAAGCGACTCGCCCGCAGCGATTCCGTCGCCGTAGCGCTCTAGCTTCGCCTGCCAATCGACAAGTTGGCCCGAGCGACAGCGTGAACTGCCCTCGGGCCGTGGCACAGGAGGCGAGCTCCCATGCACGACGAATCGAAGCAGCACGGCTCTCAAATAGACAGCTATGCAGAGCATCTTGTGATCCTCCAGGTGGCGGGCGTGAAGCGAGGTCGTCCGCGTGAGCGCATTCATCGCGTCCTGGGCGACCTCGGCGTGGAGCGTGTAGACCGCGCTGTCGCCAGCCTCTCGGCGGTCGGCCTTGTGGTGGTGAAGGGCCGGTCCGTCCACCAGTCGAGCGCCTTGGAGCGCATGGACTTGCTCGGCTACATCACGATCTGACTCATCGAGCGCGCAGGAGAAAGCCGTTCGACCCCGAAACACGCCCGAGACTCGACCCTAGACCCTGCCTCAGAGACACGCTTTAGCCGACGCGTCCAGGCGCGCCGTCGGATGCTCGCGCTGTAACGGCGACGCCCCGATCTATGCCATCATGAGCGTAGAAGTCCGGGAACTGCCGCTATTTGCAGGCAATCCGGACCGAGGAGTCAGAAAAGGAGTCAGCAATGACCGTTCAGGAGGTCGAGGCCCCAACCACAACCGACGAGATCACCGAGACGGATTGCGAGCCCACGAGCACAGCGTCTTCGCCAGTCCCCAAGCCGGTGATCACATTCTTTGCGACCGTTCGCAAAATCTTCGGTCGTCCCGAGGACAAGCGCGAGCGCCATCACGAACCGCCCGCGATCTCTGAGAGCGGCATGTGGAAGATGCTGATTCAGGTCGAGCAGGACGAGCTCGACGGCGGTTTCATCGCCGAGACGCCTGATGTTCCTGGCGCGATGGCGCAAGGCGAGACGGAAAAGGAAGCTGTCGAGAATCTCGGCGACGCAATCGCCTCCATCGTGCAGGCGAAGCTAGACGAACAGTTCGAGGCGATGGACTTGCCCGACGGGGGCGTGAGGAGCTTCAAGGTTATTCTCTCGTAGGTGGGTCAGAAGGATCTACCACTAGCGAGTGGAGGAGAGCACGTCAAGGCGTTTGAGCGCGCCGGGTGGACGTGTGCGAAGAAGCGGCGCGGTCAGGGCAAACATTTCATCTTGTCCCGTGAGGGCGACGGCCACCTCTCGATCCCTGACCACAAGGAGGTCAAGCGCGCGCTACTGCAGAAGCAAATACAGCGCGCTGGCCTAACCGAGGCCGAGTATTTGGAGTGCTTTCATGGCAAGAAGTAGCCGTCGTGGTCAGCGTGCCGAGCCCAAACAGACGACGCCAGCGGGCCACAAAATCCGCGTGCCGACGCGCGACGAGTTCGACCGCTTCGTCAAGAAGGTCGCGCCGCCGCCAAAAGGTCGTAGACGCCCTGACGAGACAGACGAGCCTCCCGAGCGATCTGAGCGATAGGCACGCCTTCTGATTGGGCCTTGCGGCAGTTCTCGCGCAGGTCGTTGGTCGCAGAGACGCGCAGGCGCTCGGCGTACTCGCGCCGTTTGGCTGCACGCCGAATCGCCTTGACCGCCTCGGACTCGCTCATGCCGTGGCCCTGTCGAGCAACGTCTCAAACATAGAGTCGTGGGCATAGCGCGCGTTGCGTCGCCAGACGAACTCGTTGAGATAGCCCTGTAGCCAGTGGTGGGACACCTTGCGGTAGGTACCCCGGATCGCGGGCTTCAGATGGCCGAAAAAGCCCTCGATGGTGTTCGTGTAGGTGTCGCCGTCGACGTAGACGCCTGACGAGTGGTTGATTCGACTATGGGCGATGAAGTGCTTGTCCAGGCCGTTATAGGCCGGCCACTCGTCGGTGACGATGATCGACTCAGGCTCGACCCACTCGATCAGTGTTTCCTTCAGACGCGGTCCGCGACGTGACGGCAGCACCGTGGCCTTGACGCGCCCGCCGCGTTCGACGGCGGCGAACACGGTTGCTCTACTACGCTCGCGCAGTTTCATCGCTTCTGAGCGTCGTGAGACGCCTACGGCGATCTGCGGGTGCTTTCCGTGGGGTTTGCGCGGCTTTCCGTCAACGGAGGTCTCATCGGCCTCGATGTCGCCTCTCAGTGGCTCGCCGTCGTCGGCCATCAGCTCGTTGCGAATCTTGTTGAGCATTCGCCAGGCGGTCTTGTATGACACGCCTATCTCGCGCTCCAGCATCTTGGCCGACACGCCGCAGCGAGTGCTGGTCATCATGTAGATCGCGAAGTACCAAAGGTGCAGCGAGGTCGAGGACTTGTGGAAGATCGTCCCCGCTGTGGGGTGTACGTGGTGCCCGCAGCCGGTGCACGTCCATGACTGGCGACCTTGGGCCGTCTCATAGCGCTTGAACACACGCTTGCGCTCGCACTTGGGGCACTCGGCGCGTTCACCGTCGGGCGAGTAGCGAGAGCGCCACAGGTGCTCTAGGCAGGCGGCGTCGTCGGGGTAGTCGCGCATGAACTCCATGAGCGAGAACGACGAGTCCGAACAGGCTGTCCGGGTCGGATCGTGTCGCTTCGCTGCGGCCATGCTGTCAATATACTTGACACTTCGGATGGTGTCAAGTGTCTTGACGACCGACTTAGGCAGCTTGCTAGGCGATGGCCTCCTCGATGCTTTCCACAAACGCTGTCGTATCAAGGAAGTAGTTCGGATACGCCCGCTGAAGCGCGTTGATGGACTCCACGCTCACGAGGACTGCGTCGCGGTTGCCTTGCCCTTCGATCCCACGCTCCAGGGCCTCATACTGCTCCGTTGCCTGCGCGGCGTTCTCAAAGTCCCAGAGGGTCAACTGCTGAGCGTCTAGGTCAAGATCAAGGAGGAATAGATGTCCGCCCTTGACGCCATCCATCGTTTTCTCAACGTGCTGGAGCGTCGTACCGTAACTCCTCAGCCTCTCGATCACCTTGAGCTTTTTCGCTGCGCTTCGCAGCTCCTTGGTCAACGTGGCTGAGTCATCCGGCGTCCCCGGCACTAGGGCCCGGTGCTCACGTAGGGCCAGCGCTGAACTCATAAGCGCGAAGAAACGCAGCCATTCGTCGGAACCGAGACTCGACTTCAGCGCTTGCTGTGTAAACGCGCCAACCGTCTCGACGGCTGTGGCCCAGCCGTGCTGCAAGCGTGATCGGACTTGGATCTCAACCTTCAGCCCGTTCCAGTCGGACCTCCGATCGCTGTAGTAGCTGTAGGCAAGATGCACGCCGCGATAGCCGCTTTCCTTGGGTCCCGCGATGTAGTCGTCGTGGCGCACGAGCTTGTGCTTTATGCGGCTCGTGTCGAGGTAGTAGGCGACTAGGTCCCCGACCTCGTCAACGGAGGCAACGACTGCTCTGGCGCCCCCGATGTCCTGCATACGGGAGAGCTTCATGCCGGGGAACCGTTCCAGCTTGTGCCTGATGGACGGCAGACGCTTGATTCGCTGCGCCACTGTTGGGTCGGCGTCGACGTCAGCAGCCTTCTTGCGAAGGCTTATCTGCCACGTGTTGAGCGGATAGCTATGTGACGACCGCCAGCTGTTTATAACCGCGAGCGCGCGCTCGCGGTCCTCAGGCGTGGACTTGCCATCGATGTAGGTCCGGCCGGCGCTGTCTACGGCCGCTCGGGAATAATCGGGTCTGGTCCAAGCCACGGAGCCGGATCGTAGCCAGAGCAGATCGGACGTACCATGCCGTGGCCCGGCGACCTGATCTAGCGGCATCCTGGCCGCCCCCCGCGAGGCCGTCGGCGGCGACCGCCGCTTATACAGTCGCTACCCAACTGTGATCTTGATCACAGTTGGGCAGCGGCTGACCGCGGCTAGCCGCGACAGCCACCCACCGGCGTCGCCGTCAGTTGTATGCAAGGGTTTGCCGAGCATGGGAAAGCGACGTCTCGACGCGCTGCTGGCCGAGCGTGGACTGTTCTCCTCGCGCAGCCGGGCGGCCGCCTCGGTGATGGCCGGAGAGGTTCGCGTCGGCGTGGCCGAGCGCCGTGCCAGCAAGCCTGGCGAACTGGTCGACGTCGAGGAGCGCGTGAGCGTCGACGAGCGCCCGGCGTTCGTCTCGCGCGGCGGCGTCAAGCTGGCCAATGCGCTGGACGCCTGGAGCTTTGACGTAGGCGGCCGCCGGGCGCTGGACGTCGGCGCCTCGACGGGTGGCTTCAGCGACTGCCTGCTGCAGCGCGGCGCTCGCGACGTGATCGCCGTCGACGTCGGCTACGGCTCGCTGGCCTGGAGCCTGCGCAGCGACCCACGCGTGGTCGTGATGGAGCGCGTCAACGCGCGTGAGCTGACCTCTGAGCTGCTGCCGCACGCGCCGGACCTGGCCGTCGTCGACGTTTCGTTCATCTCGCTGGCCAAGGTGCTGGGAGCTGTGCTCTCGGTGCTCGCGCCGGGCTATGACGTGCTGGCGATGATCAAGCCGCAGTTCGAGGTCGGACGCGGACGTGTGGGTAAGGGCGGCGTCGTGCGCGACGCCGGCGAACGCCGCGACGCGCTTGTGGCCGTTGGCGAGTCCGCGCTCGCGCTGGGCGCCGCCGTGCTCGGCTATCGCTCCTCGGGTCTGGCGGGGCCCAAGGGCAACCGCGAGACGTTTGTCTGGCTGAGCGATCCACAGAGCGCCGGCGCAAGCGCGCGACCGCGCGAGGCGATCCTGCCGCCGCCGGGAAGTGGCGAGGGCTCGGATGACACGCGAGCGCGCCTGTTGCGGCTGGCGCGAGAGGTCGAGCCGTGAGGGAGTTCACCGTGCTCACACACCGGCGCACGCACGACACCACGCCGCAGCTCGAGCGCCTTGCCGAGCAGGCTGCTGCAGCCGGCGTGACGCTGCGCCTGGACGCCGAGGAGACCGCCAAGCACGGCCTGCACAGCGGCCCGGGGCTGGAAGTGAACGCTGCTGTCAAGGATGACGTCGAGCTCTGCCTTGTGCTTGGCGGCGACGGCACGATTCTCCAGGCGCTGCGGCTGTACTCGGGCACGGACGTTCCCGTGTTCGCCGTCAACTTCGGCGAGATCGGCTTTCTGGCCACCGTTGAGCCCGGCGACATCGACGCCGGCATGCGCCGCGCACTGAAGGGGGACTTCGAGCTGCTGCGCCTGCCGGCGATCGTGCTCCATCCTGCCGCGCAGGGCCACGTCGACGGCGCGCACGGCAACGGGACCGACGGCGCCGACGGCAGGCCGGCGGTCAACGACATCGCGATCCATCGCAAGGTCGGCGAGCGCGTCGCAGAGATCGCCTATGAGATCGAGGGCGAGGTCGTCGGCAACGTGCGCTGTGACGGGCTCGTGATCGCAACGCCGGCCGGATCGACCGGCTACAACCTCGCCAACGGCGGCCCGGTGATGGCCTGGGGCGTGGAGGGCTTCGTCGTTTCGTTCATCGCGCCGCACTCGCTGACGGCACGTGCGCTGGTGGTCGCGCCGGGTGATCGGCTGACGATCCACAACCGATCGCTGGATGCGCTGGACATCGCGCTCGACGGGCGCCCGGCCGGCGAGATCGCCCCGGGGGCAAAGCTCGACGCGCGCTTTGTCAATCAGATCGGCACGATCGCGCAGCTGCCCGGCTCGTCGTTCTACCGGCGCCTGCGCGAGAAGTTCGGCCGTCTGGCCAACTGACGACGCTACGCAGCGTTCGCGCTGGTCCCGGGCGAGCGGTGCACCGCCGGCCCGGCGTCGACCTGTGCGGCAGGCCCATCGCGGTGCATCGAGGTGATGAACTCGTCGAGCTGCTGGCGTGCGAAGCGGCGCTGGCCGCCCGGTGTGCGGTAGCAGCTGACGTACCCGGCATCCGTCCAGCGACGCACGGTCGCCAGCGACACGCCCAGATAGCTGGCCGCCTGCGAGCTCGTGAACACGAGCTGGCGGTCATTGCGGGGAAGGGTGGCGCTTGCGGTCATGGATTGCCTCGATCGAAAGGGTTCTCGCAAGCCGAGCCTGATCTCCTCGTCGAAGGCCCTGATTGCGCTGCTCATTGTTCGGCACCACGGCTCGGGAAGTTGAACGCCGCGCACGTTTGTGGACGTTCAGTCGACCGTGATTCGGCTGCGTCGGTCGCTGCGAGGCAGCGAAATCCTGCCGGCGTGGCCGTGCTGCAAGCTCGCGTGCAGAAACGCACGCAAATTGGACATCCGACCAGAACCTCGGCTATCCTGAGCAAACCTACGCAAAGGTGGCGGTTGTCCTGTGGATGGAGACAGACGGGGACCGCTCTATGTACGGACCCGCAACCCCTCGGATTGCTAGTGCAGCCCGAGGAGATGGAGATCATTATGGGTTACAGCCGATAGAGCTATTCAGAACGCCAACAGGCGTTCTCGCAGTAACAGTGCCTAAAGGCGCCGCGAAGTTTGCGGCGCCTTTTTGGTTGGTGGCTCAGGCTTGGCCGCCGGCGGGCTGGGCGAAGCTGCGCGCCCGTCGCTCGAACGCCAGCTCGGCGTCGAATTCAGCCTGGTCGCCGTCGCCAGAGGTCAGCGCGCCTTCGCGTTCCAGCAGGCCGATCAGGCTCTCCACGAGCTCGGCGTCCAGCTGACGCCCGGCGACACGGCGCAGCTCGCGCATCGCATCCTGGGGGGTCATCGGCGAGCGATAGCTGTCGCGTGCGGTCAGCGTGTCGTAGGTCGAGCAGATCGCCAGGATCCGCGAAGCTTGAGGGATCTCGTTTCCGATTAGCCCGGCCGGATATCCGCTGCCGTCCACGTGCTCGTGGTGGTAGAGGATCGCTTCCGCGACCGGTCCGTAGCCGTCGAGGCGTCCGACGAGCGTCGCTCCGTCCTGCGGGTGTCGGCGGATCACCGCCCAGTCCTCGTCGGAGAGAATCTCGGCGCGCAGGATCCGATCGGGCAAGGCGAACTTGCCGATGTCGTGCAGCAGCCCGGCGGTGTGGATCAGGTCTTGATCGGCCTCGCTGCAGCCGATCTCCTCGGCCAGCGCGCGCGCCAGCCGGGAAACTGCCGCGGCGTGCCGAGCTGTGTTTTTGTCTCGCAGCGCGAGCGTCTCGACGAGCGTGCTGAGCACTCCGAGCTGCAGCGAGGCAAGGTGGATCGATCGTGCTTCCAGCTGGTCGGCACGATCCTCGGAGCGCAGCAGGGCGCGCATCAGGTACTGGAAGGCCAGCAGCACGATGATCGAGCCGAACAGAAGCGATAGGCCGAGGTTGGTGTAGGCGATCGCGAGCACCGCCGCGAACGTCCCCAGGGCGATGTGGCCAGGCAGCAAGGGCACGAACCCGTCTCGCAGCTGGCCGAGAAGCGCGCGTCCTTCGGTGATCTTGATGTCCAGCGCGACCAGCATGAAGTTGAGCGCCAAGGTCACCATGTAGACGCCGAACACGACCAGCGCAAAGCCGACGCTCTGAGTCGCCTGGTGGTTGGCCGCCGAGTGCACGTCGCCGACGACTGCCCGCACGAGCAGGCCGCCGACAAGCGGAAACACCGCGTAGGTGGCAAGGTTGTTCAGCCACAGAGGCGCCGACAACCGCCTCACCGAGGAGTTCAAGATCATCGCGGCCAGGCCGAACGCGACGGCCGGCGCCGGGCCGAGCAGCGCCATCGTGAGCATGAGCGCGATGAACGACGCCGACAGGTGCTGGCCGCGGATCGTGAAATCGAACTGCTCAGCGACGAGCGACAGCACGAGCAGCAGGCCGACGAGCGCGAGAGGTTCCCATTCCTCGCCGCGCGAGAGGTGGGCGGCCATCAAGAGGGCGCCGACCAGCAGCAAGCCCTCGGCTAGCCACAGCAGACGTATCTTGAGGTTTTCGGTGAGCATCGTGTCGGCCTGAGGTACTTAACGGCCGACAACGCGAGGTGCTTAAGGGGTCTGCGGCGTGCTCGACGTTGAATGGACGCCCTCGGCGCGCCCGCTTTCCGCCATGCTCGGCACGACGGCGCTTTCGTCGGGCGCAAATGGCGACCAGCGCAGGCTGCTCTCCGTCAGCTCTGTCTCTGACTTCTCAGGGCCGCTGTCGACCGGATCGAGGCCCATCCGCGCGACATAGACGAACCCGAGCGAGGTGATCGCGGCGCCCAGCCCGGTCACCAGGAACGCGGTGCGCGGCGAGCTGGTGGCCACGAGCACTCCTCCGAAGGTGAGACCGACCGCCGGACAGAGCGCGCCGACCGCTTCGACCGCACCCATCATCCGCCCAAGCAGCGGCTCGGGAGTAAGACGCTGCACCGCGCTGATCACCGACGCCCACTGCACGCCGTTGCCGATACCTCCGAGCAATCCCGCCACGCAAGCCACGGCGAGCGCCGGCGCCACCGAGAAGCCGAGATAGCCGAGCCCTACGGCCAGCGTGCCGCCGCTCAACATGATTCCCAGGCGCCGAGCGGGCAGCCGCGCAAAGATCAGGCTGCCGAGGACGACACCCACACCCCAAGAGCCCAGCAGCGCTCCGTAGCCGCGATCGCCGGCCTGCAGGGCGACCTTGGCATAGGGAACCTCGATCGGAGCCGCCGACTCGAAGAACACCAGTCCGATCCCCTGGACCACCAGCAGGGTGCGCAGCGCCGGCATCGCCTGGATGTGGCTCCATGCGGCGCGCAGACGCGCCTGCACCGTGGCTCCCTCGCCCTCTTCGACGTAGGGGCGCAGGTCGCGCAGGATCAGCGCGCAGATCGCGAACGATCCGACGTCGATCGCCAGCGCGGTGGCGGCGCCCCCTGCGGCCACGACCGCTCCCGCAACGGCCGGGCCGATGACGAACGTCACGGAGAACGCGATGTTCAATGTCGCATTGGCACGGTGCTCGGCCTCCGCCGCGGCTGCCTCGATCGACCCGGGATCGGACGCGTGTTCGGCCGCAGCGGACTCACGCGCAGCACGCGCCAGCGCGGCGCGAAGAAGCGCGCTCGCGGCGAGCGCGGCGGTTCCATCGATCGCGATCAGCACCAGCACCGCCGGCAGCCAGAAGTTCCAGAGCACGACGATCACCGCGCCGGTGGTGATCGCCTCCAACGCGTAGAGGGCGCTGAGCATGCCGGCACGCGGCGAGGCCTCGATGCGCGCGACGACGGCCGGCACGACGAATGCCGGCAGCACCTGTGCGGAGACGAGCAGCGCGGCGACCGCCAAGGCGCTGTGCGTGTGATCGAACACCGCCACCGACAGAGCCACGAAGCCAAACCACGTGCCCAGGCGATTGACCGTGTACCCGGCGATGATGCGCCGCAGCGCGGGCTGCCGAAGCGGAGAGACGGGGCTTGCCTCAGACATCTCGCTGCACGCTACACGCTGCTCCGGGCCACCGGCACGGCTTGCAAGATGTGTCCCCGAGTCGTCGTGGCGGAGCTGACAGCGCCGCCACGGGCGGCCCGGCGGCGGTTAGCGTGCGGCGGCTTGTGCGGCAGGGACGCTGGCGTCGGAGCGCTGCGCGCTCTGCCCGGCGTCCAGACAGACGACCGGCACCTCCGGGCTCTGATGGACCAGCATCTGCATCAGCGCGTCGACGGGCATGTCGTCCAGGTCACCGCTGAGGATCACCATGCTGGCCTGCGGCGCTCTGAGGAGCACCTCCCAGATCGCGCCGGCTTGCTCGAAGCTGGTGCTCTGCGGCATCGTCTTCGCCAGATCGCGCCGCACGACCTCGCGAGCGCTCGCATCGCCGCCGGCCAGCAGCACTGGCTTCTCGACCGGCGCTGGCGCGCTGATCAGGCGCAGGTGAGGCCGGCCGCCCTCGTCGGCGCGCCTGGTCGTGCTGCCCTCTTTGGGCAGCAGGCGCAGCTTCGGCGCCGTCTGCAGCGCAGGGCTCTGAAGGGCAACGGTCGTCATGGCATACATCATGCGCCCTCAAGGAGCATTTGTCTGTCGTACGGAGGGTGCCGATCTTGTCGTCCTAAAAGGGCAGATCCGTGTCGTCCTTTGCAACCGTCAAGATCCGCCGCGCAGCACCCGATAGATGACCATGGAGGCCGCAACCCCACAAGCCGACGGTCCGCTGAGCGTGATCATCGCCGACGACCACACGGTTGTTCGCGACGGCATCCGTGCCGTGCTCGAGCGCGAGCGCGACGAGTTCCGCGTGGTCGCCGAAGCAGCCGACGTGCCCTCGACGATCCGCGAAGTTCGCGAGCACAAGCCGGACCTGCTGACGCTCGACCTGACGATGCCCGGCGGCTCGAGCCTGGCGGCGCTGCCCGCATGCTTCATCGCGCACCCGACGCTCGCCGTGGCGATCTTGACGATGCGCGAGGACCCAGAGTACGCGCGCCAAGCGCTTCGCGCCGGAGCGCGCAGCTACGTGCTCAAGGAGGCCGAGCCCGCCGAGCTTCTGCAGGCCTTCCGGCTGGCGGTGTCCGGAGGCAACTACCTGCATCCCCGCCTGGGCGCGCTGATGGCCACCGGCGACGAGTCTCCTTCCGACGGCGTCGTGCTGTCAGAGCGCGAGCGCGAGGTCGTGCGGCTGATCGCCAACGGCTACACCAACCCGCAGATCGCCGAGCAGCTGCACGTCGCCGAGCGCACCGTGAAGACCTACCGCGCTCGCGCAATCGAGAAGCTCGGCTTCTCCTCGCGAGCTGAGATCACCGCCTACGTGCGGCGCATCGGCCTCGTCGAGTAGGCCCGGGCCGGGCGTTCAGCGAGCGACCGCGTCAAGCGGCGCTTGACTAGCCGCTGCGGCGGTCGCCTCATCCTCGGCCGACGGGCGCCCGGCCAGCGGCACGACGAGGCGCACGGTCGTGCCCTTGGTCGGCGCAGGTCCGAATTCCAGCTCGCCGCCGACCAGCTCGGCGCGCTCGCGCATGCCGCCCATGCCGAAGCCTCCCTCCAGGCCGTCGCCGCGCGGGCCCAGCCGATCCGCGTTGGGCAGGCCTTTGCCGTCGTCGGTCACCGACGCGCGCACGACACCTTCGCGCTCGGCGATGCTGACGACCGCGCTGCTGGCTTCGGCGTGGCGGCTGACGTTCGTCAGCGCCTCCTGCACGACGCGATAGATCGTGCTCTCGAGCTCGGCGTCCAGGCGTCGTTCGTCGTGCTCGGGGCCAAGGTCTATCTCGATGCTCACGTCCAGCCCCTCGATCGCCTGCGCGCGGCGCGCCAGCGCCTGCAGCGCCGCGGCCAGGCCGAGGTCGTCGAGCGCCGCGGGGCGAAGCTCGGTGATCAGATGGCGCAGGCCGTCGATCTCGTTGCCGAGGCCGTCGAGCACGACGTCGACCGCCTCGCGCAGTTGCTGGGGATCGTCGATGTCGCGGGCGTTGGCCAGGCGCAGGCGCAGCGCGCCCATGCCCTGAATGCTCTCGTCGTGGATCTCGCGCGCCCAGCGGGTGCGCTCGCGCTCGCGCGCCTCCATGCCATAGCGCAGTCGCTGTATCTCGACCGTCCGCTCGGCGACCAGTCGCTGCGCCACGCTCGTCGCGAAGGCCTGCAGCGCCTCTCTGTCGGGGTTGCGGAAGCCGCCGTTGGTGCGCAGCGCGATAACCATGCCGCCGCCCTGACCCTCGAGGCTGAGCGGCTCGACCAGTGCGGCGCGCACCTCCACGCCGAGTTCGTGAAGCCACATGGCGTCCTTGCCGCGCGGTCGATCCAGAGCCTGAGACTGTCCTGCCAGATACAGCTCGCCCAGCGCGCTGCCGCTGACGGGCACGATGCGCACGCGCATCGTCGACGAGCCGGCCGAGGCCGCGACGCGCAGCTCGCCACGCTCCTCGATCACGATCAGCAGCGTGTCGGCGTCGAGCAGCGCCAGGCCCCTGTCGGCCATAAGGCGAAGCAGCCACAGCTCAGATCCGGAGAGCACGTTCCCGATTATGCAGGTCCGTGCGGCCGTCCAAGCACGGGCGGGGAGGAGTTGGCAAGCGCCGAGGGGCCCTCGGCGCCGTTGCCGCGGCGAGCCGCCGCGCGCGCCCGCTCGAGCAGCTCGTCGCCGTCGACGTCCTTCTGCCATTCGGCCAGCCCGACGGAGATGCGCAGCGGCCGGCGCGTGCCGTCGGATTCGACCTTGATCGTGCGCAGCCGCTCCAGGACCCGCCTGGCGACGATCTCACCGCGTGGGCCGTCGGCGCCGGGCAGTACCAGCAACAGCTCTGAGTCGCTCGGGCGCCCGACGCGATCAAAGCCACGCACCTGGGCGCCGAGCACGCCGGCCACATATGCGAGCGTCCGCTCAGACAGCTCGGAGCCGTGCTCGCGCGCCAGCTCCTCGAGGTTGCCGATCGTCACCAGCAGACAGCTGAGAGGCGTTGCGTGGCGACCGGCGCGGTTGACCTCCTCGGCCAGCCGACGCTTCAGCGCTTCCGCCGAAAGGCAGGGGATCTGGTCGGTCTCAGACCGCTCGGAAGCTGGATTTCGGTCGCTGGCAGCCATGCCTTTGGGCGGACGAGTGCGCGCGGGATGCTCTTGCCGACAGCCGCTCGGCACCCCGCTCGCCACAGGTTACGTCCCTTATCGTCAGCCGGAGGCGAGGGCTACAGTGCTGCCGGTCTGCCCGTGTGATCCGTCGGCGGGCGCTGCTAGACCTGCGGGCGTGCTGTCTGAGCTGCGTGTGGAGAACCTGCTGCTGATCGAGCGCGCCGAGCTGCGGCTGGCGCCGGGTCTGAACGTGCTGACGGGCGAGACCGGGGCGGGCAAGACAGTGCTCGCGCACGCCCTTGACCTGCTGCTCGGCGGCCGCGCGCGCTCGGGCATCGTGCGGCCGGGTGCGCAGGAGGCCTACGTGGAGGGTGTGTTCGACCTGCCGGACGCGCTGCCCGCGCCCCTTCGCGAGCGCCTGGCGCCAGACAGCCAGGAGATCGTGCTCTCGCGGCGAGTGGGCGCCGACGGTCGCACGCGCGCCTATCTCAACGGCCGCTCGGCCAGCGTTGCTGACCTGCGCGACGTCGGCGCGTCGCTGATGTCCTTCTACGGCCAGCATGAGCACCGCAAGCTGACGATCGCCGGCAAGCAGCTCGCACTGCTGGATGAGCTCTGTGGGCCCGAGCAGACGCTGCGCCTGCGTGCCTGCGCGGAGGCCCACGCGCAGGCCGAGCAGCTCAAGCGGCGCATGCAAGAGCTGCGCGAGCTCGACGGCGCGCGCGAGCGCGAGCTCGACCTGCTCGAGTTCGAGCTATCAGAGATCGACGCCGCCGCTCCCGATCAGGGCGAGTACGACGAGCTGCTGCGGACGCGCGAGCGCCTGCGCCGCGTGGACGCGCTGTGCTCGGCGGCCGCCGCCGGCGCCCAGGCGCTGGACGGCGACGACGGCGAGCGACCCGGCGTGACGACGCTGCTCGCCGCACCCAACGCCCAGCTCGAGGCGCTCGGCGGCGTCGACAAGCGTCTGGACGCGATCGCCGAGCGTCTGCGCGCCGTGGCGCTCGAGTCGGCTGACCTGGCCGCCGAGCTGCGCGCCTACGGCGAGGAGCCCGCCGCCGGGCCTGCCGGCGCAGAGCTCACGCTGGACGGCGTCGAAGAGCGCCTGGCGGCGATCGAAAGGCTGATGCGCAAGCACGGTGGCAGCATCGATGCAGTGCTCGAGCACGCAGCGCTGGCGCGCGAGCGCCGAGACGAGCTGGCCGGCGCTGAGCTGGCGTTGGAGTCCGCGGGCGAGAGCCTGCGCCAGGCCGAGGCTGCGCTGCACGAGCACGTGCTGGCATTGCGCGCGGCACGCCAAGACGCGGCGCCCGCGCTGGAGCGCGGCGTCTGCGAGCAGTTGACGGCGCTGGCGATGCCCGATGCGACGTTCGAGGTCGCCTTGGGCGAGCGCGAGGCAGGCCCGTCCGGCGGCGACTCGGTGGAGTTCCTGCTCGCGCCCAACCGCGGCGTGCCGCCTGGGCCCTTGCGCGAGATCGCCTCCGGCGGCGAGCTGTCGCGGGTGATGCTGGCGCTGATCACGGCCAGTCGTGGCGCGTCGCCGGACGCCTCCGTGGCCAAGCCGGCGAGCGCCAAGCGCGCCGCGCCGCGTCGCACGACGGCCGGGCCGGCCGGTGAGACGCTCGTGTTCGACGAGATCGATGCCGGCATCGGCGGCCACGCGGCGCGCACGGTCGGCGCGCGCCTGCGCGAGCTGGGGGCGAGCACGCAGGTTCTGTGCATCACCCACCTGCCGCAGATCGCCTCGCTGGGCGACCGTCACTTCTCGATCGTCAAGGAGTCCGCAGAGGAGCTCGCGCGCACGACCGTCGTGCAGCTGGCCGAGCGCGAGGTCGTCTCGGAGCTCGTGCGCATGCTCGGCGCCGACACGCAGGACGCCGTCGCGCGCAGGCATGCGCGCGACCTGCGACGCGCCGCGTAGCAGCCTCTCACGCACCGCCCAACGGCCTCTCAACAGGTGCGCCCGACGCCCGCGGGCGTTACTCTCGCTCCGATGGCAGCGACTCGTCCGAGCCCGTCGGTTCCCGTGTCAGCGGGACAGGCTCCCGTGCCCACGGGCAGAATCGTTCCGCCCGACCGTCGCATCGTGCACAAGACGGTCAGCGGGCCCGTGCGTGCCGGACGGCGCACGAAGCTGCTCGTCAAGCACCTCGTGCGTGGCGACATCGCGCTGATCGATCACGAGGATCTCGACAGGGTCTCTGCCGAGGAGCTGGTCGCCGCGGGCGTCGTGGCGGTGCTCAACTGCGGCGCGTCCACCTCGGGCAGCTATCCGAACATGGGCCCGCAGCTGCTCGTCGAGGCGGGCGTGCTGCTCGTCGACCTGCCGGACGACGGGCTGTTCGACGTGCTGTCCGACGGCGACCCGCTGGTGGTTGTCGCCGAAGGTCCGCCAGACCGGCTGGTCGGCGAGGTGCTGCGCCGAGGCGAGCGCCTGACCGGCGGTGACGTGCTCGGCCTGGAGCGAGTGCGCGCGGAGACAGACGCGCGCCGCAAGGAGATCGGCGAGGCGCTGGAGCGCTTCGCGCACAACACGATCGAGCACATGCGCGAGGAGCGCGAGCTGCTCGCCGGCGGCATCGAGTTGCCGCGCTTCGCGACCGACTTTCGTGACCGCTCGACGCTGGTGGTCGTGCGTGGCGTGGAGCACCAGCGCGACCTGCGCGCGCTGCGCCCGTTCATCCGCGACATGCGTCCGGTGATCGTCGCCGTGGACGGCGGCGCCGAGGCGCTGCTGGAGGTCGGCCTGAAGCCGGACATGATCGTCGGTGACATGGACTCAGCCGGCGAGGACGCGCTTCGCTGTGGCGCCGAGCTGGTCGTGCACAGCTATCCCGACGGCCGTGCGCCCGGGCGCACACGCCTGGAAGAGATGGGCGTGAGCTTCAAGCTGGTGCCGGCGCCCGGCACCAGTCAGGATGTGGCGATGCTGCTGGCCGCCGAGAAGGGCGCGCGGCTGATCGTCTCTGTCGGTTCGCAGTTCAACCTCGTCGAGTTTCTCGACCGCAACCGCGAAGGCATGTCCTCGACATTCCTCACGCGTCTGCGCATCGGCGAGATCCTCGTGGACGCCAAGGGCGTGAGCCGCCTCTACCGCCCGCAGCCCGGCCTGACGCCGCTGCTGCTGGTGATCGCGGCCGGCCTCGTCGCGATGATCGCCGTGGTCTGGACGACACCGGCGCTGCGCGACGTCGTCAACCTGCTCTGGCTGAAGCTGCAGCTGCTGCTGGGCGGCTGAGCGCCAACACCCTTCGACGCGTCGTGTTTGACTTTCGCTATCACGCGCTCTCGTTGGCGGCCGTGCTGTTGGCGCTGGCCGTCGGCGTGGTGATCGGCGTGGCGATCGGCGACTCCGACCTGGTGTCCTCGGCAAAGAGCGGCATCGTGCACGACCTCAAAGAAGAAGTGCGCGGCGAACAGCAGCATGCAGCTCAGCTCAGCGCGAAGCTGAGCGGCGAAGAAACGTTCGCCAACGATCTCTACCCGATCGCCGTGCACGGCCTGCTCAGCGGCCAGAGCATCGGCCTGGTGTTCCTCGGCTCCCCGTCAAACAGCGTCAACTCGCTCGTGCGCGACGCCGTCACCCAGGCCGGAGGCGACCTGGCCACGGTGGTGGCCGTGCGCGAGCCGCTTGATCTGAGCGGACTCGGACGTGCTGCCGAAGGCACCCGCTACGCGGCATTGGCCGCCGTCACACCGAGCGCCGCCGCTGCGGGCGAAGGCGCGGGCGAAAGCACGAGCACGTCGGCGCCTGCGGCCGAAGTTCCCAGCCAGCTGATCGAAGGCTTCGGCACGATCGTCGCAAAGCAGCTGGTCAGCGGCGGTCAGAACCTCGAACGCGAGCTGATCAGCCGCGTGCGCGGGCGCCTGCTGACGGCCTTCGACGGGCAGCTGGGCAAGTTGCAGGGAGTGGTGATCGTGCGCGACGACCCGACCGCGCAGACGTCCGAACAGTCCAGGGCCTCCGCTGCTTTTGAGACGGGCTTGGTCTCCGGCCTGGGCGCCGTCGGCACGCCGATCGTCGGCGCCGAGCTGAGCAGCACCGAACCGTCGCAGATCCCGTGGTATCAGGGCAAGGACATCTCCAGCGTCGACGACCTCGACGCGACGGCCGGTCAGGCGGCGCTGATCTACGCGCTGGCGGGCTCGCATGGCGCCTATGGCACGAAGTCCACGGCCGACTCGCTGCTGCCCAACGTCGTCGGCGGCTCGCCGGCGCCCTGAGGCGGCGGCCGGCCCGCGGTCGCCGGCACAGAGCGGCGCTGCACATCCGACTTCGCCGCTAGCTTGCAGGAATGCATGGGCTGACGTTCTTTATCGCGCTGTTGAGCGCCGCGATGATCGCGCCGGGAGTGCTGCGAATGCTCGCCGAGAGCGGCCACACGAGGGCCAATTACCGGGCGCGCACGCTGCCTTTTCCTTTCGGCGTGCTCGTCCTGGTCGCGGCTCTGCTCGCGCTGATCCCGCTGATGCTGCTGCAGGTGCTCGCCTCGGTCGAGCTGTTTCACGCGGAGGTCTTGCCGATCGCTGTCTATGCGCTGGGCGTGCTTGCGCTGGGCCTGGTCGACGACACGCTGGGCGAGCGAGCCGGCGGTAGCGGCGAAGGCGCCGGGGCTCGCTCGGCGCCGCGCGGCTGGCGCGGGCACGGCGCCGCGCTGCTGCGCGGCGAGCTGTCGACCGGCGTGCTGAAGGCAGCCGGCTCGCTCGGCCTGGCGCTGCTGGCGATGCGCTGGCTGGGCCTGTCCGACGGGCGCTGGCTGCTCGCCGCGGCGGTGCTGGTGCTGGCGACGAACGTGTTCAACCTGCTCGACCTGCGCCCGGGGCGCTCGGTCAAGGCCTTCGTGCTGCTGGGGCTGGGGCTGGGCGTCGGCGCCGGTGAAGTTCGACCGCTGTGGTCGCTGGGGCTGTTCGCGGCGCCGGCGCTCGTCGCCGGGCTTTACGACCTGCGCGAGCGCGCGATGCTCGGCGACACCGGCGCCAACCTGCTCGGCGCGCTGGCAGGGCTGTGGCTGGTGTTTGCGCTGTCGGGAACCGGACAGCTGATCGCGCTGGCGCTGCTGCTGGCGATCACCGTTTACGGAGAGATTCGCTCAATTTCGGAGTTTGTCGAGCGGACTCCGGGGCTGCGCCATCTAGACTCCGTTGGCAGGCCCGCATGACCTCGCAATACTCTGACCGACACGCCCAGGTTCCGCGCGACACGCGCTTCATCTTCGTTACCGGCGGCGTCGTCTCTTCGCTGGGCAAGGGAATCGCCGCCGCTTCGCTGGGGCGACTGCTCGTCGCGCGCGGGCTGACCGTCGGCCTGCAGAAGTTCGATCCATACATCAACGTCGACCCGGGCACGATGTCGCCTTACCAGCACGGCGAGGTGTTCGTTACCGAGGACGGCGCCGAGACCGACCTCGACCTGGGTCACTACGAGCGCTTCACCGACGCCAACACCAGCCGCGCCTCCAATGTGACGGCCGGCGGGATCTACGACACGGTGATTCGCCGCGAGCGCCGCGGCGACTACCTCGGCGGCACGGTGCAGGTCGTGCCGCACATCACCGACGAGATCAAGCAGCGCATCGCGCTGATCGCCGAGTCAAGCGACGTGGACTTCGTGATCACCGAGATCGGCGGCACTGTCGGCGACATCGAGTCGCTGCCGTTCCTCGAGGCGATCCGCCAGTTCCCCGTCGACGTCGGGCGCCGTCGCTGTCTGTTCATCCACCTGACGCTCGTGCCCTACATCGGCCACGCGGGCGAGCTGAAGACCAAGCCGACGCAGCACTCGGTCAACGAGCTGCGGCGCATCGGCATCGCGCCGGACATGCTGATGTGCCGCTCCGAGGGCGCGCTGTCGGGCGAGATCCGCAAGAAGATCGCGCTGTTCGCGAGCCTGCCGATGGAGGCGATCGTCTCCGCGCGCGACGTCGACGACATCTACAAGGTGCCGCTGACCTTCCGCGAGCAGGGCGTCGACGACTTCGTGCTCGAGCATTTCGCGATGCAGGCGCCGGCGCCGGACCTGAGCAGCTGGCAGGAGTCGATCGAGCGCTCTGAACGGGCTTCGCGCACCGTGCGCATTGCGCTCGTCGGCAAGTACGTGCAACTCGAGGACGCTTATCTGTCGGTGTCCGAGGCGCTGCGCCACGCGGCCTCCTCCAAAGGCGCCACAGTGGAGATTGACTGGATCGACTCCGAGCGCATCGAGTCAAGCGACGGCGACGACGTGCGCGAGCGCCTGCAGCGCGCCGACGGCATTCTCATCCCCGGCGGCTTCGGCGGCCGCGGCATCGAGGGCAAGATCGCCGCCGCGCGCGTCGCGCGCGAGCAGCGCATTCCCTATCTGGGCATCTGCCTGGGCATGCATGTGGCGGTGGCCGAGTTCGCTCGCCACGTGGCCGGCATGGATGGCGCCAACTCGACCGAGATGGACGTGGAGACGCCGTTTCCGGTGATCGACCTGCTGCCCGAGCAGAAGGAGGTCGCCAACCTCGGCGGCACGATGCGCCTGGGCGCCGACCCGATCAAGCTGCACGACGGCTCGCGCGTTCGCGAGATCTACGAGGAGGCGGTCGTCTACGAGCGCCATCGCCACCGTTATGAGGTCAATAACCTCCTGCGCAAGCGCTTGGAGGCCGCCGGGCTGCGCGCCTCGGGCACCTCGCCCGACGAGCGGCTGGTCGAGGTGATCGAGCTGGAGGACCACCCGTTCTTCGTCGCCTCGCAGTTCCACCCCGAGTTCAAGTCCCGCCCGGAGCGCCCTGCTCCGCTGTTTCGCGACTTCGTGGCCGCCGCGCTCGAGCGCTGCGGCGATGGCGACGACGGCCGCGAGGCCGAGGACGATCCCGCCGACGAGCAGTCGCGGATCGAGCAGCGCGCAGACGTGCTGTGACGCTGCAGCCTGCGCGGCCGCCGATCGGCGAGCTCGAGCGCCGCTATCTCAACGGCACGTTCGCCGAGCTGTGCCGAATAGAGAGCCCTTCGGGCAGCGAGCGCGCGTGTGCCGAGCGCGTGATCGCCGAGCTGCGCGGGCTCGGCGTGAGCACACTCGAGGACGATGCGGGGCCGCGCGCGGGGTCGGAGTGCGGCAACCTGCTGGCGCGCATTCCGGCGTCTGAAGCGGCCACCTCCGATGCCCCGCGCATGTTGCTGTGCGCGCACCTCGACACGGTGCCGCTGCTGGCGTCGGTGGCGCCGGTGCTCGTGGACGGCTTCTGGGAGAACGCCAACGAAGGCATTCTCGGCGCCGACAACAAGGCCGCAGTTGCCGTGATGCTCGCGCTGGCACGCCATGTCTGTCGCAACGGCTGCGGGGTCGAGCTGGAGCTGCTGTTCACGGTCTGCGAGGAGACGGCGCTGGCCGGCGCACGAGCATTCGACGCCGGCCGTCTGAGCAGCGACTTCGGCTACGTCTTTGACCACGCCTCGCCGATCGGCGAGGTCGTCGTGGACTCGCCGACGCACTTTCGCATCGAGGCCGACTTTCGCGGTGCCGCTGCTCACGCGGGCATCCGTCCGGAGCTTGGCCGCAGCGCGATACTCGCGGCCGCGCACGCGATCTCAGCGATGCGCGTCGGGCGCCTGGACGAGCAGACGACGGTCAACGTTGGCACGATCGCCGGCGGCAGCGCGATGAACGTGGTGCCCGAGCGCTGCTCGGTCGTCGCCGAGGTGCGCAGCCTCGACGAGACGCAGGCGGAGGCAACCGTGGCTGAGGTGGTCGATCGCATGCACGAGGCTGCCAACCTGCCGCAGTGCGAGTGCGACGTTGACATCGCCGTGCAGCGCACCTTCCAGGGCTTTCACCTCACACCTGCCAAGCGGGCCGTGCGCGTGGCCGAGGCCGCTCTGCAGGCGTGCGGCCATGAGCCTGTGCGGATCCTCAGCGGCGGCGCTTCGGACGCCAACGCGCTGCTCGTCGATGGCGTGGAAGTCGTCAACCTGGCAAACGGCACCGAGAAAAACCACGAGCCGGGGGAGCGCGTCAGCGTGACGGCGCTGGAGCAGATGCTCGACGTGGCGCTGGCACTGCTCGACCAGGCTGCCGAAGCTGCCGCCTCGGCGCCGAGCACGGGGCGCTAGGTTGCAGATTCGATGCTGAAGCTTCGCCGAGCGATCGTCGCCGGCGCCGAGGAGGCGCCCGGAAAGGAGCAGAGACTGCTCGTGGAGCTCGTCGATGCGCCGGGCGTTCAGCGCGCGGCGATCGCCGACGTGGGGCTGGTCGGGCGCGCGCAGCTTGGCGACGAGCTGGTCGTCAACGTGCAGGCGCTGGACCTCGGCCTCGGCTCGGGCGGCTTTGACGTGGTGCACGTCAACCTCACGCGCGGGCTGTCGGCGCCCGGCGCGGCCGAGGCGCACGTGATGAAGCTCAACTACACGAGCCTGCAGCACGCCGTGACGCCGGTCGAGGACGAGCACCTGGAGCTGCCGATTCAGCGGCCGGTGGCGGTGCTGGCGCTGCACGGCCAGCTGGCCGCGGTGGCATGGGCGTTTGCCGAAGGCGCGCCTGGCGCAAAGCTCGGCTACGTGCAGACCGAGGGCGGCGCGCTCGCGGGCGGGCACTCGCGCACGGTCGCCGAGCTGCGCCGGCGCGGCCTGCTGGCCGGGCATCTGACCGCCGGACAGAGCTTCGGCGGCGAGGGCGAGGCGATCACGACCGCGGGCGCGTTGCATCACGGCCTGCGCGCGCTCGGCTGGGACGCCGCGATCTGCGGCCCCGGTCCGGGCATCGTCGGCTCGGCTTCGGCGCTTGGCCATGGCGGCATGTCGGCGCTTGACTCCGCGCATGCGGCACTCGCGCTTGGCGCTCACACGCTGCTGGTCGCGCGCATGTCCTCAGGCGACGAGCGCGAGCGCCACCGCGGCATCTCCCATCACACGCTGACGGTTCTCGACCTGCTGCTCGAACCGGTGACGGTGGCGCTGCCGGCGGGCATGCGCTCGCCGGTCGGCTCGGACCTGCGCGCCGGCCTGGGGGCGATCTTCGGCGGCGCGGGCGAGGGGACGGCGAGCAGAGATCGCCCGGCGCTCGCGCTGGACGCCGATCGCCCGATCACCGAGCGACCGGCGCGCATCACGCGCCACGACTGGCGTCGCGCGACCGTCGACCTGCCCGCCTACGCCGCCTGCGGGCTGCCGGCCAGGACGATGGGGCGCACGGTCGCGCAGGATCCGCTGTTCTTCGGCGCGGCGCTGGCTGGAGGGTCGGCGCTCGCAGAGATGGCCGCACAGCCGACCGCAGGCGATGCGCGCGACGGGCGCGCTGCTCCGCAGACCCAGGGCCCAACTGGCGAGGCGGCGTGAGCGGCGAGCAGGACGCCCGGCGCGGATTCGAGGCGTTGGGCGGCGAGACGCTGTACGAGGGCAGGATCGTGGACGTGCGCATGGAGCGCTTTCGCCACGCCGACGGCGAAGAGGTCTCGCGCGAGATCGTGCGCCATCGTGGCGCCGTCGCGGTGGTCGTGCAGGATGAGCGCGACGTATGGCTGGTGCGCCAGCCGCGCGAGGCCGTCGACGAGCCGGCGCTCTTGGAGATTCCGGCCGGTCGCCTGGACGTGGCCGGCGAGGCACCGCTGGCGGCCGCGCAGCGCGAGCTGGCCGAGGAGATCGGGCGCGCGGCGCGCGACTGGCAGCCGATCGTCACCTACTACACCGGCGCGGGGTTCACCGACGAGCGCGTGCACCTGTTCCACGCCAGCGATCTCTACGAGCAGCACGCCGACAGCGGGGAGAACGAGCGCATCGAGATCGTGCGCTGGCCGCTCGACGAGCTCGACGCGGCGATCGACGAGTGCCGCGACGCAAAGACGCTGATCGGGATGCTCTGGCTGGCGCGGCGGCTGAACGCCTGATTGCACCGCCAGGAGGCGCGCGCTCTGACGCGAAGCTTCAGCGGTGAGCCCGACCCAGGTCATCGCGCCGCCCGAGCAGGGCTCGATCGAGTCGTTGACGCTCGACTTCCTCGCCTACCTGGAGCTCGAGCGCGGCCTGTCGCGCAACACGCTGGAGGCATATCGCTCGGATCTGCTGCAGTTCGGGCGCTTTATGCAGCGGCGCGGCGTGAGCGTGATCGGCGCGCAGCACGGCGATCTGGCGGCGTTCCTATCTGAGCTCGCGGGGACGGCGCCGGGCGCGGCCGCGGGCGAAATGGCCGTGGCGGGCGCCTCCTCGTCCGTGCAGCGACCGCGCGCGCCGGCGGCCGCGGCGACGCTTGGGCGCAAGGTCGCCTGCCTGCGCTCGTTCTATCGCCACCTGCGGCGCGAGGGCGCGATCGAGCACGATCCAGCGGCGGAGCTGCACGGGCCGCGCAAGACCCAGCGCCTGCCACGCGTGCTGACGCGCGACGAGGTCGCGCGACTGCTGCGCGAGCCGGCGGGCACGGAGCCGCTGGCGCTGCGCGACCGCGCGCTGCTGGAGGTGATGTATGCGTGCGGTCTGCGCGTCTCTGAGGTGACCGGCCTGCAGGTCTCAGACGTGGACCTCGACGAGGGCATGCTGCGCGCGCGCGGCAAGGGCTCGAAGGAACGCATCGTGCCGATCGGACGCCACGCGTCGGCGGCGATGGGCACGTATCTGAAGCGCGGACGCCCGGCGCTGCTCGGCGCGCGCGGCGAGTCGACGCTGTTTCTGAACAGGCGCGGCGGCGGGCTCTCTCGTCAGGGGCTGTACAAGATCGTGCAGGGACACGCGCGCGGTGCGGGATTGGAGGAGCGCATGAGCCCGCACACGCTGCGCCACTCCTTCGCGACGCACCTGCTGGCCGGCGGCTGCGATCTGCGCTCGCTGCAGGAGATGCTCGGCCATGCGGACCTGGCGACCACGCAGGTGTACACGCACCTCTCTGCCGAGCGGCTGAAGGACGCTTACTTCAGCGCGCACCCGCGGGCGACGTCGAGTTGAGCGCAACCGCTCGCAGGCGGGCGCTGGTTGTGGTGATGGACGCATGCGGGGTGGGCGCGCTGCCCGACGCGGCGAGCTACGGCGACGAGGGCACGAACACGCTGGCGCATGTCGCGCAGGCCGTCGGCGGGCTGCGCGTGCCGGCGCTGGCACAGCTCGGCCTGGGCGCGATCACGCCGCTGCTCGGCGTGCCCGTCGAGTCCGATCCGGCGATCTACGGCCGCCTGCACGCGCTCGGTCCGGGCAAGGACTCGGCGACGGGGCACTGGGAGCTGATGGGCGCGGTGCTCGAGCAGCCGCTTCGGACCTACCCAGAGGGCTTTCCGCCGGAGGTGATCGCGCGGCTGGTGGCGGCTGCGGGGCACGAGATGATCTGCAACCGTCCGTACAATGGCATCGCGGCAATCGATGACTTCGGCGCCGAGCACATGCGCAGCGGCGCGCTGATTCTCTACACCTCGCAGGACTCGGTGCTGCAGCTGGCGGCGCACGTCGAGTGTGTATCGCCGGCGGAGCTCTACGCGGCGTGCGCGGCGGTGCGCGAGCAGATGAGCGGCGAGCATGCCGTGGGGCGGGTGATCGCGCGACCGTTCACGGGCGAGCCGGGCGCGTTCGAGCGCACGGAGGGGCGTCGCGACTTCGCGCTGGCGCCGCCTGGGCGCACGTACCTGCAGGAGCTGGCCGACGCCGGCGTGGCGGTGCATGGCGTGGGCAAGATCCACGACCTGTTCGCGGGCGTCGGCGTGGCGCACTCGCACGCGGGCACGTCAAACGCGCAGGCGCTGGCGAGCGTGGCCGAGCTGCTGGACGAGCTGGATGAGGGTCTGATCTTCGTGAACCTGATCGAGACCGATCAGATCTACGGCCATCGCAAGGACTCGCAAGGCTTCGCCGGCGCGCTGCGCCAGCTGGACAAGCACGTCGCGCGCTGGCTCGCGGGACTGCGCGAGACTGACCTGCTGATTCTCACAGCCGACCACGGTGTGGATCCAAGCCACGCGGGAACCGATCACACGCGCGAGTACGCGCCGCTGCTGGCGCTGAGCGGAGCGATGGCGCGCCGGCGCGCGACGGGCGGCGAGTATGCGGGGGCGCGCCACGACGGGCCGCTGGCCGACGTCGGCGCGACGACGCTTCACTGGCTGGCCGGATGCCAGGCGCCGGACCTGCCGGGGGAGAGCTTCATAAGCTAGGCGCGGTGCCCGAGCTTCCGGAGGTCGAGACGATCAGGCGTCAGCTGGCGCCGCTCGTGCAGAGCCGCCGTCTGGTGCGCATGGAAATACTCGACGCGCGCTGGCCGCGTCCGCTGGCACCGGCGGAGCTGTCGGCGGCGCTGGAGGGTCGCGAGGTGCTGGCGCTGGGCAGGCGCGGCAAGTACCTGCTGTGGCACTTCAGCGACGAGGTCTACCTGGCACAGCATCTGCGCATGACCGGCTCGGTGCTGCTGGACCCGCAGCCCGAGCCGGCGCACGTGCGCGTGCGCCTGGACTTCGATCCGCCACAGCGACTGGTGATCGTCGATCCGCGGCGCTTCGGCACCGGCGAGCTGCTGCTGGGCGAACAGGCGATGGAGCAGTTCTTCGCGGCGCGGCTGGGGCTGGAGCCGCTGGACGAAGCCTTCACGGCCGAGCACCTGCGTGAGCTGGCGCGCGGGCGAATGGGGCCGATCAAGGCGTTTCTGCTCGACCAGCACCAGATCGCGGGCGTCGGCAACATCTATGCCGACGAGGCGCTGTTTCGCGCGCGCATCCACCCGCGCAGGCCGGCCGGCAAGCTGACGCGCGAGCAGTACGCGCTGCTGCGCGACGCATTGATCGAGGCGCTGAACGCCGGCATCGACGCGCGCGGGGCGTCGATCGACGACTTTCGCCACGTCGACGGAGTGCGCGGCGCGTTTCAGGATCGGTTCCTGGTGCACCTGCGCGAGGGCGAGCCGTGCGTGCGCTGCGGCGCGACGATCGTGAAGATGGTCGTGGCCGGCCGCGGCACGTACGTGTGCGAGCACTGCCAGCCGCGTCCGCGCTTGTGTCGTGCCGGACGCCGGGGAGCGGCGGCCGGGTCAGGCGCCCGCCCGCCGCGTCCGCGACGCTGAGTCGACAAGGACAGGTCAGGCGGCGAGCAGCTCGTCGAGGCGACCGTCGTCGGCGGCGCGCTGGAGCTCTGCATAGCCGCCGAGCAGATGCTCGTCGATCAGCACCTGCGGGAAGCTCATCATGCCGGTGCGCTTAGCCAGCTCCACCCGTCCGGCGGGGTCCTTGGTCAGGTTGACCTCGCTGAACTGCAGGCCGCGCGCGCTCAAGAGCCCCTTGACGCGTGCGCAGAAGGAACAGGGATCTGTCGTATAGACGGTTATCTGACTCATTACTTCATAAAGTATAGCGTCGCCGCCGCCTCGCGTCGCCGCCGCCTCGCGTCGCCGCCGCCTCGACTTAGGTACTGGTCGGCCTAGACATTGTTCCCGTTCCGCGGGCGTATTTCCAGACATACGCTCCGACCCATTGCCAGGCACGGATGCCGGCACGGATCGAGGAACGGTATGGCGCGACGCAGACAGTCCAGTGGTTCAAGCAGGTCGCCGCATCGACGTCGTAGCTGGACCTCCAGCCCTGGCGCACTTTGGCCAGTCGCGGTGATGCGCTTGGCGTTGATCGCCGGAATGGCTCGTGTTGCTGCGCACATCGTCCAAGCAGAACCGCTGCCGCTGGCGGCAGGCGCAGGACTGCTCGGCCAAGACAGCGGTTCGGTCGCGGGCTCGTTGAGCGAGCTGCGGGCCGACACCGGCGCCTTCCCCGGACTGCCGACTTCGATCGCGGCGGTCTCGAGCGCCGCGATCGATACGCCCCACCGTTCCGAGAGCGCGCTGTCGCCGGGCCACAAGCTGACGCACCTGGGGATCGCTCTGCTCTGGGCCGTCGTCACGACGACATTCTGGGTGTGGTGGCTTGGGCACGCCAACGACGGAACCCCCTGGCTCTACTGGACGCAGACGACGATGCTCGTCTACCAGACGACGGTTCTGCCGTCTTTCTTCTGGTGGTACGTACGCAAGATGCGCCGGCCGATCGAGATACCGGCGCCCGCCGGCATGCGCGTGGCGATGATCACGCTGTGCGTACCCTCGAGCGAGTCGCTGAGCGTGATTCGCAAGCAGCTGGAGGCGCTCACGCAGGTGGACTACCCGCACGACAGCTGGGTGCTGGACGAGGGCGACAGTGCAGACGTTCGCGCGCTCGCCGAGGAGTGCGGCGTGAGGTACTTCACGCGTCGGGGAGTTGCGCGCTGGAACCAGGCCGAGCCGCCGTTTCAGATCGCCACGAAGGCCGGCAATGTCAACGCCTGGCTGGATGAGATGGACGCGATCGGCGAGCACTACGAGGCGTTCGTGCAGATGGACATCGACCACCTGCCGCGGCCGGATTACCTGCATCGGGTGCTCGGCTATTTCACCGACTCGGCAATCGCGTGGGTGCAGGCGCCGAGCGTGTGCGGCAACCTCGACAATTGGGCGGCTCGCGGTCTCGCAGAGCAGGACCTGGTGTTTCAGGGCCCATTGCAGATGGGCTTCTATGGCGCCACCGAAACGCCGTTCATCATCGGCTCGCACACGACCTACCGGACTGCTGCGATCCGCGAGATCGGCGGCTTTCAACCGACGCGCGCAGAGGATCATCTCGACACGGTGATGCTCGCTGCCCACGGGTATCGCGGCGTTTTCGTGCCCGAGCTGATCGCCGTGGGCGACGGCCCGCACAACTTCGCCACGTACCTGCGCCAGCAGTTCGCGTGGGCCCACTCGATGATTGAAATCTTCCTGCGACGCACACCCCGGTTGATCCGCCGCTACACGCTCGGCCAGGCCTTCCAATTCCTCTTCTGTCAGAGCTGGTACACGCTGTGGTCGGTTTCACTTGGGCTGCTGTGGCTCCTGCCGGCGGTCGCGCTGTTCGCCGGGCGTCCAATCGCAGACGTGGGGCTCGGCGAATTTCTCCTCTACTTCCTGCCGGTGCCGCTGACGTCGAGTCTGATGTGGTGCGCGACGCGCAGATGGTTCCAGCCGGGCGGCGTGCGGCTGTCCTGGCGCGGCGTGATCCTCGAGATCGCCCGCTGGCCAGTCGTCCTGTGGGCGCTCGTCAACGTTGTGCTGCGCATCAAACGCGACTACATGATCACGCCGAAGGGCGTGGCCGGGCAGCAGGGTCCGCGCGCCTCGAGCATCTACGGCCCGTACATCTTCCTGACCGCTCTGCCGCTGATCGCCGTGTGGTCGTTTCAGGCGACGGCCGCTGCGGGCGGCGTCCAGGGCTACTTTGGCCTGGCACTCCTGAACGGCGTGCTGGGGATCGTGCTGTTGAAGACGACGCTGCTTCTGGAGATCCGCGAACTGGCGGCGGGCCCGGCTGGCATGCGGGCGGCCGTGCGCATGCGCGCGGGCGTGCTGGCATGTTCCGGCGCGTTGCTCGCATGCCTGGTGTTCTCTGCGGTTGCCGCCTGGACTCCGATGATCAGCGCGGTCTCCTGACGTGTCCGCGCAGATGCTGACCGGCACTGGGTCGGGCGGAGATCGCCGACGCAAGGGGGCGGCGCGACGGGTGATCGCACCGCTGCTGCTGATCGTCGCAATCGCGGCGATGATCGCCTATCGCGGTGAGTCGAGCACAGCGTCATCAGCGCAGGGCGCACGCCTGCCACAGGCCTTGCCGCCGGCGACCGCGAGCGTGGATCTCGGCGCGACGACGACGCCGCTGGCGCGCAACGAGTGGCGCGCGTGGAAGCCGAGTGAACTGAGCTCGGTGAACCGCTTGGAAGGCGTGATCCACAAGCACCTCAGCGTGGTCATGTGGTACTCCGACTGGAAGCAGGGCCCCGTCTCAGTCGCACAGCTGCGGGCGGTGTCGCGTCGGGGCAGCGTGCCGCAGATCACGTGGGAGCCGTGGGACTACACCAAAGGACCATATTCGCGCCAGGGCGAATACTCGCTGCGCAGCATCGCCGACGGAGCCCACGACGCCTACATCCGCTCCTGGGCGCAGCGCCTGGCCGCCTATGGCAAACAGATTCGCCTGCGCTTCGCGCAGGAGATGAACGGCAACTGGTACCCGTGGTCGGCACGTGCCTACGGCAACAGCCCCGCCGAGTTCGTGGCCGCCTGGCGCCACGTGCACGATCTGTTCAGAGCTGCTGGTGCAAACAACGTCGTGTGGATATGGAGCCCAGTTGCGATTGCGGCGAGCATCGACGCCGAGGAGTATCCCGGCGATCGCTACGTGGACATGGTCGGCCTATCGCTGTTCAACGGCGGCTCTCAGCTGAAGTACGGGCCCTGGAAGTCGTTTGCCGAAAAGCTCGACCGACCGCTGGCGATCCTGCGGCGGATCGCGCCGAGCAAGCCCGTCGAGATCAGCGAGGTGGGCGTGGCCGAGCGCGGCGGCGACAAGGCGCGCTGGATTCGCGAGATGTTCGGCACGCTCGCCGCGCACCCGGAAATCGTGTCGCTGATTTGGTTCGACGTGCCGACGGCCTCTGACTGGCGAGTAGAGACCTCGCGCACGGCTGAGCGCGCATTCGCGGTGGGCGCCGGCAGCCCGCGCTACCGCTGAGGCCGCCAGGCCGTGACGACGCTCGTTGAACTGACGCACGGCCGTTCAAGCCTGAGCGCAGGCGGGTCGAGTGGCAGTATGTGGCCATCAGCTCGCACGGCGCGCGCATCGCTTCAACGCGTGGATCGCAAAGAGGCCCGCGTGCCCACGCGACCGTGGGCTGCTGCGCCCTGCTGGTGGCGCTGCTCGCCTTGGCGACATACGTCTCATCAGCCGCCGCCGGCGCTCGCAGTCAGCGGGTGTCAGTTCGTTCGCACGCACGGCACTCGCACAGAGCGCGAGTCGGCCGGCGACACGGGCGTGCTTCGCACTCCTCGCGCCGCACGCGGCGCGTCGCGCGACAGGTGCGCCGTGGCGGGGTCGTGAACCGCAACGCGCAACAATCGGCCTCGGCGCCGTCGCTCATCTTCGGCGTATATCCCGGCGGCGCGGCCGGAACGGTCAATGCTGCAGGCCCGGTACATGCAGAGGATCCACAGCAGCGCCTCGCGGCCCTGCAGCAGCTGCGCCCGCCGGGTCGGGCGTTTGTGCTGCGCATGTACGCCAGCTACGAAGGCCCCGGCGCGAGCTCGGCGGCCGAGCAGGTGGGCGCGCAACTTGCCGAATACACGGCTTCGGGCTTTCAGGTCGAACTCGTGCTCTGCTTTCGGCCCTCCGGCAGCGACCCGGCGACGAACGTGTCCGACTTCGTGCCATTCGTGCGTCAGGCCGTCGACCAGCTGGGCTCGAACGCCGCCCTGACATCGCTGCAGGTCACCAACGAGGCGAACGTGAACGGCGCGCCGAACGCCTCCGATGGCTACTACGCCGGTGCGCGCGACGCTCTGATTGCTGGGGTGGAGGGCGCCAAGGGCGAGATCGAACACGACGGCGACTCGCAGCTGAAGGTCGGCTTCAACTGGGCCTACCAGCTGGGCTCGTCCGAGGACGAATTCTTCAGCTACCTCGGGGCGCATGGCGGCTCGTCGTTCGCCCAGGCGGTCGACTGGGTGGGGATCGACGCCTATCCCGGTACATGGGGCCCCGGGTTGACGACAGGCCTGTCGATCGCGAGCGCGACACGTCAGGCGACGGTCGACGCGCTCGGTGCGCTTCGCAATCGCTTCATGCCGCTCGCCGGGTTGCCGCACGCGGTGTCGATACATGTGTGCGAGAGCGGCGCGCCGACAGGCGCGACACGCGACGAAGCGGCGCAGAGCACCGTGCTGGCGGCTGCCGTGCAGGCGGTGTTCGACTACCGCACCACGTTCAACGTGACCGACTACCGCTGGTTTGACCTGCGCGACGCAAACTCATCCAGCTCGAGCTTTGAGGATCACTACGGGCTGATGAGCGACGCCTACGTTGCAAAGCCGGCGTTCTCGGTGTATCGCTCGCTGATGGCGCGCCTGTAAGCGGCGCAGATGGGCGGGCGCCGGTGCGGCGTCGCGGGTCGGTCCGGACGGCCGTGTCGTCGGGCTAGCGAGGGTGCCGCCGGCGCGCGATATCGCCGATGCCGCTTCTAGACTCGGCGCATGGCTGGGCCGATCAAGAGCGAGGCGGTGGTGCTGCGCTCGATGCGCTACGGCGAGGCCGATCGCATTCTGCATCTGTATACGCCTGCGCGCGGACGCATCGGCGCGATCGCCAAGGGCGTGCGCCGCGCGCGCAGCCGCTTCGGCGGTCGCCTGGAGCCATTCTTTCGGCTGAAGATCGAGCTGCACGAAGGACGCGGCGAGCTGCTGACGGTGACGGGCGCGCAGACGGTCGACGGGCATGCGCGCCTGCGCGAAGACGCGCGGGCGCTGGACGCGGCGGCGCGCGCGTGCGACGCCGTGGGGCGGCTGTTCGAGACCTCCGAGCCGCATCCGGGCGTGTTCAACCTGCTGTGTCGCAAGCTGTCGCTGCTGGATGAACAGGCCGGCAGCGGCGAGAGCGTGGCGATAGGTCGCGCAGGCGCACTGGCGTTTCGCCTGAAGCTGCTGCTGGCAGCCGGTCTGGCGCCGCAGCTGGGCTCGTGCGCGTCGTGCGGCGAGCGTGACGAGCTGGTGGGCTTCTCGGGCGCGGCGGGCGGCGTCGTGTGTGCGGCGTGCGAGGCGGCGTCGTTTCCCTTCGACGCGCAGGCCTATCGTTTCATGACGGAGGCGGTCGGCGCGCCGCTGAACGAGGCGCCGGATGCGCCCGAGCCGGCGCTGGGGCAGGTCGAGCGGGCGATCGCGGCGACGCTGGAGCATCACGCGCACCTGCGGCTGATGCCGGCTTCGGGCCGCTCGCGCTGAACGCGCGCGCCGAGGTCGGCTCGCGAACCGGCGAATCGCCGCAAAGCGCCTCGCGGGTATGGTGTGCGGCCGAATGGACGAGGGACTGCCGATCGCCTACACGATGCTCGATCCAGGCGTGCCCGTGCTGGCGTCCGACGGCGAGCAGGTGGGCACGGTCGCGAGCGTGCTGAGCGCGCCTGAGAAGGATGTCTTTCACGGGCTGCTGATCGACACAAAGGATCACGGTGTGCGCTTCTTGGAGGCGGCGGCGATCGCGTCGATTCACGAACACGGCGTCGAGCTGCGCATCGACGCGGACGCGGCGCACAGCCTGCCGCCGCCCGAGCACAAGGCGCCGGTGTTCGACGAGCTGCCCGACGAGCAGCAGAAATGGCGCCATTGGGTGCACCGGCTGAGCGGTCGCAACGACTGGAATCGCGAGCGCTGAGCGCGACGCGCGCGGGTGCGTGTGCAGCTTTCACCGGCGCCGGCGCGAGGCGCTGCGAGAATCGAACGATGAGCACGACCGAGCGCAGGGGCGAGGTGGCGAGCGCGTTTGCGGCGCGCATCTCAAAGCAGGAGGCCGACGGCCTTTCGCCGCTGGCGGCGCGCTCCTACCCGGCGCGGCGAGCGCGCGCGGAGGACGACTGCTCGCTGCGCACGCCGTTTCAGCGCGACCGCGACAGGATCGTGCACAGCAAGGCCTTTCGCCGGCTGACGCACAAGACGCAGGTGTTCGTGGCGCCGCGCGGCGACCACTACCGCACGAGGCTCACGCACACGCTGGAGGTGACGACGATCTCGCGCACGGTGGCGCGTGCGCTGCGTCTGAACGAGGATCTGGCCGAGGCGATCGGCCTCGGGCACGATCTCGGTCATCCGCCGTTTGGGCACATCGGCGAGGAGGTGCTGGACGGCTGCCTGAAAGAGCGCTTCGGGCGGGACTTTCGACACTACGAGCACTCGCTGCGCGTGGTTGACAGCCTGGAGCGCGACGGCGCCGGGCTGAACCTGACAGAGCAGGTGCGCGACGGCATCGCGCGCCACTCCAGCCGTGCGCCGTTGCCGCAGACCTTGGAGGGACACATCGTGCGGCTGATCGACCGCGTGGCGTACATCAACCACGACATCGACGACGCGGTGCGCGCGGGGCTGCTGGACGAGGACGAGCTGCCCGAGCAGCCGATCGCGGTGCTCGGGCGAAGTGGGTCGGCGCGCATCGATGCGCTGGTGCACGACATGGTCGAGCACTCGGCGCGCGCCGGCGAGATCGTGCAGGGCGAGCAGGCGGGGCCGGCGATGGCGACGCTGCGCGAGTTCATGTTCGAGCGCGTGTATCTCGGGCCGGCGGTGCGCGCCGAGCACCGCAAGATCGCCGGCGTGGTGCGGCGGCTGTTCGAGCACTACGTCGAGCGCCCAGAGCTGTTGCCGCAGGCGACGCGCGAGTCCGACACCGGCGACGCGCAAGGCTCGCACGGAGGCGAGGAGCAGCTGGCGCAGCGCGTGACCGACTATCTCGCGGGCATGACCGATCGCTACTGCATCCGGCGCTATACCGAGCTGGACGTGCCGCAGGCTTTCGCCCGCTAGCGTTGGCGCGATGGCGCTCTACACCAACGAGTCAAAGGACCGCGTGCGCGATGCGGTGGACTTCGTCGAGCTGGTGTCCGCGCGCACGGAGCTGCGCCGGGCTGGTCCGGCGCGCTTTGAGGGGCTGTGCCCGTTTCACGACGAGCGCACGCCGTCGTTCGGCATCGATCCGGGGCAGAAGGTCTACCACTGCTTCGGCTGCCAGGCCTCGGGCGACGTGTTCACGTTCGTGCAGGAGACCGAGGGCGTGGACTTCAAGGGTGCGCTGGAGCTGCTGGCCGAGCGCTATGGCGTGGAGCTTCAGCGCGAGCAGGAGGACCCGCGCGAGGCCGAGCGGCGCAAGAAGCGAGAGCGGCTGCTCGAACTGCTGAGCCGCACGGCGACCTACTACGAACGCTATCTGTGGGAGTCCAGCGAGGCGTCGCGAGCGCGCGAGTATCTGGCGGGCCGGGGGCTCAGCGAGGAGATGCTGAGGGAGTTCCGCGTGGGTTTTGCGCCGAGCGCATGGGATCGCGTGCTGCTGGCCTCGCGCCGCGGTGGCTTCTCGGTCGCGGAGCTGTACGCGACGGGCCTGGCGCAGCGCTCCAAGCAGAACGGCCAGCCCTACGATCGTTTTCGATCGCGCATCATGTTCCCGCTGACGGACATTCGCGGGCGCGTGCTGGGCTTCGGCGCGCGTGCGATGCGCGAGGACCAGCGGCCGAAGTACCTGAACACGTCCGACAACGACGTCTATCACAAGGGTCTGCACCTGTATGGCGCGGATCTGGCGCGCGCGCATGCGGCGCGTGCAGGCTCGGTGATCCTCTGCGAGGGCTACACGGACGCGATCGCGCTGCACCAGGCGGGCATGCGCAACGCGGTCGGTCTGATGGGCACGGCGCTGACGGGCGACCAGGTGGGCGAGCTGTCGCGCATGGCGCAGACGGTGCTGCTGGCGCTGGACGCCGACAGCGCGGGGCAGGAGGCGATGCTGCGTGCCGCGGGGCTGGCGGCCAAGCGAAGTCTGGAGCTGCGCGTGGTGCCGCTGCCGGCCGGCGCCGACCCGGCGGATCTGATCCAGACGGAAGGAGCACAGGCGATGGCCGACGTCGTCACACGGTCTGTCCCGTTCGTGCGCTTTCGCGTGGAGCGCGTGCTCGCCGCCGGAGATGACTCGAGCCCGGAGGGTCGCGATCGGATGGTCGAGGACCTGCGCCCGGTGTTCGCGCAGCTGGGGCCGGGCGCGATGCGCGACGAGCTCGTGCGCATGGCTTCGGGGCGGCTGGAGGTGGCGGCCAGTGTCTTCGAGCAACGCCTGGCCGCGCGGGGCGGCGCGGCGCGTCCCAGCGCCGGGGCGCAGGCCGGCGCCGAGGGCGGTCGCCGGGCCGGCGCCGAGCGCGGGCAGGGTGCAGGGGCGACGCCGCCGGCGAGCGGCGGACGCGCCGCGGGCGGAGCGTTGCACGGCCGCGAAGACACCGAGCGGGCGTTTCTTGCGCTGTGCATCGCTGCGCCGGAGGAGGGCGAGCAGGCGCTGGCCGGTCTGGACGTCGACGAGTACTTCTCCAGCGAGCTGCTGCGCCGCGCTGCGCGACACCTGCGTGCGGGCGATCTGCACGCACCGATGGCGCAGTCGCGGGATGGCTCGCTGGATGCGGACGCCGAGCTGAAGGCACTGCTGGCGGAGCTGGTCGTCGAGAGCGGGCGCAACCTGGCGGCCAACCCGGCGATGCTCGAGGCCCAGCGCCTGCAGCTGGAGCTGGCGCGCGTGGACCGTCAGATCCAGCGCGCTCGCGGAGCGCAGAGCGGCGAGATCAGTGATCTGGCGAGGCGCAAGGCGACCGTGAAACTGGATTTCGATCGGGCCTACGCGCGGGTGCTGGAGGAGACGGGGGACAGGGAGTAGCCGGGGGAGGGTCGCGTGCCACCTCGGCGCGCGGTGCGGCCGAGAGTTGTGTCACAAGCGCTGCGGACAATGCGATGCATGGATCGCATCGCGCTTGAGAAGATGCTCGACGAGGGGCTGGCGTTGGCTGAGATCGGGCGGCGCGTGGGCCGCCACGAAGCGACGGTGGCGTACTGGCTGAAGCGTCATGGCCTGTCCGCTGTGCATGCGGAGACCAATGCGCCGAAGGGGGGCCTCGCCAAGAGCGATCTGGAGCCGCTTGTCCAGGCCGGGATGTCGACGAGCGAAATCGGGACGGTGGTCGGCCGCAGCCGCGCGACGGTGAGGCACTGGCTTCGTGAGTACGGGCTGAAGACGGTTTGGTCAGAGCGACGGGAAGGGGTGCGTTCGCAGCGGCCGGAGATGGCGCTTCACTGCGCGCGGCACGGCAAGACGAGCTTTCGGCTCAGCCGGGCCGCGGGATACCGCTGCGCCAAGTGCTCGGCGGAGGCTGTTTCCCGCCGCAGGCGAAAGGTCAAGCGCGTGCTCGTTAAGGAGGCCGGGGGCTCCTGTCGAATCTGCGGGTATGACCGCTGTGTGGCTGCGCTCGAGTTTCACCATGTCGATCGAGCGAGCAAGATGTTCTCGCTGAGTCATCGTGGCGTCGCACGATCACTCGCCCGTGCGCGCGAGGAGGCCGGCAAGTGCGTTTTGCTATGTGCTAACTGCCACGCAGAGGTCGAGTCAGGTGTCGCGGCGCTTGCCGGGCACGATCGGCCTGCCCTACAATCCGACTCGCCTTCGGACGATCATCCGGGGTAGCCCTTCCGGGGTAGCTCAATGGCAGAGTAATCGGCTGTTAACCGATAGGTTGTGGGTTCGAGTCCCACCCCCGGAGCTGCAGCGTCGTCCGAGCCGCGCGCCACGATGTGGCGCGGTGGCAGTGCCGATCGTGATCTTCGTCGCATGCCTGGGCATCGGCATTCTCGTGTGTGCGCGCTTGCTGCCGGGCTTGGCAGAGGGCTCGGTGGGGGGACTGGCGTTCTTCGTGGTCTGTGGGCTGGCAAGCGCCGGCCTGGCGGTCTTTGGCTTGCACGTCTACCTGATCGTGGAAGCGCTTGAACACGAAGCTACGGGCGGTCACTTCGCGCGCGAGGTCGTCGCCGACGGCCTGAGTGCGATGCTCTGGGAGGGAGGCCTGCTGTTCGGCTTGGCCGGTGCCGTGTTCCTGCTTGCGCCCGGCGACGAACCGGAGCGCGAAGCCGTCGAGATTCCCTAGGCCCCTCCCGCGAGCCGCTCGATCAGTCCCGCGGCAGTCGCGCCCGAGTCATGTGTGTGGGCCCATTGGGCGAGCTCCCGCGCACGCGCCCCGATCGACGCGTCGCCCAGCGCCCGCTCGACCGCCAGGCGCAGCACGCGCGGCGTCTGAAAGCGCCGCGGCACGCGCACGCCGGCGCCGGCCCAGTCGACGCGCGCGGCGTTCTCGTTCATGTCGCCAACCGCCGGGCAGGCGACGACTGCACAGCCGGACGCGAGCGCCCTCACGAGCGTGCCGTGGCCGGCGTGGCAGACGACGACGTCGCAGCGGGGCATGGTGCGCGCGTATGACACCCAATCGACCAGCCGCGCGTTGTCGGGGACGGGCAGCGGTCGCGGCGGCAGGCGCCGGTTCCACGTCGCGAGCACGCGCACGGGCGCGTCGGCCAGTCCGCGCAGCGTCGCCTCGAGCAGGCGGTGCTCGGCGTCCTGAGCGGTCGACGGCGCGACGAGCACGAGCGGCGCATCGCCGGGCGGCAGCTCGACGTCGGCAGTGGGCGGCTCCCACATAAGAGGCCCGACGACATGCACGCCCTGCGGCCATCGCCGTGGGTACTCCAGCTGCGGGAAGCTGGCGACGAGCGCGAGCCGGCGGCTGATGCCGTTGTGGACGTAGTCCAGCGGAGCGAGCCCAACGCGCTCGCGCGTGCGGTTGAGCTCGACGCGCCCGAGCTCCAGCCCAGCGTCGACGGGCCGCTGCGCACGTCGCCACAGCGCGCGCCCGACGGCGCTGCGCGGCATGCGCGCGCCGAGCGAGTAGATCGGGAAGTGCCGTTCGCCGTGCGGGTGGACGTGGGGGATGAGCGTTGCGCACGGCACGTTCTCGAGCTCGGCGGCGAGCGCCGGCGCAAGCGTGAGGATGTCGGCAACGGCGACGTCCGGTTGCAGCTCGCGCACGAGCGGGCGCGTGTCCAGCGCGGCGTGCACGACGGCCTCGTAGAAGTCCAGCGGCTCTGGGCCGGAGGGAAACACCTGATACTCGGGCGCGCTGGCGAAGGCCATGCCCTCGGCCTCGACCTGCTCGCGCCAGCGCGTCCATGTCTGCAGCGTGACGTCGTGTCCGCGAGCGACCAGCGCGCGCCCGAGCGCGATCATCGGAAAGGCATGTCCGGGATCGCCAAAAGCTCCGAGCAGCACCCTCAGAGGCCGTGCGGCGGCGTGCTGCATGGGCCGGTGTCTGCTCAGGCGGCCAGCTCGGCGAGCATGCGCAGCTGATCGAGGCGTTCGGTGGCGTCGAAGGCGGTCGGCGTGACGCCGAGCGTGCCGACGCCGGCGTCGCGATACACGGCCAGGCGCTCGCGCACGACGTCCTTGGGCCCGCACAGCGAAACCTGGTCGATCAGTGCGTCGGGAATCGCGGCCATCGCCTCGTCGCGCTTGCCTTCTAGGTACAGGTCCTGAATGGTTTTCGCCTCTGCCTCGTAGCCGTAGCGGCTGACGAGCTGGTTGTAGAAGTTCTGCTTGCGCGAGCCCATGCCGCCGACGTACAGTGCGACGAACGGTCGCATGGTGTTTCGCGCGGCCTGCAGGTCGTCGGTGATGCACAGGCTGACCGTCGGCGCGATGTCGAAGTCGTCGAGCGATTTGCCCGAGCGCGCGGCGCCCTCCTGCAGCAGCGGACGAAGCTCGGAGACGTGCTCGGGGCTGAACAGCGTGGGAATCCATCCGTCGGCGATCTCGCCTGCCAGCGCCGTGTTCTTCGGGCCGATCGCCGCCAGGTAGATGGGAATGCGCTCCTGCACGGGGGAGATGGTCAGCTTGAGCGCCTTGCCTGGGCCGTCGGGCAGGGGCAGCACGAGCGTCTCGCCGCTGAACTCGACGCGTTCGCGCGCGAGCGCCATGCGAATGACGGCGACGTACTCGCGCGTGCGCTGCAGCTGCTTGGCAAAGCGCTGTCCGTGCCAGCCCTCGGCCACCTGCGGGCCGGAAGAGCCGATGCCGCAGATCATGCGCCCGTTTGAGAGCTGGTCGATCGTCGCGGCGGTCATCGCGGTCATCGCCGCCGAGCGGCCTGGCATCTGAAAGATGCCCGAGCCCAGTCGGATGGTCGAGGTCTGGCCCGCGAGCCAGCCGAGCACGGTCGCCGTATCGGATCCGTAAGCCTCGGCAGCCCACACCGAGTCATAGCCCAGGCGCTCGGCCTCCTGGACGATTTTCAACTGATCCTCCGAGCTGAGGCCGAGGCCCCAATAGCCGATGTGCACGCCGAGCTTCATGTGCAAGTTTCCTTTCAGCAGGAGGGTTTTGTTGCCGTGCGTAGAGCAACGGCATAGCGTTGGCGGGGTCGCACCGCCGCACCCGGAGCAGGCCTCCGAGCGCGCAAAGCCTATGCGAAATCGCCGCCGCCACACTGCCGATGCTGTCGAGCGCCTGCGCCTGGCGATCGACTGCATGCCGGTCGCCACACGCGAAGCAATGCTTGCCGGCGTGCGCGGCAACGAGCGCGTGATCGCCGGCGCCTACGTGGACCGCAACGGCGGCGTGTGCCCGATGCTCGCCGCCCACCGTGAGGGCGCGCGCACCGACTTCATCTCCTTCGCCCGCACGTGGGACCGCTTCACGCGAGCCGAACGCGACAGCCGCCCGGCGACCGAGCGCGAGCTGCGCATTCTCGTGACGCAGCTGGAAGACAGCCTCTGCGACGCCGACGGCCTGGGGCTCGACGAGGCAATCAAGCAGCACCGCGCGTTGCGCAGCCGCAGGTTGCTCGCGCATGGCATGCGCCGCACGCAGTCCGCAGACGCGGCCTCGTCGCTGGCCAAGCGCTCGAGGCTCTCCGAGTCCGCCGACCCCGCGGGCGCGATTCGCGCCAGGCGCTTGCGCTTTCCCCGCCTGCGTCGTGAGGCGCAGGTCCCAGCGCCCGAGACGCGCGAGACGGCTGCGCTGGCCGCCTCACACGCCTGACGCCGGCGCCGCGCGTACCCCCTACAGCGAGTCGCCTGGCCGGATGAACATGATCTCCGGCACGACGCATGCTGGCGAGGTGCGCAGCAGGTAGCGCACCGACTCGGCGATGTCCTCGGGGCGGATCATCTCCTCGGCGGCGACCTGACCCTTGACGAAGTCGGTCATCGGCGTGTCGACGAAGGCCGGGCAAAGCGCCGTCGACTTGACGCCCTGCGCGCCGATTTCCTTGTTCATCGCTTCCGTCCAGCCGACGACCGCGTGCTTGGTCGCCGAGTAGACCGACAGCCAGCCCTCGGCTCGCTTGCCGGAGATCGACGACGTGTTCACGACGAGTGCGTTCTTGTGCTGCTCGCCGGCCTGCAGCAGCATCGACACGCACTCGCGATAGAAGAGCACGATCGAGCGGATGTTGATGTCCAGCTGCATGTCCAGGCGCTTGGTCTCGATCTCACCGACCGTCGCGCCGACGCCGACGCCGGCGTTGTTGACGAGCACGTCCAGGCGACCGTAGCGCTCGCGATGCGCGGCGACAACCTTCTGAATCTCCGACTCGTCGGCGACGTTGGCGGCCACGCCGTGCACGTCAAAGCCATCGGCCTCCAGCCCGGCGACAGCGCCCTGCAGCTTCTCGGCCCTCCGCGCCGCCATGGTGATGCCGTAGCCCTCTTCTCCAAGGATTCTCGCGATCGCCAGCCCGATCCCACTGGATGCCCCCGTTACGATCGCCGCGCGCTCTGCCATCTGCCGTCCCTCCGTTCGCTGAGAAGATCGAGACGCTGCTCTGCGAGCGCCGATCGCCGCCGGCATGACGGCGGCCGGAGCATTCCACATCTCGCTGGTAGCGTCTGCTCGCCGATTGCGATCGGCCACGCGCGGGCCATGGCTCGAGCGTGCGACGGGCCCGTAGCTCAGTTGGTTAGAGCTGCCGACTCATAATCGGTAGGTCGGAGGTTCGAGTCCTCCCGGGCCCATCATCAAAACACCAGCAAACGCAACGAGAGCGAGCGTATCAGGGCGTTGCGACGGCAGAGCATCGTTCCCCAGCGGTCGTTGCGCGGTCGTCGGGAGCCCTGGACGGTCGTTGGCCGGGTGCGCTCGCGCCTGTCGAGCGACGCGCAAAGCCGTTGGCCGGTCTGCGTCAGTCGGAGCCAGCGCGGCGTGCCCGGTCGGCGAAGGCGTCGGGAGCATCCCACTTCCCACTCCCACTCACTCCGGGGACGCAGACGAAGATCCTGCCAAACGGCCTGGCCGCGGCAGACGAAGGAGCCCCATCGGCGGCGAAGCGGATGGTGGCCCCGGGAACGGGCTGTTCGGCGCCGCCTACCTCTACGGGGGCGCGCACGGCACGCCGCTCAGCCAGCTCGAGCCCACTTACGGCTGCTCGTCCGCGGTGTCCTACATCCTGCACGGCGGCGGCGCCTTCGGCGAACACCACGAGGACTCGACCGAACTTGAGTCCTATGGCGAACCTGGCGCCGGGCGCTACGTCTCGATCTACGCTAACGCCGGGCACACCTTCATCTACGTCGCAGGTCTGCGGCTCGACACAGTGGAAGCGCCTGCATACGACAGCGGCCCGAACTCGGGGAAGCCCGGCCCGAGGTGGCGGGTCTCGGCTTCGGTGCCGAACTGGGCCAGCTGGACCGTTCGACACCCGCGCGGCCTATGAGCACCCTGGGCTTCAGAGCGCTCAGCGGCGCGTGCCTGCTGGTCGTAGTCGTCGTGCTCGTCGGATGCAGCAACCCCGACGCGCCCGGCCGAGGGGCGCGAGCTCGGCGACCTCACCGCAAAGCACGGGCGAGCCGCCAGCTCCAGCGTCGCCCACGTCCCAAGCGCCCGCTGCCGTACAGGTCGCACCGTCGGCTGTACTCGAACTGGACGTACCGCACGCTGACTAGCGATCAGCGCAGGCTGGCGGCGATGTCAGTCGGCGCAGCGCGGCTGGCCGAGCAGCAAGCGGCGGCCTCCAGCCAAGCCGACACGACGATCGCTCGCGGACACATCTGGAACAGCGGGGCAATCGTCAGCATTGCTAGCGACCGAGCGCGGGGCGTGTGCGCCGCCGTCCTAGAGACCGTCGCCGTGCCCCACCGGTGAGGCTGGCCGCTCTACTATCGAGCTGGCTCGCTTGCGACCCGCCCCGCAACCTCGGTGCCGACGAATGGCGCGAGCGCGAAGTAGGTCGCCCAGGGGGCGAGCTCTGTGAGCTCGCCGACGTGACCCTGCACGGTGTAGGTGAGGCACAGCTCGAAGATGCCGCCTGCGATCGCCTCGATCGTGAGCTCGGGCGGCCGGCTGCCGTCGGGCGCTTCGTCGTAGCCGGGGGCGAGCAGTTCGGCATAGCGGACGATCCCCTTGCTGGATTGATCGGCCGTGCGCGGGGTGGCGATCAGCGCGTCCACGAGCGCCATGTGCGCGAATGTCGGCTCGCCTGCTAGGAACTCGAGCAGCGCCGTTATCCCTGCGCGCACCGCGGTGGGCCAGTCGGGCGCGGCGTCGTGCGCGCGCTCGACCATCGCGCGGCCTTTGCGGTGGCCGATCTCGTAGGCGACGAGGAAGGCGTCCTCCTTGTCGGCGAAGTGCTCGTAGAACGTCTGCAGCGAGACTGCGGCCCGCTCGGCGAGGTCCTCGAGCGTGATGTTCGCGTATCCCTTCTCGGTGCTGAGTTGCGCGACCGCGTCGAGGATACGCTCGCGCTGGCTGTGCACGAGGAAGCTGTGCGAGAGGCTGGGCGTGCGCCGGCTCGCCGGCGCTCTGCTCGAGGTTGACCAGGGAGAGAGCGTGCCCGGGGCGTGGCCGCCAATGAGTCTGCTGGTGATGCGGCTCGGCTGCAGCTCTCTGATGGCGTTCATCGCCTCGGGCAGGGGGAGGTAGGAGAAGGACCACCGCACGAGATCGGGCACGAGCGCCGGCAGGCGCCGCTGTCCTCCGCCCTGTACGCGCGTGTAGAGGACCTTCAGGTAGCCGCCGACGACCGCTCTCAGCAACGGGTTGGGGATGATCCCCGGTCGGGGGGTCGCGCCGAGGTTCTGCCGCAGCATTCCTTCGTATGAGCTGATCAGCTGCTCGCGCCGCGCGATCCCGACCGGGCCGAGGGCGGCGACCTCCAAGAGAACGAAGCGCTCGACGCCGGGGCTCTCGATCGCGCGCTGGAACAGCGCCCCGAGCCCGAAACCGAGTTCGTCCTGCAGGCCCCCCGCCTCGCGCGCCGCCCCGGCGACCCGCTCGAATCCCTCCGCGACGATCGTGTCATAGGTGGCGAGGAAGCACTCCTCCTTGTTGGCGAAGTGCTGGTAAAAGGCCTTGCGCGAGACCCCCGCCCGTGCGATCACTTCGGCGACGCTGGTGGAGCCATACCCCTGCCCGCCGACCAGGTCGAGCATCGCCGCCATCAAGCGCGCCCGCTGATTTGCCGCGACCTCCTCGCGCGAGAGCGAGTGCGACCCGCGCGGCAGTCGCGAGTCTGGAGCGGGATCTCGTGTCGTTTTGCCCCCGGTCGCCATCGTGATCACTGAGCCGTGGTCGAAGATGCCTGCCTTGCGACCTCGATCTATAACACAGAACGCCGTTGAGAAACCGGTGCCTACACCGAGATGCGGTCGGGGATGCGATTTTGCGTAGACCGGCGCAGCACCGGCAAGTCCCGTTTGCTGGTCTCGACCCGCCAGCAGGGCGAGGTGCCCCGCTGATGTTTCCGATCCCGGGAGGATCGCGACGAGAGGGGAACCTTCGCGGCTGGATTCGCGCGGATGGCCGCGAGCTGGGAGCGGCGCTAGGCCACTGGCGCGCCGGCGGCGCCGAACATCCGTCCAAGCGCCGAGAAGCTAGCTTCCAGGTGCTCGACACAGTTCCAAAGGCTGTGATAAGACGGTTTCGCCCGACCCTTGGGCACGGGTCGACGCCGGGGCGTCTCTGACCTAAAGAGGAGCGTCCCGGCGCCGGCCGACCAAACCCGCCGGCCGAAAGCCGGCAGGAGCAACCCCGATGATAGCCGAGACACCAGTCTGCGCAAGGGGTTTGGCGGCCGCTGAGGCTCTTGGTTCCGCGCTTCGTGGCGGACCGTTGGCCACTGGCCGGCGTGTCGGGTCAGCTCGACGGCCGCGCCAACGCCGCGCGCTCGACGCGGCCACCTCTGAGCACCCACCCGAAGCAAACAGGCCGAGGCGGGCCGGTCCCGGCGCCCTGCGCGGGGCGCCTGGAAACACTCCGCTACATAGCGCTTGACACCGCTGAGGCGTTTCGCTAGCGTCCAAAATCGCAATGCCGTTGGTCCGGACCGTTCCGGCCCACGGAACGTCCGGTGCAGGAGCATCTCTGACCTCAAGAGGAGAGCCTCGGCGACGGCCGACCCAAACCCAAGCAAAGGAGCAGTCAAATCATGAAACGAATCAAGCTACTGGGACTCGCGAGCGTGGCGCTGATCGTCATGGCCGTGAGCGCCAGCTCGGCGTTCGGCTTCAGTGAATTCAACGCCGCAGGCAAAGCCAACCCGGCCGGGATCACAACCAAAGGCGCAGGCGGTAAAGCGTTCTTCGAATCGGTCGGCGGTAACAAGGTCGAATGCGAAAAAAGCGCGAGCACAGGCAAATTCGTAAGCCACACAGAAGCTGTGGTCGAAAAACTCGAATACTCGGGTAACTGCAAACTGTCAGGGACGATCAGCGCGAAATGCCCGACGATCAGCATCAAAGAACTCAAGGTGACGCCGGGGACCAACGCGGGCAAACCCGTTGACTGGTTCCAGCCGAAAGTCGGCACGACCATGGCGGAATTCACCTGTGAATCCACCAAAGTCAAGGTCATCGGGTCGGTCATCTGCCTGAACAAGAAACCGACATTGGGCCTGAAAGGCGAAGTTGAATGCAAACAGACCGCCAAAGGCAAACAGGAATTCAAGGAAGGCGAATTCCTCGGTAAAACCGAAACAGGGAAGTTCCTCGAAGCGGAAGCGACGCTCGGGTTCTTCAAACTGAAAGAAGAAGACGCTCAGAACACGACCGAAGTAATTACATCGAGCGCGGAAGTCGAACAGACGCCGTAAACGTGCTCGACCAGTAGCGATTGGTTGACGAGATAGGCGGCCACGTGGGGTCGGCGCGGGATGCGCCGGCCCCGCGGGCCGCCACATGTGAACCGGCTGTATCCAGCGGGGCTGGCGGGAGATCAAAACACGTGAGAAGGCTCGGCAGAGGCGGAGGGAAGCAGGGCATGACCAGCGGTGGGAGGATGGGAAGGAGGGCTGCGTCGACGGCCGCGTGGGCGGTCGCGATGCTGCTTTCGGCCCTGTTGGCACCTGGGTCGGCACCGGCTGCCGGCGACGCGAACCAGTCCTCGTGCCCGCCCTCGACGGAATCCTCGTCGGGCTTCCGCGCGTCCCTGCCCGACTGCCGTGCCTACGAGCTCGTGACGCAGGCCGACAGCGCCGACCTCCTGAACATCCAGGAGACCTTCGGGTTCCCAGACCACTTCTTGTTCGCGAGCTTCCTGCCGACACGAGAAGAAGGAACCGGCGAGGGCCTCCCCGAGCAGTTCTTGGCGACTCGCACCGCACAGGGATGGCAGCAGACGCCGCTGTCGGTGCCGCAGGGCGAGGGTCCGACGGCGCCGCAGACGTTCGACACGGGCGGCGTGATGTTCACCGGTGACTTCAGCGACGCGCTCCTGATGGAGCCGTTTCAGAACGCTCTGGAATCGCCGCGGCTGGATGAAACGACCGGCACGATGGTCTACGACCTCTCCCTCGGCAGCGGTGCCACCTCCACCGTGTCACTGCCCGACTCGGGGACGCTGACCCAGAGCACGCTCGAATTTCCGGTCGTCTACAGAGAAAGCGGCCAGGGAGCCACCAACGGGTGGGGCGGTTTCCTCGCAGGCGCCTCCGAAGACGGAAGCCGGATCTTCTTCTCGACGAGCGCGAGGCTCGCGACGGCGCCGGGAACGCCGCAAGACACGCACCAAACCAGCGCCGAGGTGTACGAGCGCACCAGCGGGCACACCTACCTGGTGGGTGTGTTGCCGGACGGCGAAGTGCCCGAGTGCGGCGCAGAAGTCGGCCAGAGCGATTTGAGCACGGCGGGTCGAGGTGCGAACCAGTTCTACGCGTACCGCGCGATCGCGCCCAATGGCTCCAACGTTGTGTTCCGCACTCCGGGCGAAGATCCGGAAGGCGTCACCTGCACAGAAGCCGAAACCGGCGTCTTCCTGCGCGACGTGCTGGATGGCACCACGGTGAAACTACCGGGCGACCGCTACGCCGGACGTGCGGCAACGCAGCCCGGCGAAGAAGAAAAGATCTTCACGGTCGAACGGGCCGCAGGCAAGATCTTCGAGTACCACGTCGCCACGGAGCAAACGGTCGAAATCGCCTCGGGAGCACGAGGGTTGCTGGCCTACTCGGCCAACGCTGCGCGGGTGTACTACCTGGGAGCCGAATCCGGCATTTACCTCTACGAAGAAGGAGCACCCGCGCCGAAGCTCGTGCCCGGCACCCAGCAAGGCGGATACGGCGAAGCGCTCTCCGTTGCATCCGCCATCTACGGCTCCTTCATCGCGACCGAACAGCCCACCGGCAGCTCACGGGCGGCTGAAGACGCGCCGGCCGTGACGGGCGATGCCGGCGACCTGCTGTTCCTCAGCCCCAACCAGCTCACTCCTTACGAAAACTGCGTGGAAGTCGAAGTGTGCCACGTGCAGGCGTATCTCTACGACGCCCACACGGAACAGGTGACATGCGTCTCATGCGGGCGCAATGCGCCCCCTGAAGGCAACGCGAGCTTCCTTCCGAATCTCGGCGGTCCTGGTGAAAGCGCGGACTGGGTGCCCCCCGCTTCGCCGCTGATCGACAGCAAGCCCGCGGAAGGGGGCCGGGAAGCGGTGAAACGCGTGGTGTTCCAGTCCACCGAGGGCCTGGTGCCTCGGGACACCAACGGCACGTGGGACGTCTACGAGTGGGAGCAGGAAGAAACAGAAGGCTGCAGCCGCGCGAGCCTCGGGTTGCCAAGCCTGACGGATACCCAGAACTACAGCGAAGCGGACCACGGCTGCCTCTATCTGCTGAGCTCGGGCGCAGGTCGCGAACTGGAGGAGGGCGGTGATCCCGAACGCAAGGAGGGTGGCAGCCACCTGCTCGGCGCGAGCGAAGGGCTGACCGATGTCTACGTAGAGACGGACCAGGCGATGATCGGGGCGCCGGATCTCGACAACGTCGCGCACGTGTACGACGTGCGCGAGCGCGGCGGCTTCCCGTCTACCGCAACTGCGCCCCCCGGATGCGAACCCGGTCTCTGCCGCCCCGAAGGCGAAGGACTACCGGTGTTCGGCGCGCCGGCGAGCACGACATTGACGGGCGCGGAGAATCTGGAACCCTCGACCACCAAGCCGACGTCGAAACCCAAACTGACGCGGAAGCAGCAGCTCGCACGTGCCCTTAAGGCGTGCAAGCGCCTGAAGAGCAAGCACAAGCGGGTGGCCTGCGAGCACACGGCGCGAGCCAAGTACGGGGCGAAGGTGCGCCGCGGCGCCCATCACCGGCGCAAGGGAGGGTCCAAGTGATGAGCGCGCATCGCATGGGGCTCGCAGCGCGGGTCGCCGTCCTCGCGTGCGTCGTGGCGGTGCTCTGGCTGACGGCGGTCGTCCCCGCGTCCGCTGCGCCGGTGTACACGCTCGGTGGCTTCGCGGGCTCCGAACGCGGCTCCCACGGCGGCGAATTCGGCGGCGGCAGCCCCAACGGCATTGCCGTCGAACCGTCGACTGGACAGGTGTACGTGGTCGATGGGGGCAACAACAGGGTCCAGGAGTTCGGGCCGGAGGTGACCCCCGTCTTCCTGGTGGCGTGGGGGTGGAACGTTCATGAAGGCGGCAGCAACGCGTTCGAAATCTGCACGGAAGCCGCCAACTGCCGGGAAGGCGCGAGCGGCAGCGGCGCCGGCGAGTTCGCCATCGACGAATCGACGGGCCAGACGGCGACCGCCGTTGCCGTGAACCCTTCAAACCACGACGTCTACGTCACAGACAGCGTCAACAACCGCGTCGAGTACTTCAAAGCCGGCGGAGGGTTCCTGCATCGGTTCAACGGCATCAAAATCGACGGTGGTGCCGCTGCGAAACCTGCCCCCGCAGGCCTCTCGACACCGCTCGGCATAGCAGCGGATGCGGCCGGCCAGGTCTACGTTGAGGACAGAGACCACAATCTGCTCGATCGTTTCAGCTCCACGGGCGAGTACGAATGTCAGATCACCGGCACGACGCCGGGCTCGTCCACCGAGTGCGATGCCTCGGGCAGCAGCAGCGAAACGAGCGGGGTCGCCGAAGGCCTCTCGCTCGGCTCGGCCAACTCCGAACAAGGTGACGGTTTGGCCGTCGACTCTGCCGGCGACGTCTTCGTGGCCAACATCGGCGACGGCGTCGTCGACGAGTTCAGCTCCACGGGCAGCTTCGTCCGCGCGCTCGGCGAAGGTGTCCTGAACGCGCCGCAGGCGGTGACGGCGGACGCCGCCGGGGACGTGTTCGTCCTGTCCGGCCGAGAAACCGTCTACGAGTTCGATTCGACGGGCGCGACCGTGAACAAGTTCACCCTGTTCACCCAACGAGGGTTCCTCGGCAACATCGACGCGATTGCTGTGAGCCCGGACGGGAACCGGCTGTACGCCGCCAACGACGAACCATTTGACCAGCATCTGCTCGTCTATGGACGCTTCGCGAAGCCCGTCACCGAGCCGGCGGCGACGCCCGTGCTCGGCGACGCCACGCTGCAGGGCACGGTCAATCCCGAGGGCCTACCGGTTGAAGGCTGCGAATTCGAATGGGGCGAAGGCGAACCCGGCGGGAGCTTCGAACACTCCGTGCCCTGCGATCAGACACCCGCGGCGATCGGCGCGGGCGAAGTGCCGGTGCCGGTGACCGCCGAGCTGACGGGCCTGACGCCCTACAACCTCTATCACTACCGAGTGGTGGCGCGCAACATCGCCGGCACGACAACCGGCAGCGACACCGCGATGTCGGCGTCGTTCGACGTGTTCGGCTTCCAGCTCGGCGGCGCGGACGCGCTCGAGATCAACGTCAGCGATGCGAACGCCGAACAGCCGAGCATCGAAGAAAACGGCTGGCAGGTCGCCAACCCGCAGGCACCGGATTCGCAGGCGGGGTCGCACCCATTCGCGGTCACGACAAGGTTCCTCGTGAACAGCGAATCGGACGGCAATCTGCCGCCAGGCATGCGCCCGAAGGACTACTTCGTCGAGCTCCCCGCCGGATTCTCCGGCAGCGTCGCGAAGATCTCCCGCTGCAAGATCAGCGAACTGGAGGAAGACTTCTACTCGCAAGGGGAGCCGTTCTGTCCCACAGCCTCACAGGTGGGCGTCATCAGGTACTTCCAGCCCGCCCCCGGCACCGGCCGTCTGGAAGAGAAGCGCCTGTCGCCGGTCTACAACATGGTGCCGCCGCCCGGATCGCCCGCAGAGCTCGCGTTCTCGGTCGTGGGCATCCCGATACCGGTGACGGTGCAGCTGCGCAGCGACGGTGACTACGGGATCGCTGCGGAGGTCCGCAACGTCTCCGAGCAGCTGGAGATCTCGGGCGCGTCGATGACGCTGTGGGGCGTGCCTGCCAACAAAGCGCACGACCGCGAACGGTTCCTGCCGCAGAGCCAAGGTAGCTTCCCGGGCAACGAAGAAGGGCAGCCGCTGCCCGCCGGCACGCCTGAAGTTCCGTTCCTGAACAACCCCACGAGATGCGGGGCGATCGACGAAGCGGCGATCTCTGCCGACGCATGGCTTCACCCGGGCAAGCTCGCAGAGGACGGACGACCCGAGCCCGGAGGTGAGAACTGGGTGACGGCGCACACGCAGATGTACCCGAACGGCATCACGGGCTGCAGCAAGCTGACCTTCGAACCGCAGATCGAAGTCAAGCCGAGCACCTCGGTGGCGGACTCGCCGATGGGGATGACCGTCGCCGTGAGCGTCCCGCAGAACGAAGCGCCCAACAACCTGGCTACCCCGTCGCTGCGCAACGCGACCGTGACCCTGCCGCAGGGCGTCTCGATCAACCCGTCCGAGGCGAACGGGCTGCAGGGATGCACGCCCGAACAGATCAAGCTGCACACAGAAGCGACGCCTGAATGTCCGAGTGCCTCGCAGATCGGCAAGCTCGAACTCCTGACGCCGTTGCTGCCCGAACCCCTGAACGGCCGGGTCTACCTCAGCTCACAGCGCTCCGGCAACGTGTTCCACATCTTCCTGGTGATCGAAGGCCAGGGTGTGCTGGTCAAGCTCGAAGGCAGCGTGGAAGCCAACCAGACCACGGGGCAACTCCTCACCACGTTCAAGGAAAACCCGCAGCTGCCGTTCAGCGAGCTGAAGCTCACGTTCTTCGGGGCCACGGATGCGCCGCTGGCCTCTCCGCAGCAGTGCGGCACCTACACCACGACGAGCGCGCTCGAACCGTGGTCACAGGAAGGCGCACGGAACGAACTCGGTCATGCGGTGCCGACTCCGTCGCCCTTCTCGGCATTCGCGATCAGCTCGGGCTGCACGAACATCTTCGCGCCGAGCTTCAACGCCGGCACGGCCAACACGACGGCGGGCGCGTTCTCGCCGTTCAGCCTGACGATCTCCCGCAACGACCGCGAACAGGACCTGGCCGGCGTGAGCCTGACGCTCCCGCCCGGGCTGACGGGAAAGCTCGCGAGTGTGCAGGAGTGCTCAAACGCGCAGGTCGAAGCGGCAGTGCACAACACGGGCGCCGCCGAGCGTGCCAACCCTTCCTGTCCAGCCGCCAGCCAGCTAGGGACGGTCCAGACGGCAGCCGGGCCCGGCGAAAGGCCCTTCCACGCGGGCGGGGAGGTCTACCTCACCGGCCCCTACAAGGGCGCGCCATTTGGGCTCGTCGAGATCGTGCCGGTGCTCGCCGGTCCGTTCGACCTCGGCACCGTCGTTGTGCGCCAGACGATCAACGTGGACCCGCACAGCGCGCAGGTGAGCGTGGGCAGCGACCCGCTGCCCACCATCATCGACGGGATACCACTGCGGCTGCGCACCGTCCACGTGGACATCGACCGGGCGGGCTTCATGCTGAACCCGACGAACTGCAGCCGCCTGCAGATCGCCGGCACGATCACGAGCGAACAGGGCGCAACTGCGCCGGCGACGGCGCCCTTCGAGGTGGGCAACTGCGCGACGCTGCCATTCAAGCCGAAATTCAGGGTCGCAACACAAGCCAAGACCAGCAAAGTCAACGGAGCGTCACTACACGTCAAAGTCTCCTCCGGCAGCGGCCAAGCGAACATCGCCAAAGTAAAGGTCGACCTACCTACGCAGCTGCCCTCCCGACTGACGACACTGCAGAAAGCGTGCGTCGCGGCGGTGTTTGAAGCGAACCCTGCGCGCTGCCCGGAAGGGTCGGTGGTTGGCATGGCGACCGCGGTGACACCGGTCTTCAAGAACGCGCTGAGCGGTCCGGCGTACCTCGTCTCGCACGGCGGTGCCGCGTTCCCGGACCTCGAGGTCGTGCTGCAGGGCGAAGGGATAACGCTGATCCTCGATGGACAGACTGACATCAAAAGGGGCATCACGATCAGCACGTTCAACTCGGTCCCGGACGCGCCGGTCACGAGCTTCGATCTCGTGCTGCCCGAGGGGCCGCATTCGGTGCTCGCCGCCTTCGGGAACCTGTGCAATTCAACGCTCAAGATGCCCACGATGCTCACCGGGCAGAACGGCGCGGTGATCAGACAGACCACCAAGATCGCGGTGTCGGGCTGCAAGCCGGTCACGATCAGCAACCGCAAGCTCTCCGGCAGCAGCGTCCTGCTGAGCTTCAGCCTGACGGCGAAGGGCACGGTGACTGTGACGGGCCGCGGCCTGCAGCGCTACCGCAAGACCCTCGTCGCGGGCTCGCACCAGATCAAGGTCGCCCTGTCGAAGACGGGGCTCTCCGCGCGCAGGCACCACAAGAAGATCAAGATCAAGGTCGCGCTGAGGAGCGGCTCGACGGCGGCGAGCGCCACCACAACCCTGAAGCTCTAGGCGTTCTGGATTGCGGTAGCTTTTCGCCTGGGTCACGGCTCACCTGGAGATGGTGAGATGAGACGGAGGAGCGAGACGCGAGGGCAGGATCGCCCGGTGAAGGACCAGGCGGCGGCGCGCGGCCAACGAGTTGCGTAGGAGGAGCTGACGATTGTTCCCCTACCGTTCCCAAGAGGGCGCAGCGGGGCGGCGATAAGACCCGGAAACCTAGGCTAAGAGCGCCTAAACAGGGCCGAGCAGAGCAGAAACCGCCGACTCATAATCGGTAGGTCTCTGGTTCGAGTCCAGGCGGGCCCATAGCGGAGATGGCTCTGCAGAGCCAAATGGCTCGCTGCGCAACCGTCAGGCGAGCAATGGATTTGGCATCTCGGCCCGCCAGGAGGAGTTCGGCTCCAAGCATCAGGCGCTCGATGCTGCTGGGGGCGGAGTAGAGGATCCGACGCGCGAGCGCGCGCAGTGCTGTGCGGCGCAGGCGGATTCACCGCGCTAGGGAATATGCCGAGGCCTACGATCGAGCTCAATTCGCAGCACGCGCTCCACCACGGCCTCCACCGACGTGCCTCGCTGCGCTGCCCACAAGCGCAGCTTTCGCCACTCTTCAGGCGTCAGCACGAGGCGCATCGTCTTGATGTTGGGACTTCCGCCTCTCGGTTGCGGAGCTCGTCCGCCGCTGGACTCCACCCCAGCAACGTACCGCGAGAGCGGAGGCGCGGCTGATGCAGTGCGCCCAGGTGTACGCTTTCGCCCATGCCCGAGGTGACCCCAGCGCTGTACCGGTCGGGCTCGGGAGAGCCGCTGCTCCTGCTGCACGGCTTCACGGGCGCATGGATGCACTGGAACGCGCTGCTGCCCGGCCTGTCTGAGCGCTACGAAGTGATCGCGCCGACGCTGCACGGCCACGAGGGCGGCCGGCCCTATCCGCTTGACAGCCCGATGACGTTCGCCGGCTCGGCGGATGCGCTGGAGGTGCACCTGGACGAGCTGGGCGTCGGCACGGCGCACATGGTCGGCAACTCGATGGGCGGCGCGCTGGCGCTGGAGCTGGCCAAGCGCGGGCGCGCGCGCTCGGTCGTGGCGCTCGCGCCGGCCGGCGGCTGGAGCGACGGCGACGGTGAGGCGCGACGTCTGGCGAGCTTCTTCGCGCGCCAGCAGCGCGTCACGCGGGCGCTGGCGCCGCGCATGGCGCTGTTGCTCAACCGGCCGAAGCTGCGCCGGCTGGCCATGCGCGACATCATGAGGCGCGGCGAGCGTGTGCCGAAGGCCGACGCGCTGGAGCTCGTGCAGGTGTCGCTGGGCTGCACGATCGCCGATCGCGCGATCGAGGCGCTGCGCGCCGATCACGGCCTGACGCTCTCAGACCTCGACCGGATCTCCTGCCCGGTGCTGCTTGCGACGCCGCAATACGACCGCGTTCTGCCGCCACAGCGTCACACGGCGCGCTATCGACGCGAGATTCCCGGCGTGGAGCCCGTCGAGCTTGCCGGCTGCGGGCACGTGCCGATGTGGGACGACACGCCGCTGGTGCTGCGCACGATCGCCGAGTTCGTCGACAGGCACACGCCGTCTGGCGGAGAAGGCGCTCAGGCAACGCCGCTGGCAAGCACGCCGGCAGCCGGCTGACGGCTGATCTGACAACCTGCACAAAAGGCCTTGGGCAGCGTCCACCAATCGTCGAAATACGTGCATTTCAGGGCCATAACGTGTAAACTGGCCTGTGCAGCGAGCAGAGATGGGTACCTGCAAGCGATCGATGGAGGGGAACATGACGCCCACACAGACGGCGCCTCCCACGGCAAGACGCGATACAGGCAGGACCATGAGCCCGGTCGGCGAGGCGCAGCTGTTTGCGCGGCTGACCGAGGGCGACCAGGCCGCGCGCGAAGCGCTGGTGCGCCGCTTCATGCCGCTCGCTCGCAGCCTCGCGCGCCGCTACGACCGTTCTTCTGAGCCTTTCGAGGATCTGATCCAGGTCGCCTCGCTGGGCCTGCTCAAGGCGCTGGACCGCTTTGACCAGTCGCTCGGCCACCCATTCGCCTCGTTTGCGGTGCCGACGATTCTCGGCGAGATGCGCAGGCACTTCCGCGACGCCGGCTGGTCGGTGCACGTTCCGCGCGGCTCGCAGGAACGCGCGCTGAAGGTGCGCGACGCGCAGGAGCGTCTTGCCAACTCGCAGGGCCGCGCGCCAACGGTCAACGAGCTTGCGCAGTACCTGGAGCTGAGCAGCGAGGAGATCATCGACGCGCTGCAGGCCATACAGGCCTACGAGTCGCTGTCGCTGGACGCTCCGCGCCCCGGTGCCACCGACGAAGCCACCTCCTACGGCGACGCGATGGGCGAGGAGGACTCGCGCTACGAGCTGGTCGAGCTCGACGCGACGGTCAGCGCGGTGTTGGGCAAGATCCCCCAGCGCGAGCGCGAGATCCTGCGCATGCGCTTCGTCGAGGACCTCACGCAGACCGAGATCGCCGATCGTGTCGGCATCTCGCAGATGCAGGTCTCGCGCCTGCTGCGCCGCTCGCTGGACCAGCTGCGCGCATTGACGGCCACGAAGAGCTAGACCGGCGCGGAAGGGTCGGCGCGAGCGCCGCCGCGTATCGGCCGAAATGGGAACCAGCTGCAGTTGCACGAGATGAATGCGGCACACTGATGGACGTGTCGCCGAACGTCAGCCTGACGCTGTCCAACCAGCCCGACAACGTGCTGCTGGTGCGCGAGACGCTGAGCGGCATGGCCGAGACCGTCGGCGTGGACGCGGTCGACCTCAACGACATCCGCACGGCCGTCACGGAGGCCTGCAACAACGTGGTGCTGCACGCCTATGGCGGCGAGGAAGGCCCGCTGCAGATGGAAATCTTCCTCAACTCGCACACTGTCGAAATCGTCGTGCGCGATCATGGCAAGGGCATCAAGCCGCATATTCGCTCCGACGAGGAAGCGGCCTTGGGCATCGGCCTGTCGATCATCCAGGCGCTGGCGCCGCGCGTCGAGTTCAAGGACGTCGCCGGCGGAGGCACGGAGGTGCGCATGGAGTTTGCGACGCCGCGCACGCGCTCGCTGGACACGCTGCAGCGAAACGGCTTTCAGCCGCCGCAGGTGGCCAGCGCGGAGCTGTCGCGGACAACCGGGTTGGCGATCGCGCCTGACACGCTCGCGCGCAAGGTGCTGCCGCGCGTGATGTGTGTGCTGGCGGCGCGCGCGCATTTCACGACCGACCGCATATCCGACACCGAACTGGTGGCCGACGCGCTGGTCTCGGAGGCCTTCGGGCCGAGCACCGGCAACCACTTGAACGTGGCCATGACGGTCGAGCCGCGCAGCTTGGCCGTGGTGGTCGGGCCGCTGGACAGCGGCAGCGCCGAGCGCGTGATCGCCAGCTCGCCTGCCAACGGCGTGGGCCCGGTGATCGAGAAGCTGACCGACGACCGTCGCGTGGCGCCGCAGGGCCCGGCCGAGATGCTCGAGTTGCACCTGCGCGACGAGCGCTGACCGCTCGCATCAGGGCATAAAAATAGGCGGTGACCGCCGGGGGTAGCGATCACCGCCTGAGGGAGGACAACTCCAGACGTTCAAATGCCCGGTCCGGCGGCCTCTAAACATCTTTTTTTGAAGATTTTCGGTCGGTTCGCGCACTGCTCTCGTGGGTTGGCGCCCGTAGCCGGGCCTCGGCGACGAAATCTGGGGGAGCGTCGGTTCGCGACGTCGCGGTGGGGGTAGGCGAGAGATGAGGACCCATCAGCTGGCTCGCACGGGCGCGCACGGCGTGGAACAGGAGGCACGATGGACGACAGCGAGTCGCAGACCGGCACGATCCGCACGACCATTCCCCAACGCCTGGACCGGCTGCCGTGGTCGCGCTGGCATTGGCTGATCATCATCGGCCTGGGCACCGCGTGGATCCTCGACGGCCTCGAGGTCAACGTGGTCGGGGCGATCTCCGGGCGCATCTCAGAACCCGGCGCGGGCGTGGGCATCTCCCAAGCCGACGTGTCGGGCTGGGCCGCCTCGCTTTACATCGCGGGCGCGTGTGCGGGCGCGCTGCTGTTCGGTGAGCTGACCGACCGCTTCGGGCGCAAGAAGCTGTTCATGATCACGCTGGCCATCTACCTCGGTGGCGTGTTGCTCACCTCCGTGTCCTTCTTTCCCGGGTGGTTCTTCGTCGTGCGCTTCATCACAGGCATGGGCATCGGCGGCGAGTACGCGGCGATCAACTCGGCGATCGACGAGCTCATCCCCAAGGACCATCGTGGACGCGTGGACGTGTCGATCAACGGCAGCTACTGGCTCGGCGGCATCGGCGGCTCGCTGCTTGCCGTGGTGATGCTCAACACGAACATCTTTCCCACCAACCTGGGCTGGCGCCTGTCGTTCGTGCTCGGCGCGGTGATCGGCCTTGCCGTGCTGCTCGTGCGTCGAAACGTGCCCGAGAGCCCGCGCTGGCTGTTCATCCACGGCCGCGAGCAGGAGGCCGAGAAGATCGTCTCAGAGATCGAAGCCGAGGTCGAGCGCGAGACCGGCAAGCCACTGCCCGAGGCGCATGGCGAGCCGCTGGAGGTGCACCAGCGCAGGGCGATCCCGCTGCACACGATCGTGCACACGGTCGTCAAGAAATATCCGCGGCGGTCGCTGCTCGGCCTGTCGCTGTTCATCGGCCAGGCCTTCCTCTACAACTCGATTCTGTTCGGCTTTGCCAACCTGCTGACGCTGTACTTCCACACCGACTCCGGCAACGCGCCCTACTACATCGCCGTGTTTGCGGCTGGCAACTTCGCCGGAGCGCTGCTGCTGAGCCCACTGTTCGACATCGTCGGGCGCAAGCCGATGATCGCCGGCACCTACCTGCTGTCGGGTGTCCTGCTGATCGTCACCGGGCTGCTGTTCAAGAACCATCAGCTCGACGACATCTCCTTCACGGCCTGCATCTGCGTGGTCTTCTTCTTTGCCTCGGCAGGCGCCAGCGCCGCCTATCTGACCGTCTCGGAGGTCTTTCCGATGGAGACGCGGGCGCTGTGTATCGCCGTGTTCTATGCCGTCGGCACGGGCATCGGCGGCGTGATCGGCCCGCAGGTGTTCAGCCGCCTGATCAACACCGGAAGCTATGACCAGGTGTTTCTCGCGCTGGGGCTCGGCGCCGTGATGATGATCCTCGGAGGCATCGCCGAGCTGTTTCTCGGCGTCAACGCCGAGCGGCGAAGCCTGGAGGACATCGCGACGCCCCTCACCGCTGCGGGACCGCTGTCGGCGAAGACGACCGGCACTGCGCCGGGCGTCAGCGCTGCCGGCGCCTCGTAGACGGCCGCAAGGGCCGCGCGGACGCGGCGCC
>DATARK010000057.1:0-20328 GCA_036264175.1 Solirubrobacteraceae bacterium
GGCCTTCGCCTACGAGTCGAAGTCCAAGAACGACGAGGACAAGGCGGCCGCGGCGGTGCGGCGCCTGACCGAGGAGGACCCGACGCTCGACGTGCACCGCGACCCGCAGACCGGCGAGCAGATCGTCGCCGGGCTGTCGCAGGTGCACGTCGAAGTGGTCGTCGACAGGCTGCGCGATCGCTTCGGCGTGGAGGTCAGCCTGCAGCCGCCGCGAGTGCCCTATCAAGAGACCATTCGCAGCTCGGCGACGGCGCGCGGCAGGCACAAAAAGCAGTCCGGTGGGCGAGGCCAGTTCGGCGACTGCCACATCGAGATCGAGCCGCTGGAAATCGGCGACGAGTTCGAGTTCGTCAACAACATCAAGGGTGGCGTGATTCCCGGTTCGTTCATTCCTGCGGTTGAGAAAGGCGTGCGCGAGGCGATGGCTTCCGGCGTGCTCGCCGGATACCCGGTCAAGGGCGTGCGTGTGCGCCTGTTCGACGGCGCACATCACTCCGTGGACTCCTCGGAGATCGCCTTCAAGCTCGCCGGTGTGCAGGCGATGAAGCAGGCGCTCACAGAAGCCGATCCGGTGCTGCTGGAGCCGATCATGCTGGTCACGCTGTCGGTGCCCGAGGCCTACGTCGGCGACGTCATCGGCGACCTCAACAGCCGTCGCGGGCGCCCTCAGGGCATGGAGCCCGACGGCGCGATGACCGAGATCAAGGCCGAGGTGCCGATGGCCGAGATGCTCAGCTACGCGCCCGACCTGCGCTCGATCACCGGTGGCCAGGGCGACTACACGCTGGAGTTCCTGCACTACGAGGAGGTGCCCGGGCACCTCGCCCAGAAGGTCGTCACGGAGGCTTCGCAGGAGCGCGCAACGGCGCACGCTTAGGTCCCTTCGGCGCTGAGCCTGGCGGGCGCGCTCCACCGTGGGCGTCGGTGACCGGCGCGTGCGCGTGCGGCCTCGCCCAGCTACCCTCATCCATTCGATGGCAACGAGATCGATCGTCACCTCCCAGCCGGATGTCGAGTGCGCCGTGTGCGAGCGACGCCTGCTGCGCGGCGAGCAGCCAGACCTGTTCCTCGACGCGGGCCAGCCGCGCATGGTCTGCGAGCTGTGCGCGCCTCGCGCTGCCCACCAGGGTTGGAAGCGCGGCTCGGCCGAACACCTGGCCAGCTCGGCGCCGCTGCGCACGCGCCGCGGGCGTGGGCTGTTCGAGCGTCTGCGCGGCACGCGCCCGGACGCAGCCGACCAGCCCGACCTGCCTGTCGACGAGCGCGCCGGGTATGCGCCGGGCGGCGACGTCGAGCCCGAGCCCTACGACTTCCTCACGGTCGATTCCGTCGCCGCGGCCCCGGACGGCGCAGGCGATCGACCCGTGGCCTTCGACGGCACCGATCAGACGGCCCCGGCGGCGGTCGACGCGAGCGCGCGGCCGTTGCACGAAGCGCTTGCGGTGTTCAACGCCGGCGAGTACCCCCGGCGCGTCGCGAGCCTGACGCGCTCGTTGGGTGCACCAGAGGTGAGCGTGCGCGCCGGCGAAGCAGTCGCGTCGTCGATCATCATCGTGGTCGCCTGGGAGCTGTGTTGGTACACCTACGAGGTCGACCTCGACGACCGATCGAAGATCGGCCAGCAGGGCGCGCAGGCGCAGGCGATCGCGCAGGGCACCGAGCTGTCAGAGCTGGGGCCGCAGGACCGCCTGGCCAACGCGGCCGCCGACGAGCGCGGCGCGCTCGCGCTGATCTGAGCGCTCACGGCGAGCAGGCGCCCGGCGGCCCTCCGCCATGTCCTGCCGTCCGCCGTGCACGGCGCCATTGCAGGCGTTGCCAACGCGCATGGCGAAGAGTAAGATCGCACGAGCGATGATCTATTCAGTTGTCCCCAAGGCACTTGCCGACGAGTTGTATCCGAAGCTCGTCAAGCACTACGAGAACGACGAGAACGTGACGGTCATCGTCGACCGCCGCGAGTTCGACCGCCGCGCCCGTTCGGGGCGCTCCTCGGCCGCCTCGGCCGAACAGCCGCAGCGTCGCGTGATACGCGACCGCCGCCGCGCACGCATTGCCGGCGATCTGCCGCCGCTCGCTCGCGCCGACGCCTGAGCGCTCTGCATACTTCCCGCCGATGAAGGTCGTCGTGCACGTCGACGGGGGCGCCCGGGGCAATCCCGGTCCGGCCGCGGCCGCCTGCGTGATCGCCGCGGCCGACGGAGCGCCGCTCGGCGAGCACGCGCAGCTGCTCGGTCGCATGACCAACAACGTCGCCGAGTACCGCGCGCTGCTGCTCGGCCTCGAGCGCGCTCGCCAGCTTGGCGCCGACGAGGTCGAGGTGATCGGCGACTCCGAGCTGATCGCCAAGCAGGTGCGCGGCGAGTACAAGGTCAAGAACGCCGACATGCGCGAGCTCCACGCGCTGGCGCTGGCCGCGCTGCGCAGCTTCGATCGCTGGCAGATCCGCACCGTCCCACGCGCGCAGAACGCCGACGCCGACGCGCTCGTCAACGCCGCGCTGGACCAGGCACGCGACGTCGGCAGGTTGTAGCGAAGCCCGCTTTTAGTGGAGTGGCTTGGCTGAACGGGCGATGGCGAGCATCTGTTCGTTGGACAGATCCTCGAGCAGCGTGTTGGTCAGCCAGTAGACCATGTGACCTTGCCGCCAGGCAACCACGTGTATGTGGCTGCCGTCGGTGAAGATCATGTACGTGACACCTTTGATTTTGCGCTGTTCGTTGGGGTGTGCGATCAGCGGCGGTTTCTGCCAGTCGGTGCCCTCGAAGTCGTAGTAGCCGCCGAGTGCGTTCGCACGCCAGACGGCCACATAGGCGTGGCGCAGGCGCTGGCCCTGATCGCGCAGGTCATACGCGCGCGCCGGCTGCTCGACGCTGGAGGCGGTCTGCAGTGACGGGTAGAGCACCTTCAGCGGCATGTTGATCGTGCCCTTGGCGATTTCCGCCTCGCCTGCCGAACCCGACGATGAGAGGCCCAGCGAGGCTGCTGTGGGGGCTGACGAGCCGTGCGCGCGTGAGTGGTGATGGCCTTTGGCATTGGGCTTCGGCTTGGGCGCCGGCTTCGGTTTGGCGACTTTTTCATCGCCGTTGAGGAAGTCGTCGAGCGTCGCGCGCTTCATCGCTTCGGTGGTCGTGACGTAGGAGCCGCCCTTCAGCGCGAAGTTCGTGCTCGCCGCGCGGAACTTGACCTGGCGCAGCGGCTTGCCCTGGGAGAAGGCGATCAGTTTGGCCAACTCGATCACGCGATCGGCGGACCTGCTGAAGCCGGCCGTGACGATTGCCTTGCCGACGACGGTCGCCACGTGTTCGACTTGGCCGAGCAGATCGCTCGCCGAGACCTGCTCGCGCAGCGCTCGCAGGAAGTCCTGCTGGCGTGCCACGCGTACGAAATCAGAGTCGCCGTGGCGGTAGCGAACGTAGCTGAGCGCGTTGTTGTAACAGAGCTTCTGGTAGCCCGGCTGCAGGTTGATTTCCGAATAAAGTTCGCCGCCTTCGCCGTTGACGTGCAGGTAGCGATGGTCGACGTTGACGTAGACGCAGCCGAGCGTGTCGACGATCTTGATGAAGCTGGCGAAGTTGACGTCGACGATGCCGTTGATTTCAAGACCCGGGAAGACTTCTTTCTCGATCGTTTCGGCGGCGAGTTCCATCGATCCTTTGACGCCGCCCAGCTTGGCTCCGTAGGTGTAGGCGGCGTTGATCTTTTCCTGCGGGTAGTACTCGCCTTTGCTGCTTTTGATGTTGACGAGCAGATCGCGCGGAATCGACAGCACCGACGTTTGGCCTTGCCCGGGATCGAAGCGCACGAGCAGGATCGTGTCGCTGTGCGGCGGGTCGGTGCGGTCGAGCGCGTCCTTGGATTTCGGGCGACGATCGGTGCCGAGCACGAGGTAGGTCTGCGGGCCGCCCGTATATTCTTTGATGAGACCCGGTTTGACCGGGACCGTGTTGTTCTTGTTGAAGAATTTCCCGCCGAGATTTTCGACTTCGTTGAGCGCGATCGTCGCCGTGGCGCCACCGCTCAGCCCGGCGATCAGCAGCGCGGCCACGGCGAAGCGCAGCCACATCTTGCGCGAGTGGGAGGGGAGACGATCGTCATCCATGGCGTGTCTGCGGCGATCTGCGCATAGGGATGGCTGGGCGGCGCACCGTCCCCCCAGCGGTGCGCGCGTGCGCGTAGGGTAGCGAGCCCTGCGGCGTGGCCGCGCCGCATAGCGAGGTACGCTCGCACGCGTGCTGAGCGCGAGAAACCGCGAGCTCTTGGGCCTCGTGCCGTCGGCGCTGCTGGTCATCGCCGGCTTCACGGCGATCTTCATCCAGGACGGCGACAGCGCCCCCGGGGCCTCGACCAACCTGACGCTGAACAATGCCTCGAGCGTCTCGCTGACCTACGGCGCGCTGTTCTTGGCGCTGTGCCTGGCCGCGCATCTGGTGATCCGCTTCTCGCTGCCGTACGCCGATCCCTACCTGTTCCCGCTCGGCGCCGTGCTGGCCAGCGTCGGCATCGTGATGGTCTACCGCATCGAACCGGTGCTCGCGCGCCAGCAGGCGCAGTGGATGGTGGTCGGGCTGGTGCTGTTCGCCGCGACGATTCTCGCGCTGCGCGGTCGCGGCGTCGCCGTGCTCGAGCGCTACCGCTACACGATCGCCGCCATCGGCATCGGCACCACCGTGCTGCCGCGCCTGCCGGGCATCGGCTCACAGGTCAACGGCGCATACCTGGACATTCGCATCGGCAGCATCTCCTTTCAGCCGTCCGAGCTGGCGAAGATCGCGATCGTGATATTCCTCGCCAGCTACCTGCGCGACAACCGCCAGCTGCTCGTGACGGCCGGAAAACGCGTGCTCGGCCTGACGATCCCGCCGATGAAGCAGTTCGGCCCGATGCTGATCGTCTGGGGCGCCGCCATGGGCACGTTGCTGCTGACGCGCGAGCTGGGCACGTCGCTGATGTTCTACGGCGCCTTTCTGGCGTTGCTGTACGTCGCCACGGGGCGCTTCTCGTTCCCCTTCATCGGGCTGCTGCTGTTCGCCGTCGGCGCCTGGTTGGTGGCCGGGCACGTGAGTCACGTGCACTCGCGCGTGCTCGCCTGGGAACATCCCTTTGACCCGGCGCTGTACAACAAGCCCTTCGGCGGCAGCTACCAGCTCGCGCAGTCGCTGTTCGCGCAGGCCGACGGCGGCCTGCTGGGCACGGGCTTCGATCAGTCGCTGCTGCGCCTGCCGCACGCCGGCGGGCCGATCCTGCCGGTGCCCGAAAGCGACACGATCTACTCGGTCATCACCAACGAGCTGGGCCTCGCCGGCGCCGCGGCGCTGCTGCTCGTCTACCTGCTGTTCATCGCACGCGGGCTGAAGATCGCCGCGCTGGCGCGCGACTCCTTCTCCAAGCTGCTGGCCACCGGCCTCTCCTTCGTCGTGGCCATGCAGGTCTTCGTGATCGTCGGCGGCGTCACGCGCGTGATTCCACTGACCGGCGTGACGCTCCCGTTCGTCGCCTACGGCGGCTCGTCGGTGGTGATGAACTTCGTGCTGCTCGCGCTGCTGCTGGTCGTCTCAGACCGCGCGCGCAGGCCTTACGAGCGGCGCCGGCGCGCCTGAGCTGCACGCGCGCTGGCCTGCGCAGGGGACCCACGCGCCCCGTCGAAGAACGTACGCCGGATGGGGACGTCGACGATCGCGCGAGCAAAGCCGAGGCTGCTGATGGGCTTCCCCGCGCTCGCGGCGCACAACCGCTACCGCGGCATCGCCGCGAGCGGTTCGCGCGCGCAGCGCATCTGCTCTCCGGCTGGGCTGCATCGTCGGCCCTGGCTGGCGCGCCTGCGCAGCGCGCTCGCGCAGGACCTGTTCGTCCTTCACTACCAGCCGATCGTCTCGCTGCGTGACGGCCGCGTGGCCCACCACGAGGCGCTCGTGCGCCTGGTCGACGAACCGGGCGCGCGCGTGATCGGTCCCGCGAGCTTCCTGCCGGCCGCCGAGCGCTACGGCCTGATCCGCCAGATCGACCGCATGGTGCTCGACAAGGTCGCCGCGCTGCTCGGCTCTCAGCGCGAGAGCGAGAGCGGCGCGATCGCGATGAACCTGTCCGCGCTGTCGCTCACCGACGGAGACATGCTCGCGCACATCCAGCGCGGCCTTGATCGTCACGGCGCCGACCCGGCGCGCTTGATCCTCGAGGTGACCGAGACGGCCTCGATCTCCGACATGGACCGTGCGCGTGCCTTCTGCACCGGCGCTCAGCGGCTCGGCTGCTCGATCGCGCTAGACGACTTCGGCGCCGGCTTCGGCTCCTTTCACTACCTCAAGCACCTGCCGTTCGACTACCTGAAGATCGACGGCGCCTTCATCCGTGGCCTGCCCGCCTCCGCGCATGACCAGCTGGTCGTCAAGGCGCTCGTCGGGCTCGTGCGCGAGATGGGCCAGCGCACGATCGCCGAGTTCGTCGGCGACGCCGACACGCTGGCGCTGCTGGCAGAGCTCGGCGTCGACTACGCGCAGGGCTTTCACATCGGCCGGCCGCAGGCGGCGCTGGTGGCCTAACGCGGCTGCGGGAACTGCTGGCGCATCATGGCGTCCCACGCGCGGTCGGGCATCAGGCGACGCATCGCGATTGTGAGCTTGGCCGACGGCGTGATCGTGATGCGGGCGGGGGGGTTACGGCGCTTTAGCGCGCGCTCGATCGTCTTGGCGACGCGGTCGGGGCCGCCTCCCAACAGCTTCATAGGTCCGTCGTAGGCGCCTTTGGTGACGGCGCCGACGGTCGTGTTGAAGCTCGCGTAGGGGTCCTCGCCGGCGATCGTCGTGTCGACCATGCTGGCCGTGGCCGCCTCGCCGAACTCCGTCGTGATCAGGCCCGGCTCGAGCAGGACCACGTCGATGCCAAAGCCGCGCAGCTCGAAGCGCATGGCATCGGAGAGCGCCTCGACGGCGTGCTTGGTCGCGTGGTAGTGCCCGCCGCCGGGGAACGACAGGCGACCGCCCATCGAGCCCACGTTGACGATCTTTCCCCAGCGCTGCGCGCGCATCTTCGGCAGCACCAGCTGCGTCAGGCGCACGAGCCCGAACACGTTGGTCTCGAACTGACGACGCACGGCCTCCAGCGGCACCGTCTCGATCGCGCCGCTCTGGCTGTAGCCGGCGTTGTTGATCAGCACGCCAACCGCCTCCTCGGCCTGCTCGATCGTCTCGACGGCGAGCTGCATGGATTGCTCGTCGGTCACGTCGAGCGCCAGTGTCTGACAGCCGGCGTCGCGCAGATCTGACAGCGTCTCTGGGCGACGCGCCGTCGCGTACACCTTCCAGCCCGAGCCCGCCAGGCGAAGCGCCGTCGCGCGGCCGATGCCCGATGAGCAGCCTGTGACGAGCACGGCCTTCGAGGGCTCGGACATGTGCCCAGCATATGCGCTTGCGGCGGCTGCCGTGAGCACGCGCCTGGCGCCGTCGTGGCCGCCGGTCCTTTAGGCTGCTCGCCGATGCGCGCGGTCACATTTCAGGCTCCCGGCGAGGTGCGCGTCGATGACGTGCCCGAGCCCGAGCTGCTGGACGGCGGCGACGCGATTGTGCGTATCGAGGCCAGCGGCGTGTGCGGCTCGGACCTGCACATCTACCACGGCCGCGTGAAGATCGATCCCGGCTTCACGATCGGTCACGAGTACGTCGGCACGGTCGCGGCGCTCGGCGACGACGTGCAGAACTTCGCCGTCGGCGACCGCGTGCTCGGCTGCTTTCAGACCGCTTGCGGCAAATGCTTCTTCTGCCGTCGCGGCTGGTTTCACAAGTGCGACGCCTCGCGTACCTTCGGACACGGCGCCGCGCTCGGCGCGCTGCAGGGCACGCAGGCCGACCAGGCGCTCGTGCCGAGCGCCGACCTCGTCCTGCGCAGGGTGCCCGCGGGCATGAGCGAGGACGTCGCGCTGTTCGCCGGTGACGTCATGGGCACCGGCTATCACGCTGCCGCCGAAAGCGGCCTGCAGGCCGGCGACGTCGCAGCCGTGCTGGGCCTCGGCCCGGTCGGGCTGTGCGCCGTGCAGGCCTGCTTCGCGGTGGGCGCCGCGCACGTGGTCGCGATCGACACCGTGCCCGAGCGTCTGAGGATGGCCGAGTCCTTCGGCGCGCAGGCCGTGCATCTGACCGAGGACGATCCGCGCGCGGCCGTCAAAGCCGCCACCGAAGGGCGCGGCGTCGACGCTTGCATCGACGCGGTCGGCGACCCGCGCGCGCTGGAGCTGGCGATTCGCCTGACGCGCAAGTGCGGCGCCGTGCAGGCGATCGGCGTGTACGCCGAGCGCTGTGAGGTGCACATGGGTCTGTTCTGGATCAAGGCGTTGAACATGCACTCCGGGCACGCCAACGTGATCGGCCACGTCGATCAGGTGCTCGAGCTGATGTCCAGCGGGCGCCTGGACCCGAGCCCGCTGGTCACGCACCACATGAGCCTGCAGGACGCGCCCGAGGCGTACGCTCTGTACGACCGCCGCGAGGCGCTTAAGATCGTGCTCAAACCGTAGAGACGCTGACAAGGAGCCGCCATGACCGCAGCCGCCGACACAGCCACCCTCCCCGACGCGCTCGGGCCCGCTGCGCGCGAGTTCCTGGCGCGACCGCAGCAGCTGCTGATCGGCGACGAGCGCCTCGATGCGGCCGACGGCGCGACGTTCGTCACGCTGGATCCCTCCAGCGGGCGCGAGATCGCGAAGGTGGCCCAGGCCGGCGTCGAGGACGTCGAGCGCGCCGTCGCGGCCGCACGGCGCGCCCTGGAGGAGGGTCCCTGGTCGAGCATGCCGGCGATCGGGCGTGAGCAGTTGATGCATGCGCTCGCGCAGGCGCTGGAAGACCACGATCAGGAGCTGGCCGAGCTGGAGTCGTTGGACAACGGCAAGCCGGTGGGGCTGGCCAAGTTCGTCGACGTGCGCGGCGCCGCCGCCCATCTGCGCTACTTCGCCGGCTGGCCGACGAAGATCGAGGGTGGCGTGCTGCCGGTGGCCGCGCCGAACATGCTCTGCTACACGCGCCGCGAACCGGTCGGCGTGTGCGGGCAGATCGTGCCGTGGAACTTCCCGCTGCTGATGGCCGCATGGAAGCTCGGGCCGTGTCTGGCGGCCGGCTGCACGAGCGTGCTAAAGCCCGCCGAGCAGACGCCGCTGACGGCGCTGCGCATCGGCGAGCTGGCACTCGAGGTCGGCTTCCCGCCGGGCGTGCTCAACGTGATCACCGGCGACGGCAGCACCGGCGCCGCGCTCGTCGACAGCCCCGGCGTCGACAAGATCGCCTTCACCGGCTCGACCGTCGTGGGGCGTGAGATCGGCGCCAAGGCGGGGCGCGCGCTCAAGCGCGTCACGCTCGAGCTCGGCGGCAAGTCGCCGAACATCATGCTCGCGGACGCCGACGTGGAAGCCGCGATCAAGGGGTCCTTCCAGGGCATCTACTTCAACTCCGGCCAGGCCTGCAACGCCGGCTCGCGCCTGTTCGTGCCGGCCGAGAGCTTCGATCAGGTGATGGGCGCGCTGGCCGACGCCGCCAAGTCGGCCAAGCTCGGCCCGGGCCTGGACCCCGAGACGCAGCTCGGCCCGCTGGTCTCGGCCGAGCAGCGCGAGCGCGTGATGAGCTACATCCAATCGGGCAGCGAGCAGGGCGCGGAGCTGATCGCCGGCGGCGAGAGCGTGCTCGGCGACAGCGGCGGCTACTACGTCGAGCCGACGCTGTTCAGCACGACCTCTGACGAGCTGAAGATCGTGCGCGAGGAGATCTTCGGCCCGGTGCTCGTGGCATCGCCCTACGACACCTTGGAGGAAGTGGCCGAGCGCGCCAACCAGGGCGAGTACGGCCTGGCCGCGGGCGTGTGGACGCGCGACGTCGGCAACGCGCACAAGCTGGCGGCCAAACTGCGCGCCGGAATGGTCTACGTGAACACCTGGGGCAACGTCGAGCCGAACGCGCCGTTCGGCGGCTTCAAGGCCTCTGGGCTGGGTCGCGAGCACGGCCACGACGGCCTGGACGCCTACCTGGAGACGAAGACCGTCTGGACCGCCTTGTGAGCTGCGCGGCGTCGTGAACGTCGCCGCGCAGAGCGAACTCGGGCTGACACGCACACGCGCCGGCGCCCAATGGGCTCCGGCGCTGGCGACGGCGTGTGCGCTGGTGCTGCTCGCCGCCACCGCCGAGATCGTGCTCGACGGCGCCGTCGGGCACTCGATCCTGATTCCCAAGTCGCCGGAGATCGCCGGCTGGCTGCAGGGCATCGGCGAGCGCCTCGGCTACCGCGTCTTTCTGATCGCCGTGCTCGCCTTCTCGGCGGCCTACGCGGGTCTGTCGCTGCTGACCCGCAGCGTCTCCAAACGCTGGGCGATCGCGCTGATCGTGGCGCTGCACGCGATCGTCTTCGCCGGACCGATTCTGCTGTCCGCAGACGTCTTCAGCTACATCGCCTACGCACGCATGGGCGTCGAACACGGCCTGAACCCCTATACGCACGGGCCGATCTCGATCGCGCACGATCCGATCTACCACTACGTCGGGCAGGACTGGAAGAAGGTCGACACGGCCTACGGCCCGATCTACACATTGATCTCCTATCCCTTCGGCCTGCTCGGCGTGACCGGCGCGCTGTGGGGCATGAAGCTGCTTGCGCTGCTGTCAAGCGCCGGCACGCTCGCGCTCACGTGGCGCTGCGCGCGCTTGCGCGACATCGACCCCGTCAAGGCCATCTTGATCGTCGGCGCCAACCCGCTGTATCTGATCTACGCGCTCGGCGGCGCGCACAACGACCTGCTGATGATGCTTTTGATGATGGTCGCTGTCGCGCTCACGTTCGCGCGACGCGACGCCTCGGCAGCCGCGACCGTGGTCGCCGGTGCGCTGGTGAAGGCAACTGTCGCGGCTCTGCTGCCGTTCATGATCCTCGCGCGACGCAGCCGCTCACAGGTCTTCGGCGCCGTCGGCGCGCTCGCGTTCGGCCTGGCGATCGCCTTCGTCGTATTCGGCGTGGACGGCGTGAACATCGTCGCCGCGCTGAACCGCGACGCCGCGTTCGTCTCCAGCGACAGCTTCGCCACGGAGATCGCGCACCTGTTCGGCAAGCCCGGCGTGTTCCCGATCGATCACGACCTGCTCAAGGCGATGCTCGTGGTGATCGTGCTGCACCTGCTGTGGCGCACGTGGCGCGGCTATGACTGGGTCGCCGCCTCGGGCTGGGCGCTGCTGGCGATCTCCGTCACCAGCACGTGGCTGCTGGCCTGGTACATCCTCTGGCCGCTGCCGCTCGCCGTGATCGCGCGCGACCGCCGCCTGCTGTTCGCGACGCTCGCCGTGCAGGCGCTGTTCATCGTCCACCAGCTGACGCCGCTGTTCGCGCCCGTCGCATGAGCGCGCATACGACACCTACCGCAAGTGGCTGGGATCGGCTTCCGCCGCAACTGCGCCCGCTGGACAGCGAGCCACCGGGCGACGGGCGGCGCTGGCGTGCGGAGACGATCGTGCTGCTCGTGGTCGGGCTGCTGCTGGCGATCGCCACGGTCAACGACGTGGTGCTGGGCACGCACGTAAACCACCGTCTCGTGGCCGACCTGCGCACGTGGCGCGAGTACACCGGGCACAACTACAAAAACATCTCCACCGAACAGGACGTGCGCAAGTTCACGACCACCGACGTCGTCTGCGCCAACATCACGCCCGGCCCGCCCAAAGAACGCACGCAGCTCTGCCTGCAGGTCACCGGACCCGTCGTCAACGGTCGGCGCGCGGCGCGCGGCGGCTGGTATCTGCCGCCGCGCAGCGACGATCTCAAGCGCTTCCGCTACGGCTGCTTCGGGCCGCCCAAGAGCCAGGGGGCCTGTCCGCGGTGAGCTCCATCGCCGTCGCCTCCTCGGCCGCCGCGACGCCCGCCGAACGGCGCCTGGCGAGCTGGTGGCCGCTGGCCGCGCTGATCGTGCTTGCCGCGGCGCTGCGCCTGGCCACGCTCGACCTGCAGAGCTTCTGGTACGACGAGGCCTTCACGCCCGTGCACGTGCTGCACGACGGGCTCGGCGCGACCTTGCGCGCGGTCGTCCACCACGAGAACACGCCGCCGCTGTGGTACCTGCTGGCCTGGGTCGACGCGCGACTGTTCGGCGACGGCGCGCTGGCGCTGCGACTGCCCTCGGCGCTGGCGGGCGTGCTGTCCGTGCCGGTCGTGTGGGCGATCGCCCAGCAGCTCGCCGGCCGCCGTGCGGCGCTGGTCGCGGCGGCGATCGTCGCGGTCAACCCGCTGTTCGTGTGGTACTCGCAGGAGGCGCGCGCCTACGGCTTGTTCGTGCTGATGTCGGCGCTGGCGATGCTGTGCTTCGTGCGCGCGCTGGACGATCCCACCCGCGGCCGCCTGGCGGCCTTCGCGCTGGCCGGCGCGCTGGCGCTGCTGACGCACTACTTCGCCGTGTTCCTGCTCGTGCCGATGGCTCTGTGGCTGCTGCTCGACGGCCGCGCGCGGCGAGCGACGCTGCTCGCGCTCGGCGCGCTGGCGGCCGTCGGCCTGGCACTGCTGCCGCTGATCTCCGCCCAGGGCGGTCACGGCACGCAATGGATCGGGCGCTGGGCGCTGTCCAGCCGCCTGCAGGCGATTCCGCAGTACTTCCTCACCGGCTACTCCGGCGCCCCGCTGGGGCGCGGCGTCGAGCTGCTCGTCGCGCTGCCGATCCTCGCGGGGCTCGCGCTGGGCGCCTGGCGGCTGTTCGGGCAATCCGGCCCGGTCGCGTCCGGGGGTGTCGCGGAGGCCGGGCCGCAGGGGGGCGGCGAGGCGGGCATCTGGCCCGATCCCCCGCCGGCGTCGCGGCTGCGCCGGGCGGCGTGGATCGCGCTGTCGATCGTCGGCTTCGGCGCACTCGCGCCGATCGTGCTGGCCGTGTTCGGCGCCGACTATCTGGCGCCGCGCAACCTCGTCGGCGCGATGGTGCCGCTGTGCGTGCTGATCGCCGTGCTGCTGGCGGCAATCGACGTGCGCGGCAGCGGACGGCGAGGCTGGGCGCCGGGTGGCGCGGGCATCGGCGCTGCGCTCGCCGCGACGATCGTCGCGGTGTTCACGATCCTGACGGTCGACGTCAACCTGAGCCCGCGCCTGCAGCGCGGCAACTGGCGCGACGTGGCGCGGACGCTCGGCCCGGCGCCGGCTGACGGCGCGCGCGCGATCACCACCGTCGAGCTGGGCGCCGCGCCGCTGGAGTACTACCTGCCGCCGCTGCACAACCTCGCCCGACGCTCCTCCGTGCTGGTCAGCGAAATCGACGAGACCGGCTATGCGCCGCTGCGCCGCAGTGCCGGTCTGCCACCGGCCGCGGGCTTTCGCCTGGTCGCTCGCGGCGACGTCGACGGCTTGATCGTCTACCGCTTCGTATCCTCAATGCCGCGCCTCGTGTCGGAGGCCGAGCTGCGCCGCCACGTGATCACGCTCGCCCACCCCGAGGTGCTCGTGCCGAGCCGCGATAAAACCTCCGCCAACGCAGCAACGACGGGCTCGCCTGAGTTCGGAAATGTCGTCGTCCGATGAAAACATTTAAGTTCCCGCAATGGCGTCGTCAACAGTAGAGGCCCAAAACCAGGCTGAGATGGCGCTGACGCTCGCCTGCGAGCACCTGCTGTCGCTGCAGGACCCGGCCGGCTGGTGGCAGGGAGAGCTGCAGACGAACGTCACGATGGACGCCGAGGACATGCTGCTGCGCGAGTTCCTCGGCGTGCGCCGGGCGGATGAGACCGAGCGCTCGGCGGCGTGGATTCGCTCGCAGCAGCGCGCCGACGGCACGTGGACGAACTTCTACGGCGGGCCGGGCGACCTGTCGACGACGATTGAGGCCTACTGGGCTCTGCGCCTGGCCGGCGACCCGCCCGACGCCGAGCACATGCGCATCGCCGCCGAGTTCGTGCGCCAGCAGGGCGGCGTCGCCAACGCGCGCGTGTTCACGCACCTGTGGCTGGCGCTGTTCGGACTGTGGTCGTGGGAGGACGTGCCCGCGCTGCCGCCGGAGATCGGGCTGCTGCCGTCGTGGTTTCCGCTGAACATCTACGAGTTCGCCTGCTGGGCGCGTCAGACGATCGTCGCCCTGTCGCTGGTCAAAACGCACCGCCCGGCGCGCGAGCTGCCGTTCGCGCTGAACGAGCTGCACGTCGAGCGCCCGCAGAGCACCGCCGAGCCCCAGGCGGCGCCCCGCGCGCGCTGGCTCGCGCGCGGGGACCGGCTGCTGCGTGCCTACGAACGCCGGCCGTTTCGCCCGCTGCGGCGCATCGCGTTGGGACGCGCCGAGCGCTGGATCGTGCGTCGTCAGGAGTCCGACGGGTCGTGGGGTGGCATTCAGCCGCCATGGGTCTACTCGCTGATCGCCCTGCACCTGGCCGGCTATTCGATCGACCATCCGGTCATGCGCCGCGGGCTGGAAGGGCTGAACAGGTTCATGATCGAGGACCGCGACGACTCGCGCTCGGTCGGCGCGCCGCCCGGCCCCAGCCGGCGTCTGGAAGCGTGCCAGTCGCCGGTGTGGGACACCGCGCTGTCGCTGATCGCCCTCAACGACGCCGGACTGCCCGGCGATCACCCCGCGCTCGCGCGCGCTGCCGACTGGCTGCTGGCCGAGGAGGTCACCGTCCCCGGCGACTGGTCGGTCGTGCGACCGGCGCTGGCGCCCGGCGGATGGGCGTTTGAGTTCGACAACGTCAACTACCCCGACGTCGACGACACCGCCGAGGTCGTGCTCGCGCTGCGCCGCGTGGCCGCCAGCGCCAACCGCGACGCCGCGATCGAGCGCGCCGCCCGCTGGGTCGAGGGCATGCAGAGCTCCGGCGGCGGCTGGGGCGCTTTCGACGCCGAGAACACACGCACGATGGTGCGTGAGCTGCCGTTCCTGGACTTCGGCGAGGTGATCGACGAGCCCAGCGCCGACGTCAGTGCCCACGCGTTGGAGATGCTCGCCGAGCTCGGCCTGGCCGACACATCGGTGGCCCGCAGCGGACTGCGCTGGCTGGTCGAGCAGCAGGAGGCCGACGGCTCGTGGTTCGGGCGTTGGGGCGTCAACCACGTCTATGGCACCGGCGCCGCCGTGCCCGCGCTCGTCGCAGCGGGCATGCAGCGATCGGACCCGTGCATCGAGCGCGCCGTGCGCTGGCTGATCGAGCACCAGAACGACGACGGCGGTTGGGGCGAGGACCCGCGCTCCTACGACGAAGCAGAGTGGATCGGTCGCGGTCCCAGCACGGCCTCGCAGACGGCCTGGGCGCTGCTCGCGCTGCACGCCGCCGACGGCCCGGCGGAGGCGATCGAGCGCGGCGTGGGCTGGCTGGTCGCCACGCAGCGCGCCGACGGCGGCTGGGACGAGCCGCAGTACACCGGCACCGGCTTTCCCTCCGATTACTACATCAACTACCACCTCTACAGGCTCGTCTTTCCGATCATGGCGCTCGGCCGCTGCCGGCGATGATGCTGCTCGCCGACGCGGCGCCGACCGCGCCCAGCGCCGGCGAGGTGATGGCTCGCGCAGAGGGCGAGAACTTCCCGGTGGCCAGCTGGGTGCTGCCGCGCCGCGAGCGCGCGCATCTGCTCGCCGTGTACGGCTTCGCGCGCCTGGTCGACGAGCTCGGCGACTCCGCGCCCGGCGACCGCCTGGCGGCGCTGGACTGGCTGGAGGGCGAGCTGTCGCTGGCCTACGACGGCGCGCCCGAGCACCCGCTGATGCGCCGCCTGGCGGCGACCGTGCGCGAGTGCGCGTTGCCGCGCGAGCCCTTCCAGCGCCTGATCGAGGCAAATCGCCAGGACCAGCGCGTCAGCAGCTATGAGAGCTGGCAGCAGCTGCGCGAGTACTGCTCGCTGTCGGCCGATCCGGTGGGCGAGATCGTGCTCGGCGTGTTCGGCGCGGCCACGCCGCAGCGCATCGCGCTGTCGGATTCGATCTGCACGGCGCTGCAGCTGGCAGAGCACTGCCAGGACGTGGCCGAGGACCACGCCGCCGGGCGCGTCTACCTGCCGGCCGAGGACATGCGCCGCTTCGGCGCCACGAGCGCCGAACTGCAGCCCACCGCGCATGAGCGCGACCGCGCGCCGCTGCGCGCCGTGCTGGCCTTCGAGGTCAAGCGCGCCCGCGAGCTGCTGCACGCCGGCGAACCGCTGATCGGCCAGCTGCGCGGGCGCCAGCGCATCGCCGTCGCGGCGTTCGCCGCCGGCGGCCACGCGGCGCTGGACGCGATCGAACGCGCACGCTACGAAGTCATGGCGGGCGCGCCGAGCACCGGCGCGCTGCAGCGCCTGCGCGCGCTGGTGCGCGTGCTCAGGACGCGGCGTGCGCCACGCGCCGGCGGCGCACCGCCGCCCGCGCCGAGCCGATCGTGAGCGCCGCCGAGCGCCGCGCCGGGCGGATCGCATGAGCGCCGCGATGACGATCGACGAGGCCTACGCGCGCTGCGCGCAGATCACGCGCTCACAGGCCGCCAACTTCTACTACGGCATCCGCCTGCTGGAGCCGCCGCGGCGGCGCGCGATGTGCGCCGCCTACGCCTTCGCGCGGCGCATCGACGACATCGGCGACGGCAACCTGCCGCGTGAGCGAAAGCGCGAGCTGCTCGAGGGCGAGGCGGCCCAGTTGAGCGCGCTGGAAGCAGGCGATGGCGCCGTCCGCGACAGCGACGACGCGGTGATCGTCGCGCTCGCCGACGCGCACAGCCGCTTCGCGTTGCCGCCCGGCGCGATGGGCGAGCTGATCGAGGGCGTGTGCATGGACGTCGACGAGGTCAGCTACGAGCAGATCGACGAGCTGGTCGTCTACTGCGGCCGCGTCGCCGGTGCGATCGGTCGGGTCTGCCTGGCCATCTTCGCCAGGCGCGCGCCCGCCGACGGTCGTGCCGTCGATCGCGCGGCGGCGGAATCGCTGGCCGACGATCTCGGCGTCGCGCTGCAGCTGACCAACATCCTGCGCGACGTGCGCGAGGACGCGCAGCTGGGCCGCGTCTACCTGCCCGCCGAGGACCTGCGCCGTTTCGGCGTGATCGCCGCAGACGGCAGCGCTGAAGCGGGCGAGCTGCTCGCCGCGCTGGACGACCCCGTGCGCCGCGACGCGCTCGACGCGCTCGTGCGCTTCGAGGCCCAGCGCGCGCAGCAGTGGTTCAGTCGCGGCCTGCCGCTGGTCGATCTGCTCGATCGCCGCAGCGCGGCCTGCGTGCGCGCGATGAGCGGCATCTATCACCGGCTGCTCGGACAGATCGAGGCCGACCCCGCGGCGGCCCTGGCGCAGCGCGCGTCGCTGTCGACGGCGCAGAAGGCGCGCGTGGCGCTGCGCAGCCTGGCGGGACGCAACGCATGAGCGCCGGCCGGCGCGTGCTGGTGATCGGCGGCGGCCTGGCCGGCATCGCCACGGCGCTGGATTGCGCCGCGGCAGGCGCGAGCGTCACGCTGGTCGAGGTGCGCCGGCGCCTCGGCGGCGCCGCGTACTCCTTCGAGCGCGACGGCATGCGCTTCGACAACGGCCAGCACGTCTTCCTGCGCTGCTGCAGCGCCTATCGCGCGCTGCTGGCGCGCCTGGGCTCAGACCGCCACGTGTCCGTGCAGGAGCGCCTGGATATCCCCGTGCTCAGCCCCGGCGCCGCGCCGGTGCTGCTGCGCCGCGGCTCGCTGCCGCCGCCGTTTCACCTCGCCGGCGCGCTCGCGCGCTACCCGCACCTGTCGCCGGCCGAGCGCTTCAGCGCGGCTATGGCCGCCCGTGCGCTCGGCGCGCTGGACCCCACCGATCCCGCGCTTGACGGTCAGACCTTCGGCGCCTGGCTGGCCGAGCACGGACAGGGCGCGCATGCGCTGGCAGCGCTGTGGGACCTGATCGCGCTGCCGACGCTCAACGTGCCCGCCGCCGAGGCCTCGCTGGCGCTCGGCGCGTTCGTCTTTCACACCGGCCTGCTGGCCAGCGCCGACGCCGGCGACATCGGCTTTCACGTCGGCACGCTCGCCGAGACGATCGGCGAGCCCGCCGAGGTCGCGCTGGCCGATGCGGGCGTGGAGTTTCGCCTCGGCTGGCGCGCCGAGCGCCTGCGCCGCTGTGACGGCGGCTTCGAGGTCGAGGGAGGGGAGGGCGCCTACACCGCCGAGGCGGTCGTCGTCGCGCTGCCGCACGCGCGCGCGGCGGGGCTGATCGAACCGCTGCTCGGCGAGCTCGCCGCGTCGATTCGCGGCCTCGGCGTGTCGCCGATCGTCAACCTGCACGTCGTGTATGACCGCGTCGTCTGCGAGCAGCCCTTCGCAGCGGGCGTCGACACGCCCGTGCAGTACCTGTTCGACCGCAGTGCGGCCGCCGGCGCGCCGCGCGGCTGCCAGTACCTCGCCGTGTCGCTGTCGGGCGCCGCCGAGGAGATGCAGATGAGCGTCGAGGCCCTGCGTGAGCGCTACCTGCCCGAGCTCGAACGGCTGCTGCCCGACGCGCGCGGCGCGCGCGTGGCGCGCTTCCTGGCCACGCGCGAGCACGCCGCCACCTTCCGCGCGGCTCCCGGCAGCGCCGCGCTGCGCCCGGGCCCGCGCACCGAGGTGCCCGGGCTGGTGCTCGCCGGAAGCTGGACCGACACCGGCTGGCCGGCCACGCTGGAGGGCGCCGTGATCAGCGGCCATGCCGCCGCCGCCGAGGCGCTGGCCGCGTTGGAGCTGGCGGTCCCGCCGGCGGGCGACGCGCAGTTCGCCGGCGGCGGCGCGAACGCGGGTGGGCTGTGAGCCGCGCGCTCGTCGCCGCTCCGCTGGCGCTGGAGGAGGCGCTGATCCGCTCGGCCGTGCGCGGCGCACGCGTGCGCAAGACCGGCATGGGCCCGGACAAGTCGCTGGCCGCGGCGCGCGTCCTAGCGCACGAACCCGGCGAGTCGCTGCTCGTGCTCGGCTTCTGCGGCGGCCTTGACGAGCAGGCGCGGCCCGGCGAAGTGATCGTCGCCGAGCGGGTGCTGGCCGCCGCCGACGAGGGCCACGAGCCGATCAGCGCGGCCTGCGATGGCGCGGGCGAGCTCGTCGCGGCGATCGCCCGCGCCGGCCTGGCGGTGCGCAGCGGGCCGATCGTCGGCGTGGCCAAGATCGCCACCGGCGAGCGCCGCGAGCAGTTGCGCGCGGCCGGCGCGCTGGCCGTCGACATGGAGTCGGCGTGGCTCGCCGCGGGCGCCGCCGGGCGGCCGTTCGCGGTCGTGCGCGTGGTGCTCGACAGCCCCAGCCACGAGCTGTTTCGCCCGCAGGCGCTGGGCGGAGCGCTGCTGGCGGCGCGCGTGCTGCGGCGGGTTTCCGCCGTCGCGCTTCAGGACCGGGACACGGCGGGCTAAGGTACGCGCATGGCGGCCAAAGTCAGGCAGAGCACGCGCATGGGCTGGTACCTGATGCGCCAGCGCCTTGCCAAACGCGACAAGTTCCCGCTGATCGTCGAGCTGGAGCCGCTGTTCCAGTGCAACCTGGCCTGCTCGGGCTGCGGCAAGATCCAGCATCCCGAGCACGAGCTGCGCCGGCGCATGCCCGTCGAGCAGGCGATCGGCGCGATCGAAGAGAGCGGCGCGCCGATGGTGTCGATCGCCGGCGGCGAGCCGCTTATTCACCCCGAGATCCACGTGATCGCCGACCAGCTGCTGAAAAAAAAGAAGTTCGTCTACCTGTGCACCAACGCGCTGCTGCTGGAGAAGAAGCTGTCCAACTTCAAGCCCAGCCCGTACTTCTCCTGGGCGGTGCACATGGACGGCCTGCAGGAGCGCCACGACGCTTCGGTCGAGCGCGAGGGCGTGTTCGACAAGGCCGTCGCGGCGATCAAGGCCGCCAAGGCGGCGGGCTTTCGCGTGACGACCAACACGACCTTCTTCACGCACGACTCGCCGAAGACCGTGCGCGAGGTGCTCGACTTCCTCAACGACGACCTCGAGGTCGACGAAATGATGATCTCGCCGGCCTATGCCTATGAGAAAGCGCCCGACCAGGAGCACTTCCTCGGCGTGACCGAGACGCGCAAGCTGTTCAAGGAGGCCTTCTCCGAAGGGCGGCGCAAGAAGTGGCGCCTGAACCACAGCCCGCTGTTCCTGGACTTCCTCGAGGGCAAGGCCGAATTCGACTGCACCGCGTGGGGCATTCCCAGCTACTCGCTGTTCGGCTGGCAGCGTCCCTGCTACCTGATGGCCGACGGCTACACCGAGACCTACAAAGAGCTGCTCGAGACGACCGACTGGGACAAGTACGGCCGCGGCAAGGACCCGCGTTGTGAAAACTGCATGGCCCACTGCGGCTACGAGCCGACCGCCGTGCTGAAGACGACCAGCTCGCTGCGCCAGTCACTGCGCGCGTTCGCCGGCTGAGCGCTCTTCGCCTGACAGCTCGGGCGCGCCCGGCGGATCGTCT
>DATARK010000103.1:0-51659 GCA_036264175.1 Solirubrobacteraceae bacterium
CCGACCAACCTCAGCAGCGGTGTACGAACCAATCGCAGTGGGTTGCGCAGCCATAGCTCCCAAGGCTACCTCCTAACGAGGCCGCAAATTGCGAGGCTCTGTGCGGGCTCCTGGGCTGGGTTTGTCACGTCACACATTGCCAATACGATCGCACGCTACGCGCGTGACCCAGTGCCGCCGGCCAGCTTGTAAATACCATCGCTATCGCCGAGCAGAGGCAGTCAAGGAGACCCGCCGCCCTGCCTGCGGCGCCGGCCGGCCTACGCGCAAACACGCGTAGGATGGACTGAGTGCCCGAGCAGCAGCCAGACGACCGGCCAGCCGCGAGCTCAAGCCGCACCGACGCCCATCCGCCGATGCCGCGCGACAAGCGCGGCTGGCAGGTCGCGCCGGCGCCGGACGGGCGCGGCATGCCCGAGCAGCCGCCGAGCGGGCCGCCGGCGCATCGCCGCCCCGGCTTCATCTGGTTCGTGCTCGTGCTGCTGGTGATCAACTGGCTGTCGCTGTTCCTGATCCATCCGAGCTCCAGCCAGCCGCGCGTGCCGGTCCAGTTCAAACCGTTCTTCTTGACGCAGGTGCAGGCCGGCAAGGTCAAGTCGATCAGCAGCAAGGGCGACACGATCGAAGGCACGCTCAAGCAGAAGGTCACCTACCCCGCTCACGACAGGAGCGCCAAGCCGACGACGCTGTTCTCGACGCAGGTTCCGACGTACTGGAACAACGCGCAGCTGACGGCGCTGCTGAAAGAAAAGAACGTCAACATCACGGCCAAGCCGACGAGCGAAAGCCGCTCGCTGATCTCCGAGCTGCTGCTCGGCTTCGGGCCGACGCTGCTGATCGTCGGGCTGTTCGTGCTGCTCGCACGCCGCGCCGCCAAAGCCGGTGGGGCGATGGGCGCGCTGGGCAGCTTCGGCCGCTCCCAGGCGCGCCGTGTCGACCCGGAGAAGATCCGCGTGACCTTCGCCGACGTCGCCGGCATCGACGAGGCCAAGGCGGAGCTGGCGGAGATCGTCGACTTCCTGCGCAGCCCGGAGAAGTACGGTCGCCTGGGCGGGCGCATGCCGCACGGCGTGCTGCTGTCCGGCGCGCCGGGCACCGGCAAGACGCTGCTCGCGCGCGCCGTCGCCGGCGAGGCGCACGCGGCGTTCTTCTCGATCTCCGCGTCGGAGTTCATCGAGGCGATCGTCGGCGTCGGCGCATCGCGCGTGCGTGATCTGTTCGCCAAGGCCAAGGAGGCCGAGCCGGCAATCATCTTCATCGACGAGCTCGACGCGATCGGCCGCTCGCGCCAGGGCTCGGTGGCCGTCAGCGGCGCCAACGACGAGCGCGAGCAGACGCTCGACCAGATCCTCACTGAAATGGACGGCTTCGAGAGCTCCGAGGCCGTGGTCGTGCTCGCCGCGACCAACCGCCCCGACGTGCTCGACGCGGCGCTGCTGCGCCCCGGTCGCTTCGACCGGCGCGTCGCCGTGCAGGCGCCCGATCGCAAGGGGCGCAAGGAAATCCTCGAAGTGCACACCCGCTCGATCCCGCTCGCCGACAGCGTCGACCTCGACGCGATCGCCGCCAGCACTCCCGGCATGGTCGGCGCCGACCTCGCCAACCTCGCCAACGAGGCCGCGCTGCTGGCCGCGCGGCGCGCTCACGAGAAGGTCGAGATGGGTGACCTGACCGACTCGCTGGAGAAGATCCTGCTGGGCTCGCCGCGGGGCATCCTGCTGTCGCCGGCTGACCGCGAGCGCACGGCCTACCACGAGTCCGGCCACGCGCTCGTCGGCATGCTCACGCCCGGCGCCGATCCCGTGCGCAAGGTCTCGATCATCCCGCGCGGCATGGCACTCGGCGTGACGCTGTCGACGCCCGACGCCGACCGCGTGTCCTACTCACGCGAGGACCTCGACGCGAAGATCCGCGTCGCGCTGGGCGGGCGCGTGGCCGAGGAGGTCGTGTTCGGCTCGATCACCTCCGGCGCCGAGTCCGACATCCAGCAGCTCACGGCGATCGCGCGCCAGATGGTCGGGCGCTGGGGCATGAGCGACGCTGTCGGGCCGGTCGCCGTGCTGCCCGCCGACGGACAGGGCCCGTTCCTGCCCGGCGCCAGCGAGACCTCGCAGGAGACCCAGCGCCTGGTCGACGAGGAGGTGCGCAAGCTGGTCGACTCCGCGCACGACAGCGTCACGCGCCTGCTCAGCGATCATCGCGATCAGCTGGAGAGCCTCGCGCAGACGCTGCTGAAGGCCGAGACGCTCGACGCGATCGACGCGTATGCCGCGGCCGGCGTGCCCGCGCACGTCGAAGCGTCGAGCTCCACGGCCGAGCCGCTGCTCACGCCGCGCACGAGCGCGTAGCTAGCCGGCCGCCGTGCGCCGGGCCTGCCGGCGCGCCTGCGCCTGCTGGTGCACGCGCGCGGCGTCGACGATCGCGCAGACCTCGTCGGCGTCGTCGGCGAGGCGCAGCAGCTCCAGGTCGGCGGCGCCGATGCGCCCGTCTGCGAGCGCGCGCTCGCGCAGCCAGGTGATCAGCCCGTCCCACTCGCCGCCGATCAGGATCACCGGGAAGTGGCGGATCGTGCCCGTCTGGATCAGCGTCAGCGCCTCGAACAGCTCGTCGAGCGTGCCGAAGCCGCCCGGAGCGATCACGAAGGCGGCCGCGTAGCGTACGAACATCACCTTGCGCGCGAAGAAGTGCCCGAAGCGCAGGCTGATGTCGAGGTACTCGTTGGCGGCCTGCTCGTGCGGCAGCTGGATGTTGCAGCCGACCGACGTCGCGCCGGCGTCGCGCGCGCCGCGGTTGGCGGCCTCCATCAGGCCGGGGCCACCGCCGGTGATGATCGTGTAGCCGCCGCGGCCGAGGCGCGCGGCGACGTCGCGCACGAGCGCGTAGTCGGGATGCTCTCGCGGCGTGCGCGCCGAGCCGAACACGCTGACCGCCGGGCCGATCTGCGCCAGCGCGCCGAAGCCCGTGGCGAACTCGGCGGCGATCTCGCGCACACGCTCGGCATCGGCGGCGCGCACCCCGGCCGGCTCGTCGCCGAGCCACAGCAGAAGCTCCTCGTCGAGCGTCGGGCCGCCGATGCCTTCGGGCGCCTCCGGCGCCGGCTCGTCGGGCGGCCGCGGCGTCGCATCGGAGTGCTGCTCGCTGCTCACCGGGCAAGCGTAGGCGTCGCGACAGGCGCACGCGCGAGCAGGCGTTGAACGCCGGCCGTGCACACGGCGAGGCTGACGATCGACGCGGCGACGATCGCCGTGGCCACTTCGCTGGAGATCACGCCTCCGGCGAGCCCGAGCGAGGCGACGGCCGCCGGCACGCCGAGCTGCGCGCTCGCCGCCAGGCCCGCGCCGGGCGAGACGCGCCCGGCGCGCGCGGCGATGAGGTGGATCAGCACGTTCAGAGCTACCAGCGCGGCTGCCAGCGCGATCATCTGCGGGTGCTCGAACAGCCCGCCGAGGTCCAGCTGCGCGCCCAGCACGACGAAGTACAGCGGCACGAAGAACCCGTCGGCGACTCCGCGGATCTGCGTCGACAGGCGTTTGGGACCGCCGACCAGCGCGACCGTGACGCCCGCGCCGAAGCCGGCGATCAGCACGCTCGTGCCGCTGCGCTTCGCAAGCCACGCGAGAAAGAACAGCACCAGCAGCGCGATGCGCAGGTCCAGCGCCCAGTGGCGTCGCTTGGACTCAGCGCGCACGCGCGCGACCCACTCGCGGCCGGCGAGCAGCCGCGCGACGAGGAGCAGCAGCGCAGCCGCTCCGGCTACGAGCACGCCGCCGAGCAAGGCGTGCGCGGTGCGCGAAGGCGCCAGCACGATTGGCACGGAGACGATCGTCACGACGTCGGCGATCGTCACCTGCGCGACGACCGACAGCACCTCGTGTCCGCCGGCGCCGGTCTCCGCCAGCGCCGGCAGCAGAACGGCCGCCGAGCCCGACGCGAGCACGACTGCGTAGATGGCCGCGTGGGAGGTTCCCGCGATTGCTGCCGCGGCCAGTCCGCCCGGCACTGCAAGCACGCCGACGGCGCCCGCGAGAAGCGCTCCTCTGCGCAGCGACGCGAACAGCCGCGGGTCGCGCAGCGGCAGGTGCATGCCGGCCGTCAGCATCAGCATCGCAAAGCCGACCTGACCGAGAAACGCGGTCGTGGCGTTCGCCGGGTGCACCGCGCCGAGACCGGTGTTACCGAGCGCGGCGCCGGCGAGGATCTCGCCGATCACCAGCGGCACGAACAGCCTCGGCGTGAGCGCGAGCAGCGGCCCGCCGAGGCCGGCCAGCACGATCAGCAGGAGATCTCCGAAGGTCATGCTGAAGCAGCCTACGGCGCGCCTCAGCGCGCGTGCGCGCGCGGTGCTGGATCATGTGCCGGTGAGCTCGACGCGCCATCTCAGCGCCAAGCAGTACGACAAGGAGCTGCTGCGCCTGCAGACCGAGCTGGTGTTCATGCAGGAGTGGATCGTCGCCAACGACAGGCGCCTGGTGGTGCTATTCGAGGGGCGCGACACGGCGGGCAAGGGCGGCGTGATCAAGCGCATCACCTCCTATCTGAACCCGCGCAGCTGTCGTGTCGCGGCGGTGCCCACGCCAACCGAGCGCGAGCGCTCGCAGTGGTTCTTCCAGCGTTACGTGTCGCATCTGCCGGGCGCCGGTGAGATCGTGCTGTTCGATCGCAGCTGGTACAACCGCGCCGGCGTCGAGCACGTGATGGGCTACTGCACGCAGGCCGAGTATGAGGAGTTCCTGCGCTTCTGCCCGCAGTTCGAGCAGACGCTGCAGAACGACGGCCTGATGCTCATCAAGTACTGGCTGTCGGTATCCGACGAGGAGCAGGAGAAGCGTTTCAAGAAGCGGCTCGCCGATCCGCGCAAGCGCTGGAAGTTCAGCCCAACCGACGTGCAGGCGCGTGCGCGCTGGGTCGACTACGCCGAGGCCAAGGACCGCATGTTCGCGCGCACCGACACCGATGAGAGCCCGTGGTACGTGGTCGAGGCCGACGACAAGCGCACGGCGCGGCTGAACCTGATCAGCCACCTGCTGTCGCTGGTGCCGTATGAGCGTCCGGACAAGCCAAAGCGCGTCAAGCTGCCGGCGCGCCAGCGGCGCAAGTACCGCCGCCCGCCGCGACAGACAGAACGTCTGGTGCCCGAGCGCTACGTCGTGGAGTGAGCGGGCCGCCGGCACGGCGCGCGGACTCGATCAGAGGTCGAGAACGACGCCCTCGGTGGCGACGCTGACCGCCGGCCGATCGCGCGCCAGGCGCCCGGCGAGCTGGTCGAGTGCGTCGTCGGTGCGGTTGAGCCGATGGTGAAACAGCGCCACCGCGCGCGCGCCCGCGCGCTCGGCCAGGGCGACCGGGTAGTCGGCCACAGCGTGGCCGAAGTCACCCTCGGCGTCGAGCTCGGCAGGCAGCAGCTGCGCGTCGTGAACCAGCAGGTCGACGTCGCGCGCGAGCTCCATCGCCGCGGCGTGGTACTCGCCGAAGCCGTCCTCGCCGGGGCCCAGCGCGGTCGGGTTGTGGTCGGGCATGTAGGCGATCGTGCTGTGGTCGTCGCTGACGCGATAGCCGAACGTGCGCCCGCCCTTGTGCGGGATCTCGCGCGCGAGCACCGAGAAGCCCTCCAGCTGGCACTCGCCCGGCGCGATCGACTGGCACGACCAGTGACCGCGAAGCTCGGTCGGGCCGACCGGGAAGTACGGCGGCTTCATCAGGCCGGTGAGCACCGCGGTGGCGTCGGCGGCGTCGTCCTGCTCGGGCAGGATCACGGTGACGCGCGCGCCGTCGCGATCGGCCGCCGAGAAGAACGGCAGGCCCATCGTGTGGTCCCAGTGCAGATGCGTGAGCAGCACGGTGCCGTCGAACGGCGCATCGGCGAACAGGTGCGTCGCGCGGCGCGTGCCCGTGCCGGCGTCGAGGATCAGCGTCGGCAGCTCAGCGCCGTCTGCGGTCAGCGCAAGACAGGACGTGTGACCGCCGTAGCGAACGTACTCGCGGCCCGCCGCGGGGAGCGATCCGCGGACGCCGCAGAAGTCGACCTGCAAGCGGCTCAGCCCCGGCGCGGACGCCACCCGCGGCGTCCGTGCGAGCGTTCCCTGGTCGGGCGGCTGCGGCGGTGCATCAAGGTCATTATCTGTCAAGCGCCGCCTGTGTCAAGGAGCGGTGCGTCGCGGCCTCGTCGTGGCCGCCGCAGCCTCGCACGGCCACTGCGAGCCGCTAGGCCGCGGCGAGCTTGTTCAGGTCGTAGTCGAAGCCGGCCTTGCGCAACTGCAGCAGCAGCTTGGGCTGCCACGTGCCGGCCATGTCCAGGCGCACGTAGGCGACGTCCTGCAGATCGCACGGCAGCTGCACGCCCTCCTCATAGAGCACGCACACGCGGCCGGGCTCGAGTGCCGCGACGAGAAAGCCCATCTCGAACACGACAGCCTGGTGGGGGCGCGGGGAGTAGTAGGGCTCGTCCTCGGACTCGACGCGCGGCGCGCCGATGTCGTCGGCGGTCAGCAGCACGACGGCGTAGCGTGAGCTCGGCGTGTGTCCGGAGAACTGCTGCGCCAGTGCGTCGCGGTCGCCGGGGCGCTCGTTGAGGATCGTCACTTCGTGCGTTCCGGCCTGTTCGAGCAGCCGCGCGACCGCTGCCATCCAGCGCTCGTTGCGCCCGTGCGCCAGCAGCACCTGCTTGCCGTTCGCCGGCGCGGCGGCGCCGGCGCGCTCGGCTGACACCTCGCCGTCGGCCTGATGGGCCAGCTCGCGCGCAAACGAGGGCGCGGGTGCGAGCTCGGCGCCGACCGACGGCTCGGCAAGGTCGTTCTCGCGCTGGGGTCGCAGATCCCCGTGGGAATCCTCGTGCTCTCTGGCGAGCAGGGGGGCGACCGGCGAAGCCTCGTCGGCGGGCGGCGCGAGCCGATCGGGGTCGGCATCGCCTTCGGGCGCGGCGCTCTGCGGCTCCGGCGGCGTGACCTGCGCATCGCCCGCCTCGAGCGCGGTTCCCTCTCGCACGAACGCCAGCTCGCTCTGCAGCACTGTCAGCAGCTCGATCGCGGCCTTGACCGCGTCGAGGTCGCCGGCGTACTGCTGCTGCCAGCGTTGCGGCGTGTCGGCGGCGGTCACGGCCTGCGTGAACTCGCCGCGCTGCGACGGGCCGCCGTACATGTGCTCGAGCGCCTGCACGGTCGGGTCGATCCATTGGTTTCGCGCCGCCTTCCAGCTCTCGTAATCTGAGAAGTCGCCGACCAGGCTGGCGCGCTGCACAAGCGCCTGGCCCTGTTTGATGCATTGGGCGAGCAGCTCGTAGGCGATCGGCACGGAGACCTGCAGCGCGGGCATCTAGACGGGCTCCGCGAAGCCGGGCGCGCGGCGTCGATCGAGCGCGGCGCGCAGCACGTAGGGCCGGAACGATCGGACGTGCGTGCTCGGCCTGAACGAGCGCACGGCGCGCGTCGGGCGCTGGTCGTTGCGAAAGCCGGCGTCGGCGAGCACGCGCCGCGCCGCGGCTCGCGCGAGAATCGCGGTCGCGACCAGGTGCTCGTCGATCACATATTGCGAGTCGAGCACGAGCTGTCGTAGGAGTTGTGCTCGTTTCATCGCTGTCTGGCAGGCCTATCGGCAGCCTCGACCGACGCCATTCGTCCGTGGCGTCGGCTTAGACGAGCGTACGAACGGCCACGCGATCGTGACGCGACGCGCCGGCGCGCGATTGAGCGATGATGCAGCGATGAGAGCCGCTGTAGTCCGTGAGCTGGGTGTGCCCACGCCCGACGACTTCGCCGAGCCCGAGGCGGGCGACGGCCAAGCGGTGGTGCAGGTGACGGCGGCGGGCCTGAACCCCGTCGACGTGGCGATCTGCGCCGGGCGCTTCTACGCCGGCGTGCCGCCGCTTCCGTTCGTCGCCGGACGCGAGGGCGTGGGGGTGCTCGACGGGCGGCGCGTCTACTTCGACTCGCCGCTGCTGCCCTACGGCTCGATGGCCGAGCGCGCTCTGATCGAGTCGGACTCGCCTTATGACGTGCCCGACGGCGTCGACGACGGCACGGCGGTGGCGCTGGGGGTCTCGGGGCTGGCGGCGTGGCTGTCGCTGACCGCGCGCGCCGCGCTGCAACCGGGCGAGCACGTGCTCGTGCTGGCGGCCAGCGGCGTGCTGGGGCAGATCGCCGTGCAGGCGGCCAGGTCGCTGGGCGCCACGCGCGTGGTCGCGGCGGCGCGCTCGCAGGAGGGACTGCAGCGCTGCCTGGAGCTCGGCGCCGACGCGGCGGTGACGCTGGACGGCGGCGCCGACCTGGCGGAGAGACTCGCGCAGGCCGGCGACGGGCGCATCGACGTGGTCGTCGACCCGCTGTCCGGCGAGCCGTTTGCGGCTGCGCTCAAGGCGGCGAGCTTCGGCGCGCGCATCGTGCAGGTCGGTGCGGGGGCGGGCGACGAGAGCACCGTCAGCTCGGCGGCGATCCGCGGCAAGATGCTCGTCGTGATGGGCCATACGAACTTCGCTGCGCCGCCGCAGGTCAAGCGCGCCGCCTACGCGAGCCTGTCGGCGCTGGCGGCCTCGGGCGAGCTGAAGGTCGAGAGCGAGCCGATCGAGCTGGAGCGCGTGGGCGAGGCATGGCAGCGCCTGCAGGCGGGCTCGCACCGCAAGATCGTGCTCGTGCCCTAGGAGACGCGGGTGGGGATGAGGCCAGAGACCTCACCCCACCCAGCTGAGCAATCAGCTCAGGCTTTGCCGATCGACCATTTTTTGCCGGCTTCTGTACCGGTAAGTTTAACTTCCTGGACGAGTAAGAGCTTTGCTTCTTTTTCTGTGAGTAAGAGTTCTTTGCTGCCGGTTTCGGCGCATTCGATTAAGTGGGTCACCGCGTCCGCTCCCGCTTCGAGCGGTTTGCAGGTCTGTCTGCCAGTTAGTAAGTATGTGCCAGCAATCCCGCACGTTTTCCCGGTGACATTTTCCACTGTCAGCGTGGTCAGAGCGCCACCTTCGATTTCGGGTTCGAGCGTGACTTCAGTGATTCCTTCATTGAACTCGCCATAGGATTCTTTGACTTCGATCGGTTCTTTGACCTTACATTTTTCCCCTAGCGGGTTTAACACGGTACAGGCATTGAACGAGATCGTCTGTTTGTCGATCGTGACGGGCGCGATTTCGGTCGTCTGTTCGAAGCTGCCAGTCGATTCGACTTTTGTGCACACAACGTGCAGTTCGAGCCCTGGCACTTCGAGTAATGCTTCCGTTTCTAAGCCAAGCACACCACTGAAGGTATAGGCGCCGTTTTCCCTCACTAATTCTCCGGAGCCTTCTGGCTTTTCAATGCAGATCGACACCAAGCCAACTGCCGCTCCGCAATTGGGAAGGTTTTGAAGGATCTTTATCCATTCTTTTCCGCCAACTATGTTCGCGCAGTTTTCTTCTGTGAAGGTCCCCGTGCCGGCTTCTTCGACTTTTGCGCATAACACGCCAAGTTCGTTGAATAAGGAGCCAAGCAAGGTCACTAACGTATATTCTTTGGTGCCGCCTAATCGTGTGCATAAGGCATTCGTGTATGTGCCTGTGTTGGCCGTTCTGACGACCGCGCAGACCGCGCCCGCGTTGGAGGCGGCGACTAGGCCGAACGCATAGGTCATCAGAATCACCAGGCCTGTTAGCCCAAGACGTTTCATTGATGTCTCCTTAATGAGTGAACGACCCGGACATGGAGGGCGGATCGCTCAGGTTGTACGAATCTGACCGCTGCCACGAACCGGCATCGAGCGGCCAGCACCCCACGAATGTCAGTAGCAGATCGCTACGACGCACGTCAAGGAGACGACGGAGTTGTCTCTAATCGTCTGCGTTAACTTCTGACTACGGAATAACGCGGCACGCTGGGCGCTACTTGCGCTTGGCCTGGTGCTCGATGACTTTGCCGAAGGCCTGTTCGAGCTGGGCGGTCATGCGCAGCTTGAACAGCGCCAGCAGCGCCTCGGAGGCCAGCGGACGCAGTGAGTCCACGCCCTCGATCAGCTCGTCCCAGCCCTCGTCGGGCTGGCCGGCCTCGTCGAACGGACGCCACAGCTCGCGCAAGAAGAGCTTGGTGAAGTCGCTGGAGATGGAGTCGCAGTCGCGGCTCACGCGCTCGACGAGCACGAGCGCGGAGTGCATCGGAATGCCCAGCGCGACGACCTGCTCGGCGGCGCGCAGCAGCGCCGGGCTGGGTGCTTCGAAGCGGTCGTCGCCGAGCGGCACGAGCAGCTTGAGCTTGCGCACGCGCTCGGCGTCCTTGGCGCTGAGCTCGCCGAATCGCTCAGCCAATTCGGCCGTCGTGATCAGCTCGGGCTGCTCGGGCTCGAACGGCGTGGTGACGGCCTTGCGCAAACCGAGCAGGCGCTCGGCGAGACCGTCGGAGCCGCTCAGCAGCCGCTCGATCGAGGCGAGGTTGAAGCCGTCGGCCTGCAGGTCGAGAATCAGGCGCAGCCGCGCGACGTGCTCGGCGTTGTAGTAGCCGACGCGCGCGCGCACGTCTGGCGGGGGAAGCAGACCGCGCGTATGGTGGTTGCGGATGTTGCGCACCGACATGCCGACCTCGGCCGCGAGCTGCTCCACCGTGAGATCCGTCGAGGACGCGTCCGTGTCGCCTGACCCGTTGCGCGCCGCCTTGGCGTTGGCAGAGCCGTCCTTGCGCGCTGTCTTCTCCGGGGCCGTCTGTGCCATCCCTCACGTAAGGATACCAAGTTTGAAGTAACCTCGTTTGAGGTAATGGTTATTGCAAGCAAGATGCGTCGCGCACCGCTCACCCACCCGACCGTCGCGCCGTGGCGCGATATCGCACTGCGAACGGACGCCCGTGGCTGAACGCGGAGCCGTGCCGCAGGTCTCGCCGGTGCGCCGCCGCGTGCTCGGCATGATCCGCTCGTTCACCTCGCCGCTGCTGCCCGACGACTACCTCGAGCTGGTCAACCCGTTGTGGTCGACGCGCGAGCTGCGCGGGCGCATCGAACGGATCGAGCGCGAGACATCCGAAGCGGTCACGGTCACGATCAAGCCGGGCTGGGAGTGGCCGGGCCACGACCCCGGGCAGTATCTGCGCCTGGGCATCGAGGTCGACGGCATCCATCACTGGCGCGCCTACTCGCTGACGTCGGACCCGCGCCGCGAGGACGGCTGCATCTCGATCACGCCGAAGCTCGTCGAAGGCGGCAAGGTCACGCCGTTTCTGTTCAACGGCGTGCGCCCGGGCGCGATCGTGCGCCTGGGCGGCGTGGAAGGCACCTTCGTGCTGCCCGACCCGCTGCCGCAACGGCTGCTGTTCATCAGCGCCGGCAGCGGCATCACGCCGGTGATGAGCATGCTGCGCTCGCTCGCCGGGCGGGGGGCGCTGCGCGACGTCGTGCACCTGCACAGCGCGCGTACCGCCGAGGGAGTGATCTTCGGCGAGGAGCTGCGCGAGCTGGACGCGCGCCACAACGGCTACCGCCTGCACGAGCAACACACGGGCGAGCGTGGTCGCCTGACGGCCGCGCACCTGGACGAGCTGTGCGCGGACTGGCGCGAGCGCGAGACCTTCGTGTGCGGGCCGACGGGGCTGCTGGAGTCGATCGGCGAGCGCTTCGAGCGCGACGGCGACCCCGCGCGCCTGCACCGCGAGCACTTCCAGCCGGACGCGCGCGTCGGCGACGGCGAGCGCGGCGCCGGCGGCACGATCCGTCTGACCAGGAGCGGCGTGGAGGCCGTCTCAGACGGCGAGCTGCCGATTCTGGTCGCCGCCGAGAACGCCGGTGCGGAGCTGCCTTTCGGCTGTCGCATGGGCATCTGCCACACGTGCGTCGGCAAGCTCTGCTCGGGCCAGGTGCGCGATCTGCGCACCGGGCGCGTGCACGGCCAGCCCGGAGAGATGCTGCAGACCTGCATCAACGCGCCCGAGGGCGCGGTCGAGATCGCCCTGTAACCCACTTCAACGTCGCAACCCAAGGAGCAACGTGTCAGCCACCCAGATTCCCAGCCAGCCCAACGTCGGCGTCGACGAGCCCGAGAGCCCGCTGGCGCGACTGACGGCCGAGCAGATCGAGCAGCTCGGCCGTGAGTTCGACGCGATCCACGACGAGGTCTACGACGATCTCGGGGACCGCGACTCGCGCTACATCCGCAGCACGATCAAGCTGCACCGCCACCTCGTGCTGGCGGCGCGCGCGCTGCTGATGGGCTCGCGCCGCAGGCCGCTGTGGCTCGGTGGAACGGCGGCGCTGTCGCTGGCGAAGATCCTCGAGAACATGGAGATCGGCCACAACGTGATGCACGGGCAGTGGGACTGGATGAACGACCCGGACATCAACTCGCAGAACTGGGACTGGGACACCGCCTCGCCGGCCGACGCTTGGCGCCACTCGCACAACTACGAGCACCACACGTTCACGAACATACGCGGCAAGGATCGCGATCTCGGCTACGAGATCATGCGCATCGACCCGCACCAGAAATGGCACCCGGTGTATCTCTTCCAGCCGCTGTACAACCTGCTGCTGATGGGCTTCTTCGAGTGGGGCGTGGCCGTGCACGACCTCAACCGCGGCGCGATCCACTCCGGCGAGAAGTCCAAGGAGCAGGTGATCGAAGAGCTCAAGGCGATCGGCGTCAAGGCGCGCGATCAGATCGTCAAGGACTACGTCGCCTTCCCGGCGCTGACAGCGCTCGGTGCGCTGGCCTCCAGCCGCGGCTCGGCCAAGCAGGCGCGAGCCGCGTTCAAGTCGACGCTCGCGGCCAACTTCACGGCGAACATCGTGCGCAACGTGTGGTCCTACTCGATCATCTTCTGCGGGCACTTCCCCGATCAGACGTACACGTTCAGCCAGGAGGAGGTCGCCGAAGAGACGCGCGGCGGCTTCTACGTGCGCCAGCTGCTCGGCGCGGCGAACATCGACGGCGGGCCGCTGTTTCACCTGCTCGCCGGCAACCTCAGCTTCCAGGTCGAGCACCACCTGTACCCGGACATGCCGTCCTCGCGCTATCAGGAGATCGCGCCGCGCGTGCGCGACATCTGCCGCCGCTACGGGCTGCCCTACAACACGGGGCCGCTGCACAAGCAGCTCGGCACGGTGCACCGCACGATCCTGCGCCTGGCCTTTCCCGGCGGCAAGGTGCGCCCCAAGCCGGGGCCGTACACGCCTTCGTGATCGGCTAGCGCCCGCTCTCGCCCCACAGCGTCGCCAGCAGCGAGCGCGCGCCGCCGTGGTCGCGGTGCTCGCATAGGTACACGCCCTGCCACGTGCCCAGCACAAGGCGCCCGCCGGCGACCGGCAGCGACAGCGAAGGGCCGAGCAGCGAGGCCTTGATGTGCGCCGGCATGTCGTCGGCGCCCTCGAGCGTGTGCGTCCAGTAGTCGGCGTGCTCGGGCACGGCGCGATCGAAGAACGCCGCGAAGTCGTGGCGTACGTCGGGGCTGGCGTTCTCGTTGAGCGTCAGCGACGCCGAGGTGTGGCGCAGGAACAGGTGCAGCAGCCCGACGCGCAGCTCGGCCAGCTCGGGCAGCGCCGCGAGCACCTCGCGCGTGATCAGATGAAAGCCGCGCGGCAGCGCCGGCAGCGGGATCTCGCGTTGCGCCCACATGCGCGGACACCGTAGCGAGCGGCGTGCGATGCTCCCGCCCATGTCCAGGGAGCATTCCGTGACGCTCGACGAGCTGGAGCTGGCAGACGAGCCGGCCGGCTGGGCGGCGCTCGGCTTCAGCGTGAGCGACGCCGCGGTGCAGCTCGGCGGAGTGCGCCTGCGCATGGCCGGCCGCGAGGCCGGGCGCGGAATCGTCGGCTGGTCGCTGGGCGGCGTGACCTCGTCGGAGCTCGACGGCCTGCCGCGTCCGGGCGCGCATGAGCCGCCGACGGACGCGCCGCCGTCGCATCGCAACGGCATCGTGGCGATTGATCACGTGGTCGCGATGACGCCGGATCTCGACCGCAGCGTGCGCGCGCTGCAGGCCGCCGGGCTGGATCTGCGCCGCGTGCGCGAGCAGCCGACGCCCGCCGGGGCGCCGCGCCAGGCGTTCTTTCGTCTCGGCGAGGCGATCCTCGAGGTCGTCCAGGAACCCCAGCAGATCGTCGCCGAGCGCGGCGGCGCCGACGGCCCGGCGCGGCTGTGGGGCTTGGCGCTGATCGCGCCGCAGCTCGACCGCACGGTCACAGAGCTCGCGCCGCACGCCGGCGCCGTGCGCGACGCCGTGCAGCCCGGGCGGCGCATCGTCACGCTCAAACGCTCGGCTGAGCTCGCCGTGCCGATCGCGCTGATGAGCCCGCGCAAGGCCGTGCCGGCTTAGCGCGCGGAGGCCGCGGCGACGGCTATGCGCGAGCCGCCGCGCGCTTGACCTGCGGGCGGTCGGTGGCTATGCGTGCCGCCTCCTCGCCGCCAATGAACGGCGCCAGCGCTATGTACGTCGCCGACGGGGCGAGCTCCGGCAGCTCACGGATCCGGTCGCCCAGCGCGTAGTGCAGGCACAGCTCGAACAGCCCGCCGGCGATCGCCTCCACTGTCACCGCGGGCGGGGCCAGGCTTTCGGTGCGCTCCAGACCGGGCACGAGCATCTGCGCGAACGCGTCCACGCTGGCGCTCGAGCGCTGCGCGGTGTGCCCGGTGGCGATCAGCGCGTCCACCAGCGCGATGTGGGCGAAGGAGGGCTCGGTCGCCAGGAAGTCGAACAGCGCGGCGATGCCGTCGCGCACGGCAAAGCGCCAGTCCTCCTGCGCCGCGAACGCGCTTTCGACGATCGCCAGCCCCTTGCCCTGGCCGACCTCGAAGGCGACCAGGAAGGCGTCTTCCTTGTCGGCGAAGTGTTCGTAGAAGGCCACCAGCGACACCGCCGCCTGCTCGGCGATCCCTTCGACGCGCAGCGCCGCGTAGCCCTGCTCGGCGGTCAAGTTCGTAACGGCGTCGAGAATGCGTTCGCGCTGGCTCTGCACGACGAAGCTGCGCGACACGTTCTGGTCTCCGCGCGGCAGCCCGCGGCGGCCTCCGAGCGCTGGGTGGGGGGCCAGCGTGCCTGGGGCGCGGCCGCCGCCAAGCGCGATCGCCTGACGACGATCGCCTGACAGCGCCGCCGGTGCGGAGATCATCGCGGCGGGAGCGGGGTAGTAGGAGGCGGCCCAGCGCGTCAGGTCCGGTGCGAGCGCAGTCAGCTCGTCCGGATCGCCGCGCAGGGCTCGACGGTAGACCACCCTGTTGAGACCGCCGACGATCGCCTTCAGCGCGGCGTCTGCAATCGACCCTTTTCCCGGCGCCAGCTCCAGCGCGGCGCGCAGCGAGCGTTCGAAGTCGACGACCGAGCGCTCGCGGCGCTCGATTCCCGCCGGCCCGACGGCCGGCGTCTCCAGCAGGTACAGCCGCACGGCGCCGGGGTTCTCCAGCGCCGCGGAGAGCAGAGCGCCGATCGCCGCTTCCATGCGATCGGGCCAGCCTTTCGCGGCACGATAGGCCACGTCGATACGCCGCATGGCCTCGTTGGTGACCAGGTCGAACGTCGTCAACAGGCAGTCCTGCTTGTTGTCGAACAGCTCATAGAAGGTCTTGCGCGAGACGCCCGCGCGCGCGATCACGTCGGCCACGCGCGTCTCGCGATAGCCGTCCTTGCCGACTGCGTCGATCATCGCCAGCGCCAGGCGCAGACGCTGGCCGACGCGCATCTGCTCCCGCGCGACCGGCCCCGACGGGCGGCGAGCTCGCGCTCGCGCCTGCCGGTCCGACTTCGACTTCGCCTCAGTCCGATCTGGCGATTTGCCGTTCGCCGCCGTCAAGCCGTCAGCGCTCCGCAGGGCGTGGGAGCCCGCCCGCGTCGAGGCCGTCGCCGCCGGCCACCGGAGTGCCGAGCCCGACACGAGTGATATCGATCGATTGTTTTATAAACAGCCGTCTACTTTACCCTTGACACGACACTTTAGCTATGCGATGTTGAACATTCAGGAGTGACCTCCCTCGTCCGGTCACCTTGAAGGACGCTCCACGCCGCTCCCTCCCTGGCGCGGGCGTCATCGCCGGTGGGCGTCGTGACCTGGCTCGGTCGCGACGCCCGGCGGTGACCTGCCCTCGATCGCGCGTGGGGCCTCGGGTCTCGGTTTGCGCGCAGGTCCTCGGGCGCTCATCAGGCGTAGGCTTAGGCCACGCCGCCGCTGTCGCCGATCGCAGATCGGCCGGCGCCAGACCGAAAGGACGTCGCATGAGCTGGGACTTCTCCACAGACGCCGACTTTCAAGCGCAGCTCGACTGGATGTCCGAGTTCGTACGCGCGGAGATCTGGCCGCTGGAGGCGATCTGGCACGACCTCGGCCTGGAGGGTCTGTCAGAGGCGATCGCGCCGCTGCAGGAGCAGGTCAAGGCGCGCGGGCTGTGGGCCACGCACCTGCCGCCCGAGCTCGGCGGGCAGGGCATGGGCCAGGTGCGCCTCGGGCTGATGCACGAGATCCTCGGCAGCTCGCCGATTGCGCCGCTGGCCTTCGGCAACGCCGCGCCGGACTCTGGCAACTCCGAGATCCTGGCGATGGCCGGCACCGACGAGCAGAAGGAGCGCTGGCTGCACCCGCTGCTGGCCGGCGACCTGCGCAGCGCCTTCAGCATGACCGAGCCCGACACGCCCGGCTCGGACCCCACGCAGCTGAAGACGCGCGCCGTGCGCGACGGCGACGGCTGGGTGCTCGACGGCCACAAGTGGTTCTCCTCCAATGGCTCGATCGCCGACTTCTTGATCGTCATGGCGGTCACCGACCCCGAGGCGCGCGGGCGCCAGCGCGCGTCGATGTTCATCGTGCCGCGCGACACGCCCGGCGTGGACGTCGTGCGCGACGTGCCCACGATGGAGCACCCGTGGGAGCAGTTCGGCGCCTACGGCGGGCACTCGGAGATCCTCTACGAGGACGTGCGCCTTCCAGCCGACGCGCTGCTCGGAGGCGTCGGCGACGGCTTCATGCTCGCCCAGCAGCGGCTCGGCCCAGGGCGCATCCATCACTGCATGCGCTGGCTCGGCGTCGCGCGGCGCGCCTTCGACATGATGTGCGAGCGCGCCACCTACCGCCAGGCACACGGCTCGCTGCTGGCCGACAAGCAGACGATCCAGAACTGGGTCGCCGACAGCGCCGCCGAGATGCAGGCGGCGCGCTTGATGACGCTGCACGCCGCCTGGGTGATGGACACGCAGGGCGCGCGCGCGGCGATGGTCGACATCGCATTGATCAAGTTCTACGGCGCCAAGGTGCTGCACGACGTCGTCGACCGCGCGGTGCAGACGCATGGCTCGCTCGGCTACTCAACCGACCTGCCGCTGGAGCAGATGTATCGCTTCGCGCGCGCCGCGCGCATCTACGACGGCCCCGACGAGGTGCACCGCCAGACCGTCGCGCGGCGCATTCTCAACGGCTACTCGCCGCCGCCCGGCGAGGTGCCCACAGAGCACCTGCCGACACGCCGCGAGCAGTCGCGCGAGCGCTTCGCGCACCTGCTCGGCGCGCTCACGGCAAACGACTAACCGGCACCGCCCGCGCCCAGAGTGTCGTGAGCGGCGCGACCGTGCAACAACCGGCACAAAAGACTGGGAGAGCTTTAATGCGATTCTCAGTTTGACCTGAGGTTCGCGGGGAACACTGCGGGCATGACTCTCACATCGATCATCATGCTCAACGTTCTTCTCGACGTGGCGCTGATCGCAGGTCTCGTATTCGCGATGACGCGCCCGGCGAAGCTGAGCCCGCACCGCCCTGGCGTCACGGGCAATGTCTGGCGCTTGCGCCGCCCGCACCGAAACGTCGCGCGCGGCGCCCGCGACGAACGCGCGGCCGCGCGCCTGTCGCACGCCTACGACTGAGCTGCGCGCGTTGCGGCGCCGGCGCTCAGCGTTCGCCGGCGCCGCCGCGCAGCAGGTACAGGTACCAGAGGGCGACCACGATCAGCACGCCGAGCGGCAGTGCCAGCGTGAGGATCGAGCCAGTGAGGAATGCGGCGAGCGGGATGGCGAGCTGTTGCATGGATCCTCCTAATGGTCGCTTGCCAGGCGTGGCGCTGCGGCGCTGACCGGAGTCGGCGCGAGCCAGCGGTGCACGTAGATGAAGATAAGGATGACGAACGTAATCGAGCCGGGCACCCACATGATGCCGGCCGCGATGCGCTGGTCGCCCAGCGCCGAGATGCCGCCCGGGCGGCCGGCCTCGTGCGCGTAGAAGGAATACAGCGGATGCGGCGCGAGCGCCAGCACGATCGCCAGCAGCCAGCTGACGACCATCGCGCCGATCAGATACACGATGCGCGCCACCGAGGACAGCGGAGCGCGCAGCGGCGGCGAGTCGATCACCTGCTTCCAAAACATCACGGCGCTTGCAAAGAACAGCGAATGCTCCAGTGCGTGCAGTGCCGACGAGCGCAGTGTCGCGTCGAACAGCGCCGGCAGATGCCAGACCAGCAAGGTGGCGCTGAAGGCGACGAACGCCGCCTGCGGGCTGCCGAGCGCACGGCTGGTCGCGCGCAGCCACGCTGCGCGCGGGCTCTTGCCGAGTGTCCGGGCCAGCCCGCGTCGCGACTGCAGCGGCAGCGAGCGCCACAGACGGATCCACGGATCGGCCAGCACCAAGAGCGGCGGCGCGACGACCAACAGCAGCACGTGCTGGACCATGTGCGCCCAGAACAGCTGCTCGGAGAGGATCTCCAGCGGCGAGCTGAGCGCGATCGCGAGCACCGCCAGAGCGCCGTAGAAGCACATGCGCTGGCGCCGGCGCTCGCGACGGGCACGCGCCGGCGTGACCGTCCTGCGGTCGCCGAGCCAGTAGAGGATCGCCAGGTCGATCACCAGCACGAGCGGGGGATCCAGCGACCAGTCCCAGAAGCCAGGTGCGACCGTCGTCGCGGCGAGCATCAGAGCAGGTACAGCACGACGTAGGCGATCGCGCCGGTCGCCGCCAGATAGCACCAGAAGAACACGCAGGCATCCAGACCGGGCGCGATCAGACGGTCGGGGTCCTTGATGTCGTCCTCCGGTTTCGTTCGCGCGGGTGCGCGCCGCGCGCGCAGCTCGGTGGCGATCTGCGTCTCCAACCAGTACATCGTCGCCAGCGCCGCGATCGCGAAGAACCCCGTCCAGGCGCAGAAGACACTTGCGTAGGCGCCATCGGTCGGGCCGAAGTGCTGCACGGTGTACTCGATGCACTGCACGGCGATCGCCGCGAGTCCGAGCACGAGCGACGCTGTTGCCGGGCCCAGCCAGCCGCGCGACTGAGACTTCATCTGACGTCCGGCGACGATCGCCAGCGCGGCGCTGAGCAGCACGCAGGCGACGACCACGGCGCCGAGCGCCTGATCGGCTTTGACGTGGCCCGGGTGCCACATGTGGTTCTGGTTGAGCGAGCGCAGGTAGAAGTAGGCGAACAGGAACGCGAGGAAGAAGAAAGTCGTCGCACCGGCGAGCAGGCGCCCGGCGATGTACAGAGCGCGCGCGCCGACGTCCGGCGGCTCGGGCGGAATCTCCACGCCGGGCTCGACCGGCGGAACCATCAGGCCCAGGGGACGCTCTTCGCGCGAGGCCTCCATCTCAGGTCCCCGCCGGTGCCGGGCTGGCCCCCGCGCCGGAGATCTTCAGCGGCGTGCCGTAGTCATAGGGGTCGGAGTCGATCACGGGAATCTGCTCGAAGTTGTTGACCGGCACGGGCGTGGGCACCTGCCACTCCAGCGACTTCGAGCGCCACGGGTTGGCCTCGGCGGGCAGGCGCGCGACGATCAGCGAATACACGACGTTGCAGAGAAAGATCAACATCGAGAAGCCGAGCACGAAGGCCGAGATGGAAACCCACACGTTGAGCCCGTGCAGGTTCGGCGCGTAGCTGGAAACGCGCCTTGGCATGCCTTTCATGCCGAGCACGAACAGCGGCATGAACGTCGAGTTGAAGGCGACGAACATAAGCCAGAAATGCCATTTGGCCAGACGCTCGTTGAAGCGCAGCCCGGTCATCTTCGGCACCCAGTAGTAGATCGCGGCGAAGAACGTGAAGATCAGCCCGCCCATGATCGTGTAGTGGAAGTGCGCCATCACGAAGAAGCTGCCGTGCGTGTCGGTGTCGCTGGGCGTGTCTGAGAGGAACACGCCGGACAGGCCGCCGATCAGGAAGTTGAACGTCCAGCCAAGGCAGAACAGCATCGGCACGGTGAACGAACTTCGCGCCTTCCACAGCGTGCCCATCACGCACAGGAAGATGAAGCCCGTGGGCACAGAGATGATCTCGGTGGAGAGCATGTAGAAGGGTCGCAGGTCGGCATTGATGCCGCTGACGAACAGGTGGTGCTGCCACACGAAGAAGCTCAGCAGGGCCACGCCAAGCATCCCCGACACGGCCAGCCGGTAGCCCCACAACGGCTTGCGCGTGAACACAGGCAGCAGCTCGAGCACGATGCCGAAGCCGGGCAGCGCGAGGATGTACACCTCGGGGTGGCCGAAGAACCAGAAGAGGTTCTCGAATAGATACGGACTGCCGCCGGCGCCTGCGACGAAAAAGCCGGTGTTGATCGTGCGGTCAAGCGCTGCCATCGCGAGCGTCGCGATGAGCATTGGCGCCGACAGAACCATCAGCACAGAGGTCGCGAGCACCGACCACACGAAGATCGGCAGCCGCGACCACGTCAGCCCGGGCGCGCGCATCGTGATGATCGTGGCGATCATGTTCAGCCCCAGCAGGCACATCGACACGCCGACGAGCGCGAAGAAGATGATGTAGGAGTCCATGCCCATGACCGCCTGGTCGTTGAGCGGCTCATAGCCGGTCCAGCCGGTCGGGAAGCCGCCGAAGAAAATCGACGAGGTGAGGATGAAACCCGCCGCCATCAGCAGCCAGAAGGTCAGCGCCTCGATGCGCGGAAAGGCCATGCGCCGCGCGCCGATCATGATGGGCACGAAGTAGTTGGCGAACGGACCTAGGACGCCGGAGGTCATCATTCCCATCATCATCGCGCCGTGCATGCCGACCAGCGACAGGTACTGGTTGGGGGCGATCGTCGTCGGCGTGTCGTGCAGCAGCTCCGTGCGGATCAGCATCGCGTTCAGGCCGGCGATGAAGAAGAACAGACCGATGCCGACCAGGTACTGGATGCCGACGACCTTGTGGTCTGTGCACAGGCCGAAGTAGCGCCCGATTCCCTCGTCCTCCTTCTCGCGTAGCGAGGCCGGCTTGCCCAGCAGCCGGCTGACTGGGTAGTTGGCGAAGCCGAGCCCGATCAAGAAGCCCGCGACGCCGAACAGGTAGGCGAGCAGCAGTGCCACGTCGTTCTCGTCGGTCGCCGAGATGAATTCGAAGCTTTTGCTCGTGGATACCCGATGACCGATGAACCAGCCGAGGTAGTAGCCCGCGACGCCGAGCAGCACAGCGCTGAGCAGGTTGAAGCCGACCAGCCGCCGCCACAGCGGGCGCCTGACCGGTGTCGGCTGGGAGTGGGATGAGATCGTCGTGCTCATTCGGCGCGCCTCGTGGGTTCGGGGAGATAGGTCTTGCTGTATGGCGGCAGCGCTTTGGTCGCCGCTGCGTACTTGGTCTGCTGTTCGGCGATCCACGTGTTGAAGGCGGCTCGGCTGACGACGTGGCCGTGATCGAACATTGCGCCGTGCCAGATCCCGCATAGCTCTGCGCAGCGCACTTCAAAGGTCTCTTCGTGCGTGGGCTTGACGTAGACGACGTTGTCGACGTTCGGGTTGGCGTCGGCCTTGACGCCGAGCTGGTAAGCCCAGAACGAGTGGATGACGTCCAGTGAGGTGACGTGCATTTCGACCATCTGGTCGACCGGCAACTCGAGGTGCGGGACCTCGACGCCGCCGTATTCGGGAAGCGGTAGGTGAACTCCCATTGCTGGGCGATCACCTGAACCTGCAGCTTCTTGCCACTCGGCACGACGACCGGAGAGGGGCCGCCTCCCGACCCGGCGCCGTCTTCCTCCAGGCGCACCGTGCCGTACGCCGCGAGCGACAGCACGAGAACGGACGTGATCACGATCCAAGCCGTCTGCAGACGCTGATCGCCGCGAAGCGCCGGGCCTTCCAGCATGCCGCCCTTCGGCTGGCGAAAGGAGATCGTGGAGTAGATGAGATAGAGCACGACGAGCAGCAGCACCGGCGTTGCCATCGCCAGCAGCACGGTGTTGTCGGTGACATGCCCGGAGGCCTGTGAGGAGCCGTTGCCGGGAGGCAGTATCGGGCCGAGCAGCAAGACCACCAGTGGCGTCGCGATCAGCGATGCCACGACCCACAGGATCGTGAAGCGTCGAGCGTGATTGGGCTCGGTCATCGTCAGACGACGTCGAGGTAGCCGTCCATGTAGCCGAGCGTCTGCATCGGCCCTCCGCCTCCGGTGAGAAAGCCCGCCGCGCAAGGCACGAAGCACTGCCAGTGGTAGCGCCCCTTCTTGCCGGTACGGATCGTGAAGTTGATCGTGCGGTGTGCCTCAGCCATCGTGCACGGCGCGAATTCGCATTGGTTCTTGGCTTCTTCCTGCACGCCCGGGAGGGCCACGAGGATCCCCATTTCGGGTACCGCGAACGTGTGCGACGCTTCTTCGGGGTTGATGGCGTTGACAGTCTTGCCATCGACCGTCTCGGTCCCGCCCACGGTGCCTTGCACCTGCGAGAGGAACGGATTACGCAGGCCGCTGTCGCCGTCGTACTGCAACACGGTGATGTGTACGAGCGAGTTCGCCGGCACCTTGTAGTCGGTGGTGTGAATCCACTTGCCGTGGCTCTGCACCAGGTAGGAGACCCAGTCCGGGTGCGAAGGGCTGTATTTCGAGCCCACCGCCGCGACCGTCTGCAGGGTCAGCTGGGTGCTCGCGCCCGCCGTCGTACTCGTGCTGGATGCTGCGACGGACTGCGGGAAGCTCGTTGCCCAATTGGCGACGTACAGGGCGATCAGAACCGCCACCACGGCTACGGCGGCGCCGACTCCCAGGAGCTTCTTAGCCATCAGGTTCACGCCGATCCTCGCTCACCCTTGTCCTACGTCCCAATCTCCCGTCTCTGCGGCGCGACTCTACATCGGCGCAGCGCTGGCGTGTTGTATTTCGGATGGTCGATATATGAGAATCTTCTCAGCAAGGCGCCGCTGCTCGGTCGAGCTAATCGAGCCCGTCTGGGATTGACCCAGCTAGGACAGGTGTCCAGAAATGCGGGACATCCGAATGCCAGGCGACCCGCTGCCCGAAAAGGACGACATGAGTTGCCCGATAGGAGCAGAAGGGACTACAGGTGTAGAGGCCATGGACGGCGCATTTCTCGAGCTGCCGCTGCGCTGCGTATCGAGCGACCCGCTGGACGGGTGCTCGTGCAAGGCGCGCATTCCCCGCGCGGTCGTCGAGCAGGCCTGGCGGCGTGAGCTCGCTACGAGCGGCGATCACGAAGGCCGTTTCTTCCACCTGATTCACGACGGTGGCGTGTGGCAGGCATACGGGCTCGGCGACGGCCAGGTCCGCGGCGTGTACTGCCCGTCGCACAACAGCGAGCGCGCCGCGCGCTCTCGCGCCGCGCTGCGCGACGTAGGCGACGTCGCCTACGAGCTCGTGCTGGCCGCCTAGTCTCGACGCGATCGCCGCCGCGGCGGGTCTGGCAGACCGCCACCATCGGCGCGCGACAGGCGGATACGATCAACCGCTTGCCGTCCGACCGCCCAACGAGCCAACCAGCCGCGCCCGGCGAGGTGCCCGAGCGTCCGACGCTCGACGGCCTCGAGCGCAAGTGGGGCGAGGCGTGGGAGCGCGACGGCTGCTACGCCTTCGACCGTTCGGCGCCGCGCGAGCGCGTGTTCTCGATCGACACGCCGCCGCCGACCGTCAGCGGATCGCTGCACGTCGGCCACGTCTTCTCATACACGCATACAGATACGGTCGCGCGCTACCAGCGCATGCGCGGCAAAGCCGTCTTCTACCCGATGGGCTGGGACGACAACGGCCTGCCGACCGAGCGGCGCGTGCAAAACCACTTCGGCGTGCGCTGCGATCCGTCGGTCAGCTATGACCCCGACTTCGCGCCGCCGACCACCGCCTCCGGCGGCGGTGCCCAGCCCTCCGAAAAGGAGCCGGTGTCGATCTCGCGCCCGAACTTCGTGGAGCTGTGTCTGCGCCTGACCGAGACCGACGAGCGCGCATTCGAGGAGCTGTGGCGCGGCCTCGGGCTGTCGGTCGACTGGTCGATGAACTACACGACCATCGGCGCGCGCGCACAACGCATCTCACAGCGATCGTTCCTCGCTCTGCTCGCTCGCGACGAGGCCTATCAGCTGGAGGCGCCGACGCTGTGGGACGTGGATTTCCAGACCGCGGTCGCGCAGGCCGAGCTCGAGGATCGCGAGCGCCCCGGCGCGATGAGCCGCGTGCGCTTCGCAGTGGCTGACGCAGCCACCGGCGCTGCGGCGGAAAGCGACGCGCTGATCGAGACCACGCGCCCGGAGCTGATCCCGGCATGCGTGGCGCTGCTCGCGCACCCCGATGACGAGCGCCAGCGTCACCTCGTCGGCGGTGAGGTGCTGACGCCGCTGTTCGGCACGCGCGTGCCGGTGCTCACGCATCCGCTGGTCGACCCCGAGAAGGGCACAGGCCTGGTGATGGTCTGCACGTTCGGCGACCTCACCGACGTCGTCTGGTGGCGCGAGCTCGGCCTTCCGGTGCGCTCGGTGCTCGGCCCCGACGGCCGCCTGACCGACGTGCCCTGGGGAGCGCCCGGCTGGGAGTCGGTCGACGCCGAGCGCGCCCGGCAGCAGTACTCGGAGCTCAGCGGGCGCACGGTCAACCAGGCGCGCCGGCGGATCCTCGAGCTGCTGGAGGCGTCCGAGGACCTCGTCGGCGAGCCGACGCCGGTCACACGCGCGGTCAAGTTCTTCGAGAAGGGCGAGCGGCCGGTGGAGATCGTCACCAGCCGCCAGTGGTTCATCCGCACGATGGCCCATCGCGACGAGCTGCTGACGCGCGGGCGCGAGCTGCGCTGGCACCCGCCTTACATGCGCGCGCGCTACGAGGACTGGGTCAACGGGCTGACAGGCGACTGGTGCGTCAGCCGCCAGCGCTTCTTCGGCGTGCCGTTTCCGCTGTGGTATCCGCTCGACGCCGACGGCGCGGTGCTCTATGACAACCCGATCGCCGCGCGCGAGCATCAGCTGCCCGTCGATCCTTCGACCGACGTTCCCGACGGCTATGACGAGTCCCAGCGTGGGCAGCCCAGCGGCTTTGCTGGCGACCCCGACGTGATGGACACCTGGGCGACGTCGTCGCTGACGCCGCAGATCGCCGGTACGGGCGGGAAGCCCGGGCCAGGCGAGGACGACGAGCTGTTCGCCAAGGTCTTTCCGATGGACGTGCGCCCGCAGGCGCACGACATCATCAGGACCTGGCTGTTCTCGACGGTGCTGCGCTCGCAGCTGGACCACGACGAGTTGCCCTGGCGCAACGCCGCGATCTCCGGCTGGGTGCTCGACCCGGACCGCAAGAAGATGTCCAAGTCCAAGGGCAACGTCGTCACGCCGATGCACCTGCTGGAGGAGTATGGCGCCGACGCCGTGCGCTACTGGGCGGCCAACGGCCGACCGGGCACCGACACGGCGTTCGATCCGCAGCAGATGAAGGTCGGTCGGCGACTGGCGGTGAAGCTGCTCAACGCCTCCAAGTTCGCGCTCGCCGACCTGCCCGACGAGAGCGAGCGATCGGAGGTCGGCCCGCTGACGAGCCCGCTGGATCGCGCGATGATCGCGCGCCTGAGCGCCGTCGTCGCCGACGCCACGGAGAGCTTCGAGGAGTACGACTACGCGCGCGCGCTGGAGCGCGTGGAGAGCTTCTTCTGGTGGTACTGCGACTACTACCTGGAGCTCGTCAAGGGTCGGCGCTATGAGTCCGGCGACGCGGCGCAGAACGGCTCGGCATCCGACGGCGACGGCCGGGCGTCGGTCAGCGGCGCGCTGCGGCGATCGCTGTCGGTCTTCCAGCGTCTGCTCGCGCCGTTTCTGCCGTTCGTCTCAGAGGAGGTGTGGTCGTGGTGGCAGCAGGGTTCGGTCCACCGCGCGAGCTGGCCGAGCACGCAGGAGCTCGACGAGGCGCTCGGTGACCTGCAGGCCGCTGACGCAGCGGCGGAGGACACGGCTCTGGCTGTTGCCGCGGACGTGCTCAAGGAAGTGCGCAAGGCCAAGTCGCAAGCTCAGCGCCCGATGCGCGCGCCGGTGCTCCGCGTGGTCGTGCACGACAGCTCCGAGCGGCTGGCGGCGATGCAGCTCGGCTGCGACGACCTGCGCCAGGCCGGTTCGATCGCGGCGATCGAGACAGTCGTGGCCGATGAGTTCGCCGTCGAGGTGGAGCTGGGGGAGGAGCCGCCGCAGGATGCCGGGTAGGCGCGTGGAATATGCGCGCATGACAACTCCTAGAACTCACCACCTCTCTGCGAGCGCTCTGCTCGCCGCGGCGCTTGCGATCGCCGCCTTCGCGATACCCGCTTCGGCGGCGGCGTCGCCGCTGAAGCTAACCAACTGCAACAAGGCGGCAAGCAGTCCGAAATTGCTGACCTTGACGTGCGGCGATGGCAACGAGGTCCTCAAAGGCATGACCTGGTCGGAATTCGGTGCTCCCACGGCCTCGGGCAGGGGCACGTTCGTGACGAACACGTGCGAACCGAACTGCGCGCAGGGCAAGGACGTCAGCTACCCGGTGCGCGTGAAGGCTGAAGGCAAAAAAAAGTGCAAGGGCGCGACCGTCTACGCAAAACTCTCCCTGAGCTATCCCGGCACACGCAAACCGCCGCCGAGCGAACCTCGCAAATGGTTCTTCCGCTGCCCGTCCTGAGGGCGGCCGGCTCGCAGGACTGACCTACCTGTCCCGGGGTGCCGCACGCGCCGAGGCGGGCGGCACCGGGGCGGGCGGCCTCGCTTGGATAGGGTCCGCCCGGTGAAGCGCACGTTGATATCCGAGCTGCCGCAGCTGATCGGAGAGCGCGTGCGTGTGCGCGGCTGGATTCAGGCGCTGCGCGACCAGAAGCGCGTGCAGTTCATCGTGCTGCGCGACGAATCGGGACTCGCGCAGGTCGTGCTGGCCAAGGGCGATCCGCCGAGCGAGCTCAACGAGCGCGTGTCGGCGCTGACGGTCGAGTCGGCGGTGACGATCGTCGGCACTGTCGCAGCGGACGAGCGCGTGAACCTGGGTGGCTTGGAGCTCAGGCTCGACGAGCTGGAGGTGGACTCGCCGGCCGATCCGGAGGTGCCGATCGCGCCTGACTCCGCACTGGACAAGCGCATCGACTGGCGCTACCTGGACCTGCGGCGTCCCGATCGCAAGCTGATCTTCGAGGTGCAGACGACGACCGAGCGCGCGATGCGCGACTTCTGGACAAAAGAGAACTTCATCGAGCTGCACTCGCCGAAGCTGACGGGCGCGGCGACCGAGTCCGGCGCGGAGCTGTTCAAACTCGAGTACTTCGAGCGCATGGCGACGCTTGCGCAGTCGCCGCAGTTCTACAAGCAGATGGCGATGGCGGCGGGCTTCGGCAAGGTCTTCGAGGTCGGGCCGGTGTTCCGCGCCAACCCTTCTTTCACCTCGCGTCACGACACCGAGTTCACGAGCGTCGATACGGAGATCTCCTGGATCGACTCACACGAGGACGTGATGTCCTTCGAGGAGCGCTGGCTCGCGCACACGTTGGCGACCGTCAAGGAGGTGCACGGCGAGCAGATCGCGCAAACCTTCGACACCGCGCTGGTCGTGCCCGAGCTGCCGTTCCCGCGCATCGCGCTGGAGGACGCCAGAGAGCAGTTGCGCGAGGCCGGCCACGAGCCGCCGCCGGCGGGCCACGATCTGGACCCACCCAGCGAGCGCGCTCTTTCGGCGCTCGTGAAGGAGCGCGATGGCCACGAGTTCACCTTCGTGACCGACTACCCCACGTCGGTGCGGCCCTTCTACCACATGCGCTATGACGACCGTCCGACTGTCACCAAGAGCTTCGACCTGCTTTGGCGCGGCATCGAGCTGACGACCGGCGCGCAGCGCGAGCACCGCTACGACCGGTTGCTCGAGCAGGCCAACGAGAAGAAAGTCGACGTGGCGGCGATTCAGTACTACCTCGACTTCTTCCGCTTCGGGGCACCGCCGCACGGAGGCTTCGGCTTCGGCCTCACGCGCCTGCTGATGCAGATGCTCGGACAGGACAACGTGCGCGAGGTGACGTTCCTGTATCGCGGGCCCCATCGCCTCGAGCCCTAGCGCAGAGACTGGCGACGAGTACCTAGCAACCAGTTCGGACGCGGTGGGTAGAACGCGCTCTATGCGGGTAAAGGGGACGTAACTTCGCGCTGGACAAATGTTCTAGGAGAGTTACGGATGGCTCAGATACTCAGGTTGGGCAAGGCACGGGTCTTCTGCGTCGCCGTCGTCGTGGTGCTGCTGCTCGGAGGCGGAGAGGCCGCTCCGGCGTGGTCGCTGGTCCTGCCGCTGGAAACTCCCACGGTTCCCGTGAAGACGCCCGCTCCGCCGGTGAAGACGCCGACCGTCCCGATCAACGTGCCGACGGTTTCCGTCCCGGCCGTCAAAACGCCGACGGTCACGGTCCCGCCCGTCAAGGCGCCAACGGTCTCGGTCACAACGCCGACCGTCAAAGCCCCGACGGTGCCTGTGAAAACGACGGCCGTCAAAACGCCCTCGACGCCCGCCAAAGCACCGCTCAAACCGGCGCCGATCCCCGTCAAAGCGCCGTCCGTGGTAGTAAGCACGCCCGTCGGCTCGGTGCACACGACAACCGGCTCGAGCGGCGTCCCGCGCCCTTCGGTAGCCCGCGGCGCGGGCGCGACGGCGTCCGGCGGCTCTCCAGAGGCCCAAGCAAGGCAAGCCACGACAACCGGCTCACCGTCCGGATCTGCCGGCTCGGGCTCGGCCGTGAACGCGTCCGGCGAAAGTGCACCGTCCGCTTCTGTCTCACAGCTTGGCGCCTACACCTCGCCGGGCGTCGGCTACGGCGAACTGCCGCCTTTCGAAGGTGCGCCGAGCAACCGCGCCCGCGCGCGTATCGCCCGCCGCGAACGGCTGCTCAAAGCGACGGTCGAACACTTCCAGGGCTGCCTCGTCGCGCTGCCGGCAGACAATCGCCAGCTGCTCGAACTGCGCACCGGCTATGGCGACGCGACGCCGCTGACCCCGCGCGCCACGGCGTCGCGTCTGCACCTCGACGCGGCGCAGATCGCGCGCCTGGAACGGCAGGCCGTGCGCGAACTGAGCGACGCCGCCGCCACGAACAGCTGCGCGCGAACCGGCGAAGTCGTCGACGCGGCCATGACGCTGATCGGCGCGGGCTTCGGCGGCGGCAAAGCACCGGCCGCCCCGTCGGGCGAGTTCAGGACGGTGAGCTTTGACACCGCCTCGTCACGCCTTCTTACCGCCCCCGACCCGACGCTCGTCGGTCGTGTTCTCGGCGCCGACGTGCCGCCTGTCGCAAGCGACCTGGTCGTGACGCTGTTGCTCGTGATGCTGGTCGGCGGCCTCGTCGTGCTGGTCGTCGCCGACGCGGCCGGTCAGGGACCGCGCCACGAGGAGTGGCGCAGGCGCGTGCTCAATCGCCTGCGCGCGCTGCGCTGAGCGGGTTCAGGCTGGCGGGAAGGCGATCGCCAGCTGATGTGCCAGCGCGTCGATCTCTTCGGCGGCCAGGGCACCCTTACGGTTGAGCGCGCGCGCGACGCCACGCTGATGGCGCAAGCGATAGCCGTTGATCTCGCAGCGACCGAACAGCGGAAGGTCGGCCTTGGTGAAGCACAGGGTGCCGTGCACGAGCACCCCGGGGTGCCCATCCTCTTCGAGAACACGCCTCACCGCTCTCACCTGTCTGTCGAGACCGTCTACGAGCTTTGTGCGACGGCGGCCGTTGACGATCAACCTCGGCGCGCCGACCAGCGGCTGCGCGACGCGGACGGCCCCGCGGATGGCCTTGGCGTCGATCACGAACACGCCGGTGGGCGCAACGGCGAGGTGGTCGATGTTGCCGCGGCCCAGGGGCATGCGACGGTCGTGGAGCAGTTGCGTCGGGCCTCTGGCCGTCAAGCGCTCCAACGCCCTCGCGACGGACGCCTCGCCCACGCCGCCCTTCCGAAAGGCGGTCTGGTGCTGCGGCTCGCGAGAGAGCGAGAGCATCAGGCCGCCGACCAGCGGGTGCTCGCGTCGCATGCGGAGCTCGCGGTTGTGCTTGCGGCGTAGGTACTCGCGCTGTGCGCTCCATCCGGCGCGCCCACGATCGAGCAGCGGCGCAGAACGTGGTGTGCCGGCGGCGACACGCTGCTCGGAGGCAGCGACACAGCCGGCGCAGGTGACCGCGTGGGTTTCAGGCGTCCATCGCGCGTAGGCGCCGCCGGGCAGCGACGCGCCACACCCCGAGCATGTCGCAGGCCAGCGTAGTTTCAACATCCGGGATTCCATGTCCGGGTAGGTCGGCAGATCAGGTGCATGCCTTGAGTCCGTCGAGGCGGGGTCTTGCCGAGTTACTCCGACGACGGGCGGCCAGGGCGCCGGTCCCTCTGATTGTGTACACAGCTTGGTACACTGGCGCAAATGGCGCAGACGATCTCGGTGCGAGCTTTCCGCAGCAAACTGGCCCAGGTGATGAGCGACGTGGCCGATCGGCGCGACCACGTGGTCGTCACGCGCAACGGCCGTCCCGCGGCGGCGCTGCTGCCGATCGACGAGTACGAGGCGCTGGAGGAGACCGCAGAGATCCTGTCTGATCCGGATGCGCTTCGCGCATTGGAGGCTGGGCTTGGCGAGCTGGGGCGCGGCGAATCGATTGAGCTCGACGACCTGCGCCGAGAGCTGGCCGAGCGACGAGCGGCGAGATGATCCGTGGCGCGTGTCGTCCTCGCGCGTCGCGTTCGCGCTGAGCTGCTCACACTTGATTGGCCGCTGATCGACGCGGTGGAGGATGCGCTCGGTCTACTCGAGCGCGATCCCCATGCCGGCTATCCGCTGCAGGGCAGACTGCGTGGGCTGCACTCGCTGCGCGTGGGCTCCTACCGGATCATCTACCAACGTCTCGAGGGCGACGGCACGGTCCGCGTGGTCGCAATCCGGCACCGCTCAAGCGCCCACCGCGTCGACCCCCGGTGAGGCCATCTCGAATACCTCCGCCAGCAGCTCGTAGGAGTGCAGGCGGGCCTGGTGGTCATAGAGGATGTTGACCGCGATCACCTCGTCGGCGCCGTATTTCGCTGCGACGTCCTCGAGCTCGTCGCGCACAGCATCGGGCGTGCCGACAACTGCGCGCCGCTGAGCGCGCGACTGGCCAGAGGCCGGCGCGCGCTGCTCGTTGGCGAGGAACTCGAGCGCCCTCTCCGGCGGCGGAACGGGGATCAGCTCGCCCCGGCGCAGCATCGTGAAGGTCATGCGCCCGCTCGCGGCCAGCCGCTGTGCCTGCTCGTCGCTCTCGGCGCAGATCACCCACACGGCAACCGCGGTGCGCGATTTGGCGCCTGCCGGGTGTTCGTGTTCGGCAAAGCGTTCGCGATACAACGCCGCGATCTCGGCGCCAGCGGCGTTGATGAAGTCGGCAAACGCATAGGGCATCGCCAGCTCGGCGGCCCAGATGGCGCTCTGCTGAGACGAGCCCAGCAGCCAACGCTCGGGCAGCTCGGGGCGTCCGGGCAGCGACTTTGCCAGGCGCGCGAACGGGTGGTCCTCGGGCATTTGGTCGTCGAGATAGGCGAGCAGCTCGGCGAGCTGTTGCGGGAAGTCATCGGGCGCCGCCTGGCGGCGATCACGCTGCAGCGCGAACGTGGTCAGCGGATCGGTGCCGGCTGCGCGCCCGAGCGCGAGGTCGATGCGTCCCGGGAACAGGCCGGACAGCAGGCTGAACGTCTCAGCGACCTTGAACGGGCTGTAGTGGGGCAGCATCACGCCGCCGCTGCCGACGCGAATGCGCTCGGTGGCGGCTGCGATCGGGCCGATCAGCGCCTCGGGGCTCGGCCCCGCGAGCATCGGCCCGCCGTGATGCTCGGCGACCCAGTAACGGTGATAGCCGAGCCGGTCGCATAGCTGCGCCAGGTCGATCGTGTTGCGCAGCGCCTGCGCGCCGGTCGAGCCCTCGGCGACGGGCGACTGATCGAGCACGGATAGGGCGAAGGATCGAGACAAGGTCTGAGCTGCTGCTTCTAGCAGACGCGCGCGGCCGTATCGGCGGCAGGTGCGGGGCTTCGTAGCGAGCGCCCGTGGCTAAAGCCGCGTTTGGCCGGAACCGAACAGGTAACGATGAGCCTTCGCTGCACAACGGCCGATGTGGTCGATGCGCGCCTGCGCGTCCCGTTGACGATCGCGGCGGTGCTCGTGATCCCCGATCTGATCCTCGAGGAGCAGCCGCTGCGCGAGTCCTGGCACACGGTGGCGGTGGTCGGCAACTGGGTGATCTGGCTGGCCTTCCTGGCGGAGTTCGCGGCCATCGTGCTGCTCGCGACCGACTGGCGCGACTGGATACGCGAGTACCCGCTGGCGCTGCCGATGCTGATCCTCACACCGCCCTTCGCGCCCGCGGCGATCCAGGGGCTGCGGGCCTTTCGCGTGCTGCGTCTGCTGCGGGTGGCGCGCGGCTTCCAGTTCCTCTCCAAGGGGCTGCTGTCGCTGGATGGCGTGCGCTATGTGGCGGCGCTCGCGGTGTTCCTCGTGCTCGGCGGCGGCGTCGCACTGGCCGAGGTGGAGGCGACGGCCACGCGGCACGTGTCGGAGTGGGATGGCATCTGGTGGGCGATCGGGTTCGTCACGACCAACGGTGAAGCCAGCAACGTGCACACAGACGCGGGGCGCATGATCTCGATCGTGCTGATGCTCGTCGGTATCGGCGTGTTCGCCGTGCTGACGGCGGCGATCGCGCAGCGCTTCGTCGCCAGTCGCGAGGAGCCGCAGGCTGAAGCCGAGGCGGCGCGTATCTCTGCGGGAGAGCGCGCGATCATGTCGCGCCTGGACGAGCTGTCGGCCCGGCTGGTCGAGCTCGAACCGGCCACCGGCGAGCCCGCTCGGCGCTGAGCGCACGAGCCCGCCGCGGCCGAGCGTCCTGTCCGCACCCCCATCTACCTTCAGGCCATGCTCGTCAACGAGCTCACAGACGGCCTCGAGATCGACCAGGTTCTGCTCGTGCGCCAGGCCGAGCGCCGCAGACGCCGCGATGGCGGCGACTACCTGCGCCTGCAGCTCGGCGACCGAACCGGAGCGCTCGCGTGCATGGTCTGGGACGAGCTGACAGAGGTCGAGGAGCTGGCGTGCGCGGGCTCGCCGGTACGTGTTCGCGGTCGCTACACCGTGCATCCTCGCTTCGGCCCGCAGATCAACCTGCGGGACTTGGAGCCCGCGGAGCCCGGGAGCTTCTCGATGGACGATCTGCTCGACGGCCCCGCCCGTGGCGCGAATCAAATGGAGCGCGAGGTGCGCGAGCTGATCGCGACTGTCCAAAAGCCCCACTTGCGGATTCTGCTCGACCGCGTGTTCGGTGAGGACTCCGAGCTGTGGGCCGGCTACCGCGAGGCGCCGGCGGCGAAGTACTACCACCAGGCATATCGCCACGGCCTGCTCGAGCACTGCCTCGGCGTCGCGCAGGCGGTCAGCGCGATCAGCGCCACCTTCCCGGGGATCGACCGCGACGTGGCCGTGACCGGCGCACTGCTGCACGACATCGGCAAGCTCGAGGCCTACACCGAGGACCCGCAGAACATCGACCTCACCGACGCCGGTCGTCTGCAGGGTGAGATCCCGCTCGGCTACTACCGCATCCGCCGCGAGATCGAGGACATCGACGGCTTCCCGGCCGAGCTGTCGCAGGCGGTCGTGCACATCATCCTCTCCCACCACGGAACGCTCGAGCACGGCAGCCCGGTCGTGCCCTGCACACGCGAGGCGACGCTCGTTCACCACATCGACAACCTCGGCGGCCGCCTGGGCAGCTTCGATCGACTGGAGAAGGAGCTCTCGCCGGGCAAGCGCTGGTCGAGCTTCGACCGCGCGATCGACGGGAGTGCGTTCTTTGCCGAGCGGCCGCAGGCTGGGCAGCCGGAAGTTGACGAAGCGCCGGTCGAGCGGCTGGCCGACGATCCCGACGATGGCGCGATCATGCCCACCGAGCTGCCCGAGATCGAGCGTGCGATCGTCGCTGACGCACAGGCGGAGGCCGGCGAGCAGATCGCCCTGCCGACCCCGCCGGCCCGCGAAGCGGCCTGACATACGGCGGCATGTGCCGCGAGCTCCGATGAGTGGGGGCAGCTTGCCAGCCCATCGCGTGCGTGTCACCTGCGGGATCAGGAGGATCGCGTTGCTTCCTCGATCCATTGACGAAAGAACTCAATCTGCTCGACGAAATCAGGCGAGAACCGGTGGCACTCTCTGCGATAGGTCAGATAACCAAAGACAAGTGGCCACCACGGCGCCGTAGGCGGCAATCAGCAGGCTAAGGATCTGCACGTATTGCTCCTCGTGCGCGGCTCACGGGCGACGGAAGACCGAGTGCGTGCCGATGCGCCGCCAGACAATGTGAGCCTCGCCAGAATGCACCCCATCCCCGTACTCAAAGGTCGCACGGCCGTCCGGTGCCCAGGTCATCTCCCAAATCCGGGGATGCCCACGCACCCGCTTGACACGCAGGCGCGGATGGAAGCGCTGGGCTCCACCGGCGACGTCGGCGATGAACTGAACCAGAGCAGCGCGAAAGGCTCGCTGCTGTTGTGGGGTGAGGCGTTCCCAGTCGCGCCAGAACGACGCGAGGACTTCACGCGTCGGCATCGAGCGGCTTCGTCCGCTCGTCAAGGGTCGCTAGGAGCTCCTCGTCGCTCTCGTATGCCGCAATCCGGCCTGCCGCAAAGTCGTCATCTGCGTCGCGCTCTCTCGCTTGCCACTCGCGCGTCCAGAACCACGCCTGATCGGAGTCGATGCGGCCGTCGCTGATCTCCTCTAGAAGGATCGCAGCGCCGTCCACCGCCCCCTCGGGCAGACGGTCGACCAACTCGTGCAACTCACCCTTTGTCACGTTCTTATTGTCGCAGGGAGCTGCGTCGTTCTCCAGAGCCCCCCGTACCCTCGAAGAATCCGCGGCAATCCAGTCTGACGCAGAGAAAACCGCAAATAGCGGCTCGGCGGGCGCCCCACGCGGTAACCGTCTCGCCGCCGGGTTCTAAGGTGCAGTGTTCATGGCCAAGGACACCGAGAAGCTGATCCGCCAGCTGTCGCTGATCTCCTACCTGATGGCCGAGCGCCGGCCGGTCACTGCGCTGGAGATCAGACGCGACGTGGAGGGCTACAGCGGCATGAACGAAGACGCGTTCGCGCGTCGCTTCTACGCCGATCGCTCCGAGTTGGAATCGCTGCGCATCCAACTGACCGTCGACCGTCCTGCCGACGGCGCGGCCGAGCAGGAGAACTACTCGCTGCGCCCGGAGAACTTCCACCTGCCGCCGATCGCCTTCACCGACAAGGAGCTTGCGGCGCTGCAGACCGCGCTGAGTCTGCTCGACGGCGAATTCGCCTACGCAGAGCCGCTGCGCCTGGCGCTGCAGCAGATCACCTGGGGCCGCCCCAGCCCGTTGCGCGCGCCCGAGCAGCGCTCGGTGGCGCTGGGCATCACCGCCTCGGCAGGCGGCCACGAGCTGTCGGCGCGCCTGGCAAAGGTCGAGACGGCGATCTTCCGCAACAAGACGATTCTGTTCGAGTACTACACGATGGAGCGCGACGAGGTTGGCCCTCGGCGTGTGGACCCCTACCACCTGCTGTTCCAGGGCGGCCAGTTCTACCTGCTGGGCTACTCGCACGAGCGCGAGGCGATTCGTGTGTTCCGCCTGACGCGCATTCGCGGCAAGGTCTCGTATGCGACGAAGGCCGAGCACGACTTCCGTCGTCCGACCGACTTCGACCCGCGCGCCTACGCCAACCGCGCCGACTGGCAGCTAGGCGACGAGCAGGGCGTGGCCGAAGTGCTGATCTCCGAGCGCATCGCCTGGCAGGTCGAGCGTCACTTCGGCCGCTACGGCGAGATCCGCGAGGCCGACGGTGGCGACAGGCTCTTCCTGACCGGCTACTCCAATCCGCGCGGCGTGATCTCGTGGGTGCTGGGGCTGGGCGTCAACGCGAGCCTGCAGGGCCCGCCTGAGCTGAGCGCGGAGATGACAAAGCGGCTGAAGCTGCTGAAGGAGCGCCACGGCCGCACGCTGCCGGGCGCTGAGGCAACGGCCACATCGGCCAATGGCGCGGGCGCAGCGGCGGCGACGTCGACACGTGGCCGTAGCCGCCGAGCGACCTCGGCCGAGAGCGAAGGCGACGACGCGCAGGGCGCGCGTCCGGACGCGGCGATTCGTCCCGAGCGCTTCGCGCGCCTGGTGACGCTGGCGAGCATCCTGATCCAGGCCGGGCGCGCGGGCGAGCGCGTGCGGATCGAAGAGGTCTGCGAGCGTCTGCAGCTCTCAAAGGACGAGCTGATCGAGGACGTCAACGTGCTCAACGTGGTCAACTTCGGCGGCGGCTCCTACGTGCTGTACGCGGAGATCGACGAGCAGTCCGGTGAGATCGAGGTCGACCCGGAGCCCTACAGCGACAACTTCGACCGCCCGGCGCGTCTGCTGCCGGTCGAGGCCAAGGCTCTGGTCGCGGCGATCGACCTGATCGGCGAGCACATTCCCGAGGGCTCGCTGACGTCGGCGCGCGAGAAGATCGTCGCGGCGCTGGGCGAGGACCCGATGGAGCAGGGTCTGCAGGTGGCCACCGCCAGCGGCGATGACTCGCACGTGGCGCGTGAGATCTCCGAGGCGATCGTCGCGAGCAAGCTGGTCGAGCTGGAGTACTACAAGGAGAACGAGGACGACCTGGTCAAGCGCCGCGTCGAGCCTTACGCGCTGACCAACGGTCGCGAGGGGTGGTACGTAGCCTCGTTCGACCCTGCGCGCGACGGCGTGCGCCATTTCCGCCTGGACCGGATCAAGGACGTGACGGTCACCGACGAGACGTTCGAGCCGCGCCCGGAGGTCGATCCGGCGGCGGAGGTCGACGGCTGGCTGCGCACGGGCGAGGTGCAGGCCTCGCGCAGCGCGCGCGTGTGGGTCTCGCCCGAGCGGGCGCGCTGGGCGCGCGAGGCGCGTCGCGTGGTCGAGGAGCGGAGCGACGGCGCTGTGGTCGTCGAGTTGAGCTTCGCGGGCGTGGACTGGCTGGTGCGCGAGATCCTCAGGGAAGCCGGTGACGCCGCGGTGCTCGAGCCCAAGGACGCGCGCGAAGCGGTGCGGGAGGCGGTCAGGCGTCTGACAGACGCCCAGAGCAAGCCGGCGCGACGTCGGCCCAAAGACAGGCGAGCAAAGCTCCAGCCTGCTTGACAGTAGGGTCCACCTCATGAATCGCCGCGAGCAGATCAAGATGAGCGCGGCTGAGGTCGCGACTTTCCTGGCCGAAGAGCGCACGGTCACGTGCGCGACGATCGGCAAGGACGGCTGGCCGCACCTGATGCCGCTTTGGTACGTGCTGCGCGGGCACTCGGCGGGCGAACCGGGGCCGCGTCTGTGGTCGTGGACCTACGGTTCCTCGCAGAAGGTGCGCAACCTCGAGCGTGAGCCGCGCGCGACGCTGCAGGTCGAGTGCGGCGAGCAGTACGCCGAGCTGCGCGGAGTGATGCTCGAATGCGACGTGGTCGTCCACCGCGACATCGCCGAGGTCGTGCGCCTGGGTGCGGAGATCATGACGCGCAACTCCGTGCCGCGCGACGTGGCGCCGCCCACGGAGCTTCCGCCAGAGGCGCGCGACGCCGTCGCCGCGCAGGCGGGCAAACGCGTCGGCTTGGAGTTCGTGGAGCTGCGCCGCGTCAGTTGGGATCACCGCAAGCTCGGCGGCGTCTACTGAGCGCGCCCAGCTAGGCTCCCCGGGCAATGGAGCCGCTGAAGGGTCTGATCCTCTCGGGGGGCAAGGGCACGCGCCTGCGTCCGATCACGCACACCAGCGCCAAGCAGCTGGTGCCGGTCGCCAACAAGCCGGTGCTGTTCTACGGCATCGAGGCGATGGCCGCTGCGGGCATCGAGGAGGTCGGCATCATCATCGCGCCGGAGACGGGCCCGGAGATCGAACAGGTCGCCGGCGACGGCTCACGCTTTGGCGTGCGCATCTCCTACATCCTGCAGGACGAGCCGCTCGGGCTCGCGCACGCCGTGCTCACGGCCGAGCCGTTTCTCGGCTCCAGCCCGTTTGTGATGTATCTCGGCGACAACCTGCTGCAGGGTGGCATTGCCGATCTGGTGGCGGCCTTCCGTGAGCACGAGCCCGACGCGCTGATCCTGCTCACGCCTGTGCCCGACCCGGAGAACTATGGCGTCGCCGAGTTGGCCTCGGCGCCGGCCGGCGAGACCGGGCAGGTCGTGCGCCTGGTGGAGAAGCCGAGCGAGCCGGCGACCGACCTGGCGCTGGTCGGCGTGTACATGTTCACCGGCCTGATCCACGAGGCGGCGCGCGCGATCGAGCCCTCGGCGCGCGGAGAGCTGGAGATCACGGACGCGATCCAGCACTTGGTCGACGCGGGGTTGCGCGTGGAGCCGCACATCGTGCGCGGCTGGTGGAAGGACACGGGGCGCCTGGAGGACATGCTGGAGGCCAACCGGCTGATCCTCGACAACCTCTCCGAGCGCCTCGACGGCGAGCTGATCGACTCGCGCGTGGATGGGCGTGTGGTGATCGAGGCGGGCGCACGGCTGGAGCGCACGACGGTGCGCGGGCCGGCGATCGTCGGCGCGGGCGCGCGTCTGACCGACTGCTACGTCGGCCCGTACACGGCGATCGGCGAGCGCTGTGAGATCACGGCCTCCGAGGTCGAGCACTCGATCCTGCTGGCCGGCTGCACCGTCTCAGACCTGGACGGCCGCATGGAGTCCTCGCTGCTTGGGCGCAACGTGAGCGTGCGCCGCGGCGACCGTCAGCCGCGCGCGTATCGCTTCATGGTCGGTGACAACTCCGATATCTCGATCCTGTGAGGCTGCTGGTCACAGGCGCCGCAGGCATGCTCGGACACGACGTGCAGCGCGCGGGCGAGCGCTCCGGACATGAGCTCGTGCTGGTCGACCTGCCGGAGATCGACATCACCGACGCGGCGGCGGTCGATGCGCTGGTCGATCGGCTGCGCGCGGAGCCGGGCTCGCTGGATGCGATCGTCAACTGTGCGGCGTGGACCGACGTCGACGGCGCCGAGTCCAAGCGCGAGGCGGCGCACGCGGTCAACGCCGATGGAGCCGGCAACCTGGCACGCTCGGCGGCGCGCGTCGGCATTCCGCTGCTGCACATCTCCACCGATTACGTGTTCGACGGCGTCGCACCGCTCGACGCCGAGGGCCGCGCGCGTCCGTACGTGGAGTCCGACCCCACGGGCCCCCGCTCGGTCTATGGCTCGACGAAGCTCGAAGGCGAGCAGCAGGTGCTCGCCGCCTCGCCCCGCCATCTCGTCGTGCGCACGGCCGGCCTGTATGGCATCGACGGTCGAAACTTCGTGGACACGATGCTGCGCCTGGGGACCGAGCGCGACGCGGTGCAGGTGGTGACCGATCAGGTCGGCTCGCCGACATGGTCGGGGCACCTCGCGCCGGCGGTCCTCGGCCTGCTCGAGCGCGACGTCAGCGGCCTGGTGCACATGACAGGAGCCGGCGAGGTCTCCTGGAACGGCTTTGCCAAGGAGATCTTCCGCCAGGCCGAGGTCGAGTGTGCGGTCGAGCCGGCCAGCAGCGAGCAGATGGCGCGCCCGGCGCCGCGGCCGGCCTGGTCGGCGCTGGCCTCCGAGCGCGATGACGTGCTGCCGATGCCCGACTGGCGCGACGGCCTGGCGGGGTATCTGGCAGCCCGTGCTGGGATGATCAGGCCATGAAACTGCTCGTCTGCGGTGCCGCCGGGTTCATCGGCTCGACGTTCGCGCGCCAGCGGCTGCTGGAGCACGGCGACGAGGTGACAGTGCTGGACAAGCTGACGTACGCCGGTCGCGAGGAGAACTTCCGCGACTTCGCCGATCACGCGTCGTTTCGCTTTCGTCGCGGCGCGATCGAGGACGAGGCGGCTGTGTCGGCGGCGATCGAGGCGGCGTCGCCGCAGGCGATCGTCAACTTCGCCGCTGAGACGCATGTGGACCGCTCGATCGCCGAGCCCGACGCGTTCGTGAAAACGCACGCGCTCGGCACATACGTGCTGCTGGAGGCGGCCCGGGCAGCCGACCTTCGCTACGTGCAGGTCTCGACCGACGAGGTGTATGGCTCGATCGACTCGGGCTCGTTCACCGAGGAGTCGCCGCTGCGCCCGTCCTCGCCCTACTCGGCGACGAAGACCGGCGCGGACCTGCTCGTGCAGAGCTACTTCCACACGTTCGAGCTGCAGGCGCTGATCGCGCGGGGATCGAACAACTATGGGCCGAATCAGTACCCGGAGAAGCTGATTCCGTTGATGATCCTCAATGCGCTGCACGGCGACGCGCTGCCGGTCTACGGCGACGGCATGCAGGTGCGCAACTGGATTCACGCGACGGACTTCTCGCGCGCGATCGGGCACGTGCTCGAGCACGGCGTGCCGGGCGAGGTCTACAACGCTGGCGGCCCTGACGAGGAGGCGAACATCGACGTGGTCAAGCGCATCGTCGCGGCGACGGGCGCCAAGGATTCACAGATCGAGTACGTCGCCGACCGACCGGGCCACGATCGTCGCTACTCGCTGTCCTCGGAGAAGGTGCGTGCGCTCGGTTGGCAGGCGCAGGTGCGCTTCGCCGAGGGGCTGGAGCAGACGGTCGAGTGGTACCGCGAGAACTCGTGGTGGTGGGAGCCGATTCGCTCGGGCGACTACCGCGCCTACTACGAGCGTCAGTACGGCCGCACGCTTGCCTAGCGACGCACCTCGAACTGGCATACCCAGCCGTCGCACCTGTGTCTTTGCTGCGCACAACTGTCTGTGGACGTGTTGTCCGTCATACACGAGACTGCGGGCATGACGACACGTGAACAGTTCGCCGAGAACCTACGCAGCCAACGCGACCGCGCGGGTCTCTCGCAGGAGGCTTTGGCTGACGTTTGTGATCTGCACCGCACCGAGATCAGCCTGCTGGAGCGCAGCAAGCGCTCGCCGCGCCTTGAGACGATCGTGATCCTCGCGCGCGGGCTCGGCCTGAAGTCCTCAGGCGAGCTGCTCGACGGCCTGAAGTAGCGCCCGGGCGCCGGGCGCCGGGCGCCGGCGCAGCGCAGCTCAGCTGAACTGCGAGATCTTCCACTTGCCGCTTTCCTTGACCAGCAGGATCGAGGAGATGCGGTTCTTGCCCGAGTATTTGCTCTTGACCTTGGCGGTTGCGGTCTTGCCAGGACTGGTGATCTGGATCGACTGGATGGTCAGTTCGAAGGAGGCGATCTCGGCGAGCTGGTCTTTGATCGCCTTCTGACAGCCGCCGGGCGAGGAGCTCAGGCCCTTGATGACGCGGGCGGCAAGATCGTTGTTGCAGACCTTCTTCTCTTCGTTGGCGGTGACGTCACTCTGCAGGTTCTTGACCGTCTGCGCGACGTCCTTGGCTTCGCCCTTGTAGCCGGAGGTGGAGACGGTCGTGGCGCATGCCGACAGGCCGAGTACGAGCAGCACGGCGCAGGACTGCAGCGAGAAGCGCTTTGACAGCTTGGACGGGGCTCGCATACGGCCGCAGAGAGTACGCGACGCGCCCGGGGGACGGGGGCACCTCGCGCGCGCCCGTTCCGGCGCGCGGAGCTCGCTCAGCTCTGCTCGTCGTCTCGCCGGTAGCCCAGGCGCGCGGACACGCGGTCGGCCGTGGAGACGAGGTGCGGGCCAAGCGCGTCGACGAGCTCGCCGATCGAGATCAGTGAGCTGGGCACGGAGATGTCGACCGCGGCGACGACCTCACGGGCCTCGTTGCGCACCGGCGCGGCGATCGAGAAGAGGTCCTTTGCGAGCTCTTCGTCGTCGACTGCGAAGTTGGCCTCGAGCACCTCGTCGAGCTCGTCTTTGAGCGCTTTCTTTGAGGCGATCGTGTTGGGGCCGGATTTTGTGAGCTTCATCGAGGCGATCAGCTCGCGCTGATCAGACTCGGGCAGGTTGGCCAGCAGCAGCTTGCCCATGGCGGTGCAGTAGGCGGGCAGGCGCGAGCCGATGCGCACGTCGGGGCCGGCCTGGGCGCCGCCACGGCGAAAGCTGCGCGCGCGGTCGACATAGAGGATCTCGCCGCCGTCGAGCACCGCCAGGCCGATCGAGTAGGTGCTGCGCTGGCGCAGCTCTTCCAGGTAGGGCTGGGCGTGCTCGCGCAGGCCGGTGGAGTTCAGCGCGGACATGCCCAGGTCGGTCACGCGCAGCCCGAGGCGGTACTTGCGCGAGGCGCCCTGCTCGAGGTAGCCGAGCGCCAGCAGCGTGATCACATAGCGGTGCGTGGTAGAGCGGCTCATGCCGAGCTCGTCGGCGATGTCGGCGATGCCGAGCACCGGGCGCTTGGGCGTAAAGCAGCTGAGAATCGCCAGGCCGCGCTCAAGCGATTGGGAGTAGCGCGGTTCGCGCAGGCTGGGGATCGACCACGCCGGCTCTAGCGACGATGCAGGGGCTTTCGGAGCTTTGGAGCTTGTTTTGGGCATGTGGGCTCTGTTCCCGTCCTTTGCTGGGGGCAAGGGGCGCTCCCGTCCTCGTCCCTTCTTCGGGGAGACGCCGCCATGAGAAATCGCGGCGGGCAGCCGCGAAGGTAGACGATGATAAACAGTCTGGTTTCCAGCGGGGATGATAGACCGCACGCTGGTCGCTTATTTCGTACGAGGCCACTCACCGAGCAGCGCTTGAGTTACGCTCAGCGGTGGGCGCCGGGGTGTGCGTCGGCGGGCGGGTCGAGGAAGTGCTTGCTGAGCATGGTCTGCTGGCCCTGGTAGTTGGAGCCGACGTCCTCGCCGTAGAGCACATCGGGCTCCTCGGCCATGCGCTCGAAGGCGAGCTTGCAGACGGGCTGGCCGTGCTCGACCATGAACGACACGTCGCGCGCGCGAACCTCCAATGCCGCCCGACTGCCCTGCGTGTCGCTGTTTCGCGAGAAGCCGAAGCCGGGGTCGAAGAAACCGGCGTAATGGGTGCGCAGCTCGCCGGCGGTCGGGTCATAGGCGAGCATCTCCGCGGCGTAGGACGGTGGGATGCTGACGCCCTCGGCCGACAGCAGCAGGTAGAAAACCTCGGGCTCGAGCACGATGCGCTGCTTGGCCTCCGGGTGAACAGGCTCCCAGTACTCCTGCCAGCGCAGCGCGCCGGCCTTGGTCAGGTCGATTGGCAGGCTGTTCTTCTTGGCGCGGTAGCCCACGGTGCTCTCCGGGCCGCCGGAGGCGTCGAGGCTGAGAAACAGTCCGTCGCCGAGCGACAGCGAGCCGGGCGCGAGCGCCTGGGAGTCGCGAAACAGCAGCGGCACCTGGCCGTGCAGGTCGAGCAGTTCGCGGTCTGCCAGACGTCCGTCGCCGTCGATCAGGCGCACCTGGTTGAGCGCCAGGCCGGTCTTCACGCGAATCGCGAACGTGCGGGGCACGACCTCCAGGTAGAGCTTTCCGTGGTAGCCGGCTGAGATCTCGTCGAAACGGTGGTTGCGGTCGGTGAGCACGCGCGTGAACACGTCCAGGCGCCCGGTGGAGCTCTTGGGGTTGGCCTTGGCGCGCACGCCAGCGGGCAGCCTCAGCTCCTCGACCAGGGGCACGAGATAGGGCCGGTCGCGCTCCAGCGTGGCGCCGTCGCGCAGATCGATCTCTTCGAAGGCCAGATCCTGCGCCTTCTGCTCGACGGTCGAGTCGCTGTCGGGCAAGAAGCTGCAGCGCAGCGCCCAGGCGCGCTCGCCCAAGCGCAGGTCGACGCTGGCCGGCTGCACCGACTCGCTGGGGATGCGCCACTCGCCCGCGACGAGCCACTCGTTGTCAATTGCCTCGCGCAGGCGCTGTGCGGGCAGCACGCCGGTCTGCCGAGCGGAATCGCGCGCGAGCGGCTTTGACTCGGTGCCGGCGGCGGACGCGCTCATCGAAGCGATGCTCTGTTGCCCATCTGCATGCAGTCTATGGCGGCGCGCGCGGCGTGTCCGTGCCGGTCGCGAGTGGGAAACGGGTGTGGCAGCGGCGCATATGTAGAAGTAGCGTGCAAAGCGGAATATCGCGGTGGCGCGCGAACGGGCCGCGGGGCGAATTCTCTCCAGAAGGGGGCATGCAGACTTGGGCATCGTTATTCCCTCTCCGACGATGCTCGAGGCGAGATCGAGGCGTCACCCCTCGATGCCGGGTCTCCGCGGGCGCCGCAGCTCTCGCCCGGCGGCGGCGTCCGTGAAGGCCGGGCTGAGAACCTGCTCTAAGCGCTGGCGTTGCAGGGCAGCGCGTCGAGCAGGCGCTTGGCGTTGGTGCGCTTGCCGGAGAAGCTCAGACCCGAGCAATCGGCGCCGGGGCCCAGCGCGGCGATCCAGGCTGCGTCGTCGCCTTCGACGCGAGCCGCCGCGACGGCCGCCGAGTCAGCCGCGACTCGCAGCAGACCGTCGGAGACCTCGAAGCGATGAACCTCACTCGGGAGCACGACGAACTCGACTATGCCGTCGGGCAGTGCGCGGGCTTCTTCGAGCAGGGCCGGCAGCTGGCGCAGGATCGCGTCGGCGCGAACCTGCGTGCGATCTTCGGGCGCCGGCCACTCGTAGCGCATGGCCCAACGCGCGAGCGCCGCGGCGATCGGGACGAGCTTGGCGGCGCTGTCGGTCAGTTCGACTTCCACACGCGGCGGCATTTCGCGGAAGCGCTCGCGCGACACGAGGCCGAGTGCGATCATCTGGTTGAGGTGGTGGTCGAGCACGCCTGAGCTTATTCCCGGGAGACGCGCGCGCAGAACGCTCAAGCGGAGCCTCTCGCCCGACAGCGCCAAGACGATCAGCAGCGTCCAATGATCGCCGACAGCCGTGAGCGCCCGTGCCAGCGGCGTCCATTGTCGGTGAGCGCGCACAGAGAGCGAGGTGCTCAAGTCGTGCTCCATGCCTAGGATCGTAGTCCTCATCAGGCCGCCGATCTACAACCAATTCTCTGGCCGACCGTCTGTTGTGCGAAACGCGGCGCGCTTCGTGATTGTCGGGTAAAAAAGCATGAAGTTCCGCTAATCGGACTTAGCGAGAACTGTCTCTCACACTTCGATTGGGCCGCGGGCGAGCGCTGGGGTGCCATCAGCCGACGCCCTCCACCAGCTCCTCCACCGACGCCATGCCCAGCGCGCGCGAAAGCGCGACGATCGTGTCCAGCCGCGGCGTTCGCTCGCGCCGCTCGAGCTTGCCGACCTCGTCCGGATGCAGGTCGCTGGCGTTGGCCAGCTGCATCTGCGTCAACCCGGCGAGTTCGCGGTGGCGGCGCAGGTTCTCGGCAAAGCGTGCGGGAGGCGAGCTCATGCATACGACTGTCTCGCATTGCAGACCAAATGTCGACAGACAGTTGTCGTGTTCGCCGGCCGTCGGCTCTCGCTAGCCTCAGAGCGTGTCTCTTTCCAGCTTCAGCCCGCGCGTGCGCGACTGGTTCGAGCAGGCCTTCGAGGCGCCGACGCCCGCGCAGACGAAGGCCTGGCCGGCGATCGCCGCCGGCGACAACGTGCTGCTGTCGGCGCCGACCGGCTCGGGCAAGACGCTGGCGGCGTTCCTGTGGGCGCTGGACCGCCTCAGCGTCGAGAAGACGGGCCCGCGCGAGGTGGCGCCCAACGCGACGTCTGATTCGACGGATGAGCGCGCGCCGGGCGTGCGCGTCGTCTACGTCAGCCCGCTGAAGGCGCTGGCCTACGACATCGAGCGAAACCTGCGCACGCCGCTGCGCGGCATCGGCGCGGACGACGTGACGGTGGGCATTCGCACGGGCGACACGCCGCAGAAGGAGCGCGCGGCGATGGCGCGCAAACCGCCGGACATTCTGATCACGACGCCGGAGTCGCTGTATCTGATTCTCACCTCGCAGGCGCGCGAGATGCTGAGCGGCGCCGAGGCGGTGATCGTCGACGAGATCCACGCGGTCGCGGCGACCAAGCGTGGCTCGCATCTGGCGCTGACGCTGGAGCGCCTGGAGAAGCAGGCCGGCCGGCCGGTTCAGCGCATCGGCCTGAGCGCGACGCAGAATCCGCTGGAGGAGATCGGCCGCTACCTGGTCGGGCCGCGTCGCGAGGTGACGATCGTCGACGCCGGCCATCGCAAGCAGCTGGACCTGCGCATCGAGGTGCCGGTGGAGTCGATGACTGAACCAAACGGCCCGGTCGACGCGAGCGCCGATCCGCTGGAGCCGGTCGCGGGCGGCGAGTCCACGCGTGGCTCGATCTGGCCGGCGATCTACCCCGAGCTGCTCGCGCAGGTGCAGGCGCACAACTCGACGATCGTGTTCGTCAACAACCGCCGCTCGGCCGAGCGCGTGGCTCTGCGCCTGAACGAGTTGGCGGGCAAGCAGCAGGCCGAAAAGGATGAAGAGTCCGCCTCCGGCGGCTCGGGCGTTCGCGCGGCGGAGCCGCCGGCCGGCGGCGACGGCCCGGTCGTGCCGCTGGAGATCGCGCGGGCGCACCACGGCTCGCTGGCGCGCGAGGAGCGCACGAAGGTCGAGGAGCTGCTCAAGGCGGGACAGCTGCCGTGCCTGGTGGCGACGAGCTCGCTGGAGCTGGGCATCGACATGGGCGCGGTGGACCTGGTGCTGCAGATCGAGTCGCCGAAGTCGGTCGCGCGCGGCCTGCAGCGCATCGGCCGCGCGGGGCACGGCGTGGACGAGGTCAGCCGCGGGCGCATCTTTCCCAAGTTCCGCGGCGATCTCTTGGAGTGCGCGGTCGTCGCTCGGCGCATGCACGAAGGGCTGATCGAGCCGACGGTGGTGCCGCGCAACGCGCTGGACGTGCTCGCGCAGCAGGTCGTGGCGATCGTCGTCTCAGCCGAACCGGATGCCATCGCCGTCGACGAGCTGCACGCGCTGGTCACGCGCTGCCACTCCTACTCGGAGCTGTCGCTGGAGCTGCTGGAGAACGTGCTGGACATGCTCGACGGGCGCTACCCGTCCAAAGACTTCGGCGAGCTGCGCGCGCGCATCGTGTGGGATCGCGTCGCCGGCACGATCCGCGCGCGCAAGGGCTCGCGCCAACTGGCGGTGGCCAACGCCGGCACGATTCCCGACCGCGGGCTGTACGCGGTGACGCTGCCCGACGGCCGGCGCGTGGGCGAGCTCGACGAGGAGATGGTCTACGAGGCACGGCCCGGACAGACGTTCCTGCTCGGGGCGTCGGCCTGGCGCATTGAGGAAATCGGCCGCGACCGCGTGATCGTCACGCCGGCACCCGGCGCGCCAGGCGCTGTGCCTTTCTGGAAGGGCGACACGATCGGGCGGCCCAAGCAGCTCGGCGAGGCGATCGGCGAGTTCTCGCGCTGGGCGGTCGAGCAGGAGCCGGAGACGCTGCAGCGCGACTACGACCTGGACGAGCGCGCGGCGCGCAACCTGCTGGCCTACCTGCGCGAGCAACAGGAGGCGACGCGCGTGCTGCCGAGCGAGCGCACGATCGTGCTGGAGCGCTTTCGCGACGAGATCGGCGATTGGCGCCTGTGCGTGCTGTCGCCGTTCGGCGGGCGCGTGCACTCGGCTTGGGGCCTGGCGATCTCCGCGCGGATTCGCGAGCGCATGGGCCTGGAGGCCGACGCGATCACCTCCGACGACGGCATCGTGCTGCACCTGCCCGATCTCGACGCCGACGAAGCCGAGGCGCTGCCATCGGCGGCCGAGCTGATCATGCTGGAGCCCGAGGAGGTCGAGGCGCAGATCACCGCCGAGCTCGGCGGCTCGGCGCTGTTCGGCGCGCGCTTTCGCGAGAACGCCTCGCGCGCGCTTTTGATCCCGCGCGCGTATCCGGGCAAACGCACGCCGCTGTGGCAGCAGCGGCTGAAGGCGCAGAACCTGCTGGAGGTCGCGCGCCGCTACGCGGACTTCCCAATCGTGTTGGAGACCTACCGCGAGTGCCTGCGCGACGTGCTCGACGTGCCGGGCCTGGAAGCGCTCCTGCGTTCTCTACACGCGCGCGAGGTCGCATTGGTCGAGGTCGAGACGCCGACGGCCTCGCCGTTTGCCTCGTCGCTGCTGTTCGACTACGTGGCGACGTATATGTACGAGGGCGACACGCCGAACGCCGAGCGCCGCGCGGCGGCGCTGTCGCTGGATCGCGACCTGCTGCGCGAGCTGCTCGGCCAGGAGGAGCTGCGCGAGCTGCTCGATCCCGATGCGCTGCAGCGCGTTGAGGACGACCTGCAGCACCGCTCGGAGATCACGCAGGCGACCGGACGCGACGGCCTGCACGACGTGCTGCGCCACGTCGGCGACCTCAATGCGCAGGAGATCGCCGCACGCGTGTTCGCGGGCGTGGAGGCCGAGCCGCTGCTGGCCGAGTTGGAGCGCGAACGCCGCGCGATCCGCCTGCGCGTCGGCGGCGAGCAGCGCTGGGTCGCCGCCGACGAGGCCGGGCTGTATCGCGACGCGCTGTCTGCGGCGCCGCCCGGCGGCCTGCCGGAAGCGTTCCTCGCCGACGTGCCCGACGCGCTGCGCGTGCTCGTGGCGCGCTACGCACGCACGCACGGCCCGTTCACGAGCGACGAGCTGCGCGAGCGCTACGGCGTCGACGCCGGCGCGGTGCTTCGCGAGCTCGAGCGCGACGGCGAGATCGTGCGTGGCGAGCTGCGTCCGGGCGGCAGCGGGCGCGAGTGGTGCGACGTGGAGGTGCTGCGCCGCCTGCGCCGCGCCTCGCTGGCGGCGCTGCGCAAGGAGATCGAGCCGGCCGACCAGCGCGCGCTGGCGGCGTTTCTGCCGTCGTGGCAGGGCGTCGACCGTCACTCGCCCGCAGGCGCGGGCATCGACCGCCTGCGCGAAGTGCTCGTGCCGCTGCAGGGCCTGGCGCTGCCGGCGGAGATCTGGGAGCGCGACGTGCTGCCGCGACGCACTGGCGCGTACTCGCCGTCGTGGCTGGACATGCTGTGCTCCAGCGGCGAGCTGGTGTGGGTGGGCGCGGGCCCGCTCGGGCGTTCGGGGCGCGTGGCGCTGTACTTCCGCGAGGACGCGCCGTTGATCGGCCCGCCGTCGATCAACGAGCGCCGTGCCTCGGGCGCCGGCGCGAAGTCGACGGACACCCCCGAGCACGAGCTTTTGCGCGAGCGTCTGCGCACGCCGTGCTTCTTCAGCGATCTGATCGCCGAGCTCGACCTGCCGGCGGAGGCGCTGCGCGAGGCGCTGTGGGATCTGGTGTGGGCGGGCGAGGCGACAAACGACGCGTGGGCTCCTCTGCGTGCGCCGCATCTGTCGCTAGCGCGCGCGGCGAGCCGCTCGCAGCGTCGAACATCCGTCCGGCGCTTCGGCTCGCGTCGCACGGGCGCACAGTCGCAGGTGCAGGGGCGCTGGGGGCTGACCGAGCCGATCTTCCGTACGGCCGCGCCGGCCGCCAACGGCTCCTCGGCCACCGCCTCCGCAACCGGCCCCGAGCGCCGCCGCGCGCTGGCCGAGCTGCTGCTGGAGCGCTACGGCATCGTCACGCGCGAGCAGGTGCTGGCGGAGGGCATCAAGGGCGGCTTCGCGATGCTCTACGACACGCTGTCGAACCTGGAGACGCTCGGGATCTGTCGCCGCGGCTATTTTCTGGAGGGCATGGGCGGGGCACAATTCGCGCTGGACGGGGCGGTCGAGCGGCTGCGCTCGGCGCGCGGGCCCGCGGCCGGGCCGACGGGCTCCACCGCCGAGGGCCCACGCGCCCGCGTGCTCGCCGCCGCGGACCCCGCACAGCCCTATGGCGCGGCGCTTTCCTGGCCCAAACGCGAGGGGCAGGAGCGCCGTCCATCACGCGTGGCAGGCGCCTACGTGGTGTCGGTCGCCGACGAGCCGGCGCTGTACGTGGAGCGCGGCGGGCGCGGCCTGCTCACGCTCGCCGACGTGCGCGACGGCGAGGTCGACGCGGTGCAGGAGGGCCTGCGCGCGCTCGCCGAGGCGGTGCGCGCCGGGCGTGTGCCGAAGCTGTCGCTCGAGCGGATCGACGGCGAGCCGGCGATCTCCTCGCCACTCGCGGCGACGCTGCTGGAGCTGGGCTTCAGCCCCGGCCCGCGCCGGCTCACGCTGAGCGCCTGAGGGCCACTCGCGCGGCTGCGCGCCGCTGAGACGCTCGAATCGACTGGCCGCTGAAACGGACCATCGTTCGCCTCATCGGTTGCGAGAGACATTCATGGAAGGGCCGAACTCATTCCGGTATAAAGAATCGACCGGGAAAATAAAGTAGACTTGCGTTTCCAGGGAGGATCGTCTAATGTCGCGAATCGTGGGGATGAGTGAAACTCACAGGGGGCCTTCACCGATCTACCGCAGGCTTCCTCACGGTCCTAACGGGATGTCACGTGAGGACGTAGCGCGCAACCAGCGCGCGCGGATGTACGGGGGGATGATCGAGGCGGTCGCTGCACGCGGCTACGCGAAGACGACGGTCGCCGACGTGATCGGGCTGGCCGGAGTCTCGCGCCGCGCCTTCTACGAGCAGTTCGCCAACAAGGAAGCGTGCTTCCTGTCGACGTACGACATCGTCGTGGCGCGCTCGCGCAAGGTGATGCTCGACGGGTGGTCGCAAGAGCGCGGCTGGGCCAATCGCGTACACGGCGCGTGCCGCTCGCTGCTGGACGACATCGCCGGTGCGCCGAACGGCCCGCGTCTGGTGCTCGTGGACTCGCTCGGCGTCGGTCCGAACGTGCGCCCGCGCATGGCGCTGGCGGCGACTACGTTCGAGCGCGTCGTGGCGATGGCCTTCCAGGCCGACCCCAACGGCGAAGAGCTCTCGCCGATGACGGTCAAGGCGCTCGTCGCGGGCATTCGCCACGTCGCCTTCATGCGCATGTACGAGGGCCGCGAGAAGGAGCTGCGCACGCTGGCCGACGAGGTTCTCGACTGGATCGAGTCCTACCGTTCGCCTCTGGCCAAGCGCCTAAACGTTTCGGGCCTTGTCATGCCCGAGCCCGTCGAGCCCGAACCGGCTGCGTTCCTGGCGCGCGACGACAGGCGTGCTCGGTCGATGAGCGCGCTGGTGCATCTGACGATGGACGAGCGCTACGCGGGTCTCAGCGATCCGCAGATCGCGCAGTTCGCGGGAATATCCACGGAGGCCTTCCACAAGCAGTTCGCCAACAAGGAGGCGTGCTTCTTGGCGGTGCTCGACGAGTTCGTGGCCGACGCGATGGAGGCGGTCAAACGCTCGATGTTGACTGCCTCGACATGGCCCGAGGCTGTGCACGCGGCGGTGCGCGCGCTGGTCGAGTACTTCGCCGCGCACGAGGCGCTCAGCCGCCTGGCCTTCATCGACATCTTCGACGTCGGCCCGGGCATGGTCGGGCGCATGACGCGCTCGATCGAAGACTTCACCAAACTGCTCGACGAGCTCGGCCCGGAGGCGCGCCGCGGTCCACTGGTGGCGCGCGAAGCGGTGACGGGTGCGATGTGGGGGATCGTCTCCAGCTACACGGCGCACGACCGCGTGCGCCAGCTGCCGCGGCTGGTCGACCAGCTGACGTTTATCGTGCTGGCTCCGTACATCGGCCCGAAGCCGGCGATGGAGACGATCGAAGCGGCGCGCAAAACGCTACCGAGCGACTACTAGCTGTAGTTCCCAGCCACGTTCGTCAGGTCGCGTAGGCGAGCACCGGGCGGCCTGTGGCTGAGCGAGCCGTGTGGTCGCCTGAAGTTGTAGTGGCTCAGCCAGCCGGGTAGCGCTGCGGCGCGCTCGGCTGAGCTGCC
>DATARK010000104.1:0-34513 GCA_036264175.1 Solirubrobacteraceae bacterium
GGCAGCTCAGCCGAGCGCGCCGCAGCGCTACCCGGCTGGCTGAGCCACTACAACTTCAGGCGACCACACGGCTCGCTCAGCCACAGGCCGCCCGGTGCTCGCCTACGCGACCTGACGAACGTGGCTGGGAACTACAGCTAGGCGACGGCGTCGACGCGCGCCAGGATCGCCGCGCGGTCGCCGATCGCCGAAGGCCCCTCGCCGGCGATGCGCACGGCCGCCGCCGCGCTCGCGAAGGTCGCCGCGCGCTGCGGCGTCGAGCCCTCGGCCAGCGCCACGAAGAACGCCGCCGCGAACACGTCGCCGGCGCCGAGGTCGTCGCGTGCCTGCGCAACGCGCGGAACCGGCACGAACGCGCTGTCCCCGCCGCCGAGCAGCAGCTGCGTCGGGCCGTCGGCGTCGGTCACGGCCACAAGCGGCCCACGCTGCGAGCCGCCGCCCGCCTCCGCCTCGCGCAGCAGCGCCGCACAGCTGTCGCGCTCGGCCGAGCTGATCACGACCGCGTCGCAGCGCTCGGGCACTAGCGCGCCATCCAGCGCCCGCGCTAGCACGGGCGCGCCGAGACTCGCCCAGGTGCGCACCAGGCCCTGCGGCGTCAGCCCTACGAAGTCGGCACGCCCGCGCCAGCGTGCGCCGGTCTCGCGCGCCACCGGCGCGACGTGCAGCACGCGCGTGTCGACCGTCGGCTCGTCCATCGCGCCCGCCCACGCCAGCATGCGCTGGCGCCGCAGGCCGCGCCCTCTCGGCTCGGGCGACGTGGCCAGTGCCGTCGTGCTCGGTGCGCTCTGCACCTCCAGCTCGAACTCGGCGCCATACGGCGCCAGCAGCTGTTCGATGTCCGCAACGGCGCCGCGCGTGACAATACGCGCGCGCCAGCCCAGGCGCGACGCCTGCAGCGCGCTGTAGAAGGCGCCCCCGCCCGGGCGGCGCGACCCGTCGGCCATCACGTCGGCCGTAACGTGCCCCACCGTGGTGTAGTCGCAGGACACCCGGCCATGCGTATACCAAATCGAATGGCCGCCCCGTCTGTTCTGCTTGCTGAGTCGATGCTCTGCCAAACCGTGCAACAGACCGCGCGCACAGCCGCCCCCGCGCGCGTCACGCCCAGGACCGCGCCGGCGATCGCGTACTGCCTGGCGCTCGCCCTGCTCGGCGCGCTCGCGTTCGCCACGCTCGCCCAGGCAAGTACCGCGCAGCGGGGCGCCAAGCGCGCGCCGGCGCTGCGCCGCGGCGCGGCCGCCTCGAACTACCCTCGCGGCGTCTCGCGACCGTTCAGCCACCCGCGCCGCTCGCCGCTGGCCACCGGCGCCGCGACAAAGCGCAAGAGCGGCAAGCCGAAGAAGCCCGTGCTGCAGGGCAACCCCGCACGCGCACTGCGTGCCTTCGAAGCGATGCAGCGCTACTACTACATTCGCGGCTCCGGCCTCTACGAGGGCGAACCGTTCTCGTTTCTGTGGCCGTTCTCGCAGGCCTTCGCGGCGACCGTCAGCATGAGCAACGTCCCCGGCCTGCCAATCTCGCTGGCGCCGGAAGTGCACGCCCGCCTGATCGGCGTGCGCAACTACCTCGACACGAACAACTCGGGCGCGCCGGAAGGCACCTACACGAGTACGCTCGCCGCCTTCGACGGCACGGCCGCGCCACCGACCGGCCCGGGCGGCGCCAAGTACTACGACGACAACGACTGGATCGGCATCGAGATGGCGCGCATCTACAAACGCACGCACGATCCTGGCGCGCTCGGCTATGCCGAGGGCATCATGGCCTTCGAGATGGCCGGCTTCTCGACCGACCAGAGTCTCGCCTGCCCTGGCGGCATCCCCTTCTCCAACAACGCCGAAAACACCGATCGCAATACGATCACCACGGGACCCGCCGTCGAGCTCGCGGCGCAGCTCTACCGGATCACCGGCAACGTGCAGTACCTGCAGTTCGCCGAAGGCGCCTACAACTGGGTGCGCACGTGCCTGCTGCAGCCGAATGGCCTGTACGCAGACCACATCCGTCCGCACGGCGTCGTCGACTACACCTACTGGAGCTACAACCAGGGCGTGATGATCGGCGCCGGCACGCTGCTCTACCAGAGCACCGGCAACTCCGGCTACCTCTACCAGGCGCGCCAGACCGCGCAGCTCGCGCGCGCCTACTTCACCCCGCAGCGCCTCGGCGCCGAGAATCCCTTCTTCCCGTCCATCTACTTCCGCAACGTCCTCTACCTGGACTCCGTCACACACGACCCGCCCGGCCCCAAGCTGGCCCAGGCCTACGTCGACTACGCCTGGCAGAACCTGCGCCTGTCAGACGATCTGTTCGTGGCCGGCTCGCCAGCCTCCGCGCAGCTGCTCTATCAGGCCGCCATCGTGCAGATCTATGCGCTGCTCGCTTCTCCGCCGAGCACCTACTTCTGAGCGCACGCCGTCAAGCGATAGTCTCAGCGCCGTGTCCGATGCCGCCAACATGATGACCGCCGACGGGCTGGCCGAGCTGCACTCAGAGCTCGCCGCGCTGGAGGGCGACGGCCGTCGCGAGATCGCCGAGCGCATCAAGACGGCGCGCGAATGGGGCGACCTGAAGGAGAACTCCGAGTACCACGACGCCAAGAACGAGCAGGCGCACCTGGAGACCAAGATCGCGCGCCTGCGCGAGCGCATCGCCGAAGCTGTGATCGTCGAGGAGACCGCCGCCTCGGCCGGCGGCCTGGTCGGCTTCGGCTCATCGGTGCACGTGCGCGATCAGAACGGCGTAGAGCAGACCTGGCGCATCGTCAGCTCCCACGACGCCGCGCCCGCCGAGGGCAAGCTCTCCGCCGAATCGCCCGTTGCCGTGGCGCTGCTCGGTCGCGCGCAGGGCGACAAGGCGTCGGTCGCGCTGCCCAAAGGCACGCGCGAGCTGACCATTCTCAGCGTCGACTGAGCAGAGCCAGCGTCTGCGCTGCGCGCACGCGGCGCACGAAGCTCTTCGGCTTGCGCTGGTACAGGCGCGCGCCGTCGCGCAGCGCTCGCTTGCGCAGGCGCCGGCGCCGCTTGGCGATCGCCTTCAACAACGCCTTGCGCGTGCCCGGGCCGGGTGCACCCGAGGCGCGCGTGGCCTTCGCTTCGGCGCGCACGCGCTGCGCCAGGACCATCAGGTCGTGCTCCTGGCCGAGCAGTTCGCCGAGATCGTCGGCCCGCCGCGCCGCCTGAGCGATGAACTTCGCTTTGGCCTTCTTCGCGCGCTTGCGTTCGCGCTTATCCGGCTCGGCACCCACGCGATCGCGCAGGCGCTTTCCCGCCGGCTCCTGCTTGCGCTGCAGCATTTCGGCCGCGTAGCGCAGGTCCTTGACGCGTTTGCGCCACTCGTGCAGCCTGCGCCCGCCCGGTCCGCCGGCGCGCTCCGCGCGGCGCATGCGCTGCCGCCCGCTTCTGTACAAACGCTCGAGCGCCGGCTCGATCGCTTCGATGCCCCCCGGCTCGGCCAGCTCCCAGGCGGCCACGCGGCCGCGCATCGCGCTCAGGTCGTCCTGCAGCCCCGGATGCGCCGTGCTCTCGCTGAGCGCCAGCTCGGCGGCGCCCTCGCATTCATGTGCCAGCCGTGCGCGCAGTCGCTGCACGCCGCGCCGGCGCCCCAGCGCCTTCGGCTGGCGCTCGACCAGGTCGTCGAGCGTGTGCAGCAGCACCTCGGCGTCGCGCGCCTGCGACAGGCGCTTGCCCGCGCTGCGCACGACCGCGCTCTCACGCGAGTAGGCCTGCTCGCCGATCTCGTCCTTGACCAGCCGCAAGAGCGCGCGCAGGCGCTTCAGCGCCTTGCGCGCCTCGTGCACCCGCTCTTGCGGCGACAAGCTGGTGTCGCGCCCATCCAACGAATCGATGGCCAGCTCCAACTGCCCCAGCGCCATACGCCGCAGACCCTCGCCGACACGCTCGTCGCCCAGCAGCGCAAAGCGCCGGCTGCGCGCGAGCCGCTCGCCCTGCGCGCGTCGCTGACGCCCGGCTCGCGCGAACGCCACACCGAGCCCTACCGCGACCGTCGCCGCCAACGTTGCCGTCAGCGGCGCGACAATGGAGCCGTGTCCCGGCTTACGCCCGCCCCATGGTGGACCGTGCGCCGTGCGGCGAATCGAAAGCCGGCGACGTATCGCTGTCCGTTTTGTGGTCATCATCTACCCGCGCTCAGCGAGCATATGCTGATCGCGCCCGAAGGCGACTCGCGGCGTCGCCGTCACGCCCACACGCAGTGCGTGCTCGCCGCGCGGCGTGACGGCCGGCTGGTGCTGCACGACGAGTGGCTGCGCGCGCAGCCGCGCCGGCCGTCGTTGTGGCGGCGCCTGCTGCGGCGTGTGTAGACCGGGTCGTCGAAGCCGGAGCCCGCGGCTCAGCTTCCGAAGACCTTCGCGCGATCGGCGTCCACGCGAATGATCACGCGCTGTTCGCCCTCTTGGCGCAGCGGATAGCTGTCGGCGTCCATGTACTTCTTCGCGAGCATGTCGATGTGCTCATCCGCACCATCGTGTGTGCGCTCGGCAACCGTCCCGCGGATCTCCAGGTACTCGTACGGGTTCTGCATGTTCTGCACCGTCAGCGTCACGTGCGGGTCGCGCTCGAGATTGGTGGGCCAGACGCGTCCCTCGGCCGTGTTCAGCACCGGTTTGCCGTCCTGCACATCGACCCACACGGGCGTGCCGTGGATCGTGCCGTCCGCGTTCTTGGTCGCCACGTGGCAGAAGTTCTTCGCGCGCAGCAGCTCCTCCGCGCGGCCCTCGATCTTTACGCTCATCGCAAATCCCTTCCTCGCAGTCTGGACAGTTCGCTGGCTCTCACCTTACGAACTTGCCGACCACGGTCCGCTTGATCCGCGCACGCGCCCGCGACGTCCTACTGGCGGCTGAGGCCGCTGGAGTTAGCCGGCGGGATCTTGCCGAGCGGCGTGAGCCTGCCGTTGTTCAGCGCGAACGTCACGCGCGCTTCGCCGCCGCTGGGGCTGCTCAGCGGGTCGCTGCTGCGATACAGCGGATAGCCGAGCGTCACTTCGGTGTCGCTCTGGGACACCACCTTGACCGTCGCGCTGGTGTCCTTGGTGTCGGTACCGATGTAGCGACCGTTGACGAAGAAGAACGCCTGCTGGCCGTAGCCGTCGCCGGAGCCCGTGCGGGTGCCCACCAGCACGCGCAGCGCCTGGTCTGCGTGGTAGTCGTATGGGTCGTTGGGCGTGAAGCCCTTTGCGCGAACGGTCGCCGACGCCGCGCTGAGCCCTTCGGTCTTGCTTGCGTTCTGCGTGAACGCCGGCTCCGGCGCCGCGCGCGTCGTCGTCGAGCGCGTCGACGTGCTCGTGCTGGTCGTCTGCGTCGGCGTCGTCTGCGTGCTCGTCTTCTGCGTCGTGGTCGGCTGCGTCTGCGTCGCCGTCGACTGCGTCAGCGGCGGTGCGCTGGCCTTCGTCACCGTCTTCGTTCCCGAGCCGCAGGCCGAGAGCAGCAGAGCTGCGCACAAGCACAGCGCCGGCACGATCGTCTGTCGGGTCGGTCTTCGCATCTTCTGCACTGTATTCGTCGCGCGACCTCGCGCTCCTCGCCTGCGCATGCTCACCTGAGCCATGCGCGATACCAACCCGCCGCGCACCCCATCGATGCGATCCGAGCGGCCGAACGGCCGTATATAGAGAACGACGCACACGTTGAGCTGCACCCCGGCGCGACGTTCGCTGGCGCTCGCGAGCCGGCCGTGGTAGGAAGCAACGTGTGAATGCCGCCACAAAGACCGCGCGCCGGCGCGTTCCCGCCGCCGAGCGCCGCGAGGAGCTGATCGCCGCCGCCGCGCACGAGTTCGCCCACGGTGGCTTGCACGGCACGCCCGTCGAGCGCATCGCGCGGCGCGTCGGCGTCGCTCAGCCTTACGTCTTCAGCCTGTTTCCGAGCAAGCGCGACCTGTTCCTCGCCGCGCTGCAGCGCGGCTTCGAGCGTGTCGCCGAGACGTTTCGGCGCGCCGCCGCCGAGTACGCCGAGGGACGTGCCGACGCCGATTGCGAGGACGCGCTCGACGCCATGGGCCGCGCCTACAAGCAGATGCTGCTCGGCGATCGCGACTACCTGATGCTGCAGCACCAGTCCTACGCGGCCTGCGACGACGACGTCGTGCGCGATTGCGTGCGCCGGCGCTTTGCCGAGCTGGTCGAGCTCGCGCGCGAGCTCTCAGGCGCAGACGCCGAGCGCCTGGACGACTTCTTCCGCCACGGCATGGCGCTCAACGTCGCCGCCGCGCTCGGCGTCGAGGATCTGTCCGTCGGCTGCGCGTGGGTCGCCGACGAGCTGCGCGGCGCGCAGCCCTAGCCGCACGTCCCGCCCACTCGACAGGTGCGCCACGGAGTAGCATCGAGCGTAGAGATGTCCAGCTCAGCGCAGATCCCCGGCAAAGGTCAGTCGACCGGTCACACCGGCCCAGACAAGCGCAGCCAGCGCGAGATGGCGCGCACCGCCGCGCTCGTCGTGCTGGCAATCCTCGTCACGCTGTTCGCAGTCTTCAACCTCAACGAAGTCAAGGTCAGCTACGTCTTCGCATCGACTCATGCGCCGCTGATCGTCGTCATCGTCGTCTCCGTGCTGTTCGGCATCGTGCTGACCTACCTCGCCGAACGCCTGCAGCGCAAAAGACGCAGCTGACCGCGCCGCCCGGCCTTTCGCTAGAGCGGCTCGATCACCAGCGACGCCGCCTGCTCGGCGCCGAGAAACGGCGCCAGCACGATGTAGGAGAGGTAGTCGGCCAGCACCGACAGCAGTTGGATCTGCCCGCTGGCCACCTGGCAGCGCACCGTGTGCGACAGCGCTCCCGCGACGCCCTGCACGACCAGCTTGGAGTGTGCATCGCGCGGCGCGCCGTCGGTGAGGCGCCCGGCGATGCCCTGCGCCAAGCGCACGTTGCGCTCGATCGCCTCCGGGCCGGCCGCGTACACGCCGCCGGCGATCGTCTGCGCGTAGATCGGCCGCTCGGCCAGAAAGCGCATCATCTCGCCGATCGTGCGGCGCACGGCGTTGGGCCAGTCCTCCGAGCGCAGGCCCGGGTCGGTCGCCAGCGCCATCAGCTCCTCTCCGAGCATGTCCAGCGCGGCCAGAAAGCACTCCTGCTTGCCGTCGAACAGCTCGAAGAAGGCGTCGATCGACACTCCCGCCGCGTCGGCGATCTGCGGCGCGCTCAGCTCGCGGTAGTCCTCGACCACCGCCAGACGCAGCGCCTGCTCGAGCAGGCGCTCGCGATCGTCGACTCGCCCGGCCGCCGCCGAGCGGCGGCGCGCGTCGCCGGGCGCCTTGCGTCCCTGCGCAAGCGCCGCGTGCGCCCGCTCGGACAGTCGCTCGGCCAACTGCTTGGCCGCCGGCGTCTGAAACAGCAGCGTCCAGCGGAACATCTCCTCGGTGACCCGCGGCGCCGCGTCGGCTGTGCCCTCGCGCAGGCAGTTCGACAGCGCTGCGTGCAGCCCGCCGGCGATGCCGCGGATCACCGGCGCCGGCAGCGGGCTCGGCGCCGAGCCGTGCTCGAAGCAGCCCGCCAGCATCTGCTCGAACGTCGCCGAGGCGCGGCGCAGGCGCAGCAGCCCAGCCGCGCCGACCTTCGGCGCCTCGAGGATCGCCAGGTTGGCGCTGTTCCAGTTGTCGCTGATCGCCTTGCCGAGCTCGCCGAACGCCGCCTGCATGCGCTGCTCGGTGTCGCCGCGCGCGTCGCGATAGGCCGCGCCGACGCGTCCGGCGCCGCGTATGGCGATCAGGTCGTATGTCGCCAGAAAGCACTCCTGCTTGTTGGCGAACTGCTCGTAGAAGGAGCGCCGCGAGACGCCCGCCAGGCCAACCACCTGCTTGACGCTCGTGCGCTCGTAGCCGTGCATCGCCACGGCCTCCACCATTGCTCCGTGCATGCGCGTGCGCTGGTTGCGCAGCACCGCCTCGGCACTCAAGCGGTGCGGGCCGTGCGGCAGGCGTTCATACAGCGGAGTCGGCGCCTTGCCGGCGCCGCCTCGATCGGTCTGCATCCTTGACATTCGATCCCCCAGAATTGATCTGTGAATTGGATCATCGCACAGAGTCCGGCTGTCAGGATCGTTTCAGGTTCGCATTGCTTTGTCTACAGGCAACCGTCAGGCCGGGCGCGAGCGGTGTCAGCGCCAGACGCGCGCGACGCGATGCGAGCTGCCACTGAGCGCGCGACGGCGCGCGGCGCGCGGCTCAGCGCAGGATGCCCTTGAGCGCCAGTATCGCCAGGCCCATGGTCACGCCGACGGCGGCCTTGAGCAGCAGTTCTCCCGGCGTCGATTTGGCGCGCATGCCCGCGATCACCTCGAACACGACCACCGTCACGACGGCCGTGCGCAGCGCGGCCGTCAGTCCGGCTTCCTGGCTGGCGCCGACGATCCAAGCGATCACCAGCGCCAACAGCGGCAGCGCCGCGCCACGCACGATCGCCCAGTCGTGCGCCAGCGCGCGCGCGAGCGTCGCGGCCGTGAGCGGTTCGCCGGTCGCCAGGCGGCGTCCGAGCAGGTCGGCGTAGGCGTGCGCCAGCCAGTACAGCAGCGTCGCGATCACCGCCGAGGCGATCAGGTCGACATAGGACTCGTGGCGTCCGCTCTCGGCCGCCATCAACGCTCCGATGGTGATCACGCCATAGACCACGCCTGCCGCATTGCCCGCTGGCACGAGGCGTTTGCTTGTCAGCCAGCGTGTTTTACGTACCATTTAGCGCGTAGGACAGCTGTCTTTAGGGAAGCGGTGGAGCATGGCCAAGGTGCGACGCAGCGTCAAACAGAAGGTAGTTGCCGCAGCGGCCGTTGCGGCCCTGCTGGCCGGCGGCTCGATCGCCGCCGTGTCGGCGACCGGCCAGAGCAACCCGCGCAGGCACGCACACGCCCATCGCCACGCCGCCCGCGCACGCGACCTCGCGGCCGCGGCCGGCTATCTCGGCATCTCACCGGCGCAGCTGGCCGGCGAGCTCGCCGAAGGCAAATCGCTTGCGCAGATCGCCGATGCGACCAGCGGCAAGTCCGCCGCCGGATTGACCGAAGCGTTGGTCGCGGCGCGCAAGGCGCGGCTGGCCACAGTGGCCGCGAAGCTGCCCACGCGCATCGCCGCCGAGGTCAACCGCGCCGGCGGCCCGATCGCCGGGCCGCGCCACGCGCGCAGCAGCGCAGCGCGCATCGCCGCGTTGTTCGCCACGCCCTCGCGCGTCGGCTCCGTGGCTGCGAGCTATCTCGGCCTCAGCGCGTCGCAGCTGAAGGCCGAGCTGGGCTCGGCAAAGACGCTCGCGCAGGTGGCCGATGCCACGCCCGGCAAGTCTCAGGCGGGCCTGACAGCGGCGCTGCTGCAGGCACGCGGCGCAAGGCTCGCACGCGCGGCCGCTGCGGGCAGGCTCTCGCCGGCGCGCAGGGCCAAGCGGCAGGCCCGACTGCCGAAGCGCATCGACGCATTGGTGCAGCGCCAATTCGCGGGCGCGCACTAGCCGCGGCTAAAGCACAGCCCGCGCATTGCCGACGATCTTCGCGGAAGGCCACAGGTCATCCGGGTAGAGGGCGACCGGGGGTCCCAGTGTCTCGACCCTCGGTCGCTCCATAACCCCGCCGCGGATGAGACAGACCATGCGGTTTGTTTTATGGCAGTCTGCGCGCCATGCGCGACGCCGTCATCTGTGAACCGCTGAGAACGCCCGTCGGCGGCTTTGGCGGAGTGTTCCGCGACGTGCCGCCGGCCAAGCTCGCCGCGACCGTCATCGCCGAGCTCGTGCGCCGCACCTCGCTGCCCTCCGAGCAGATCGATGACGTGATCCTCGGCCAGTGCTACGCCAACGGCGAGGCGCCGGCGATCGGACGCGTCGCCGCGCTGGACGCCGGCCTCGGCATCGACGTTCCCGGGCTGCAGCTGGATCGTCGCTGCGGCTCGGGCCTGCAGGCCATCGCGCTGGGCTGCATGCAGGTGCAGACAGGCGCGGCCGATCTGGTGCTGGCCGGCGGCGCCGACAGCATGAGCCAGGCCGAGTTCTATGCCATGGGCATGCGCTGGGGCGTCAAGGGCGGCGGCGTCGAGCTGGCCGACCGTCTGGCGCGGGCTCGCGTGACCGCCGGCGGCGCCTACCACGAAGTCGCCGGCGGCATGATCGAGACGGCCGAGAACGTCCGCCGCGACTACGCCATCTCGCGTGAGGATCAGGATGCGCTGGCGCTGCGCTCGCACGAACGAGCGGTCGCCGCGCAACAGGACGGCACGTTCGCGCAGGAGATCGTGCCGGTGACCGTCGCCGAGCGAAAGGGCGAGCGCGTGATCGATCGCGACGAGCATCCTCGAGCCGACACCACGCTCGAGCGCCTCGCCGCGCTGCGTCCGATCATGTCGCGCAGCGACGCCGACGCGACCGTCACGGCGGGCAACGCCAGCGGTCAGAACGACGGCGCGGCCGTGTGCATCGTCACCACATCCGAGAAGGCGGCCGAGCTGGGGCTGCAGCCGCTCGCCCGGCTGGTCTCCTGGTCGGTCGCCGGCGTTGCTCCGGAGACGATGGGCGTCGGACCGATCCCCGCTACCGCACGCGCGCTCGATCGCGCACAGCTGTCGCTCGACGACATGGATCTGATCGAGCTCAACGAGGCGTTCGCCTCACAGGCGCTGGCCGTGCTCGGCGAGTGGCAGCTGCCCGACGGCCTGGAGCGCGTCAACGTGCATGGCTCGGGCATCTCGCTGGGTCATCCCGTGGGCGCCACCGGCGCGCGCATCCTCACGACGCTGCTGCGCGAGATGCGCCGTCGCGGCGCGCGCTACGGCCTGGAGACCATGTGCATCGGCGGCGGGCAGGGCATGGCGGCCGTATTCGAGAACGTCGCCGGAGCGCCCGCGGCGAGTTGACAGTGTCCGCCGGGCCAGCGAGGATGCAGCGTCCGCGACGAACACAAGGGGGAAGCGACCGTCCATGACCGGGGTTCTGTACGGGATCGCGAAGTTCTGCATCAGACGGCGCTTCGTCGTTCTCGCCGTATGGCTGATCGTCACGATCGCGCTGGTCGCCGTGTCGCATCAGCTGGGCGACAACACCAACGACAACCTGTCGCTGCCCGGCACCGACAGCCAGGCCGCCACCAGCGCGCTTGAACGGTCGTTCCCCAACCAGGCCAACGGCTCCAGCCCGATCGTGCTGCACGCCGAAAGCGGCAAGCTGACCGACGCCAAGAACGCCGAAGCGGTCAACAAGGCCACCGCCGCCGTGGCCAAGGAGCCGAACGTCGCGTCGGTCGTCAACCCGCTGACGCCGCAGGGCGCCACCGCGCTGAGCAAGAGCAAGACCACCGGATACCTGTCGGTCACGCTGTCGGTCAGCCCGGGCTCGCTGTCCGAGGAAGAAGTGCAGACGATCATCGACGGCGCCAATCCGGCGAAGGCCGCCGGCCTGGACGTGCAGACCGGCGGCCAGCTCGGCCAGAAGGTCTCCAAGCCCGCCACCGAGTCCAGCGAGCTGATCGGAATCATCGCCGCGATGATCATCCTCACGCTGACCTTCGGCACGGTCGTCTCCATGCTGCTGCCGATCCTCAACGCGATCGTCGGTCTGCTGGCGACCCTGTCGATCATCCGCATGCTCGGCCACGTCGCCACCGTGCCGACCGTCGCGCCCACGCTCGCCACGATGATCGGTCTGGGCGTCGGCATCGACTACGCGCTGTTCATCGTCACGCGACATTTCCGCGGCATGAGCGACGGCCTGTCGATCGACGAGTCGATCGCCCGCGCGGCAGCCACATCGGGCGGCGCCGTGTTCTTCGCCGGAGGCACCGTGACGATCGCGCTGGTGTCGCTCGCCGTGGCAGGCATTCCGCTGATCTCCACGCTCGGCTTCATGGCCGCCGTAGCCGTCGTCGTCGCGGTGCTCGCGGCGCTCACGCTGCTGCCGGCCACGCTGGCCATCGTCGGCCCACACGTCAACTCGCTGCGCGTGCGCCACCAGCCCTCCGAGCAGCAGATCCGCAACGGCCTGTGGGCCAAATGGGCGCACGAGATCGCGCGCTTTCCCTGGCTCGCAGGGCTGGCCGCGCTGGCGATCCTGCTGCCGCTGACGATCCCGCTGCTGTCGCTGAACCTCGGCCAGCAGGACACCGCCGCGCTGTCGCAGTCGACGACCGCGCGCAAAGCCTATGACCTGCTCGCGGCCAACTTCGGCGCCGGCATCAACGGCCCATTGATCGTCGCCGTCACGCTCGGCTCTCCGGCCAAGGCGCCTGCCGGCGCGAGCTCCAGCGCCGGTTCGCCGGGCTCGTCAGGCGCGAGCGCCGCGAGCAAGTCCTCGTCCTCGCAATCGCAGAGCGATCCGCGCGCGGCCGATCCGCGCCTGCAGGCTCTGCAGAAGGACATCTCCCAGACGGCCGGCGTCAGCGCGGTCACGCCGGCACAGATCGACAAGGCCGGCACGGCGGCGTTCTTCAACGTGATCTCCAAGCAGGGGCCGGCCGAAGAAGCGACGACAGACCTCGTGGAAAACCTGCGCTCGAACGTGATTCCGAGCGCCGACAAGGGCACCGACATGAAGGCCGATGTCGGTGGCAGCACGGCGGGCTACATAGATCTGGCCTCGCGCATCTCGGCGAAGCTGCCGCTGCAGATCCTCGTCGTCATCGCGCTCAGCTTCGTGCTGCTGATCCTGGCTTTCCGCACGGCGGTGATTCCGGCTCAGGCGGCAGTCATGAACCTGCTGTCGATCGGCGCCTCCTACGGCGTGCTGACGGCGATCTTCCAGTACGGCTGGCTGGCCGACGTGATCGGGCTGAAGGGTCCGGTGCCGATCGTCTCCTATGTGCCGCTGTTCATGTTCGCCGTGCTGTTCGGGCTGTCGATGGACTACGAGGTGTTCCTCGTCAGCCAGATCGAGGAGCACGTGCACGCCGGCGAGGACAACCGCAGCTCGGTCGTCTCGGGCCTGGTGACGAGCGCGCGCGTGATCACCGCCGCGGCGCTGATCATGGTGTTCGTGTTCGGCAGCTTCGTGCTCAACGGCGACCCGACGATCAAGCAGTTCGGGATCGGGCTGGCCGTGGCGGTGGTGCTCGACGCGACGGTCGTGCGCTGCCTGCTCGTGCCGGCGCTGATGCTGCTGATGGGCAAGGTCAACTGGTGGATGCCCAAGTGGCTCGAGCGCATCGTGCCGCACGTGAGCATCGAGGGCGCGGAGTTCTTCAAGGAGCGCGACGAGGCGCCGGTCAGATGACGATCTGCGTGCAGATGAAGTTCGCCGCCAGACGCTCGCCGCGGAACACCTGAACCTCCCACACGTGCGTGCGCGAGCCGACGTGCAGCGGCTTGCCCAGCGCCGTCAGCTCGTCGCCGTCCTTGGCCGAGGCGAGCACATTGACCTTCAGCTCGACCGTCGTGAAGCCGTTGCCCTCGGGCAGGTGGCGCATCGTTCCCCAGGCGGCGACCGTGTCCGCGAAGGCGACCCATGCGCCGCCGTGCACGTAGCCCATCGGATGCAGATGGCGCTTGTCCACGCGCATGCGCCCGCGCACGTGCTCGTCGGTGATCTCCGTCAGCTCGATGTCCAGGTTGCCGGGGAAGGTTCCCGGCAGCAGCTCGGTGCTGAGCCGTGGAGTTATCGCCTGGTTTGTCTGCGCCATCGGCGCAAGAGTCTGCCAGAGCGGCGCACGCTCAGTGCGTCGACTGCGTGGCGTGGCCGGTGCGCGAGGCGCCGGCCGAGGCCAGCGCGATCGCCACGCCGTCCTCGCAGATCGCCGCGCTCCAACCGGGCCGGCGACCGCGCAGCGTATGGCCGACGACCGCGCTCAGCAGCGCAGCCGCGGCGCCCGCGGCGGCGCCGCGCGGCCCGGCGGCGAGCCGTCCGCTGATCGCGCTGCTCAGCAGCCGCCCGCGCAGCCCGCGAGGCTGCAAGCGGCTTGGCATCCCGGGAAGCTTGTCGGCGACGAGCTCGCCGACGGCCGCCAGCAGCAGCAAGCGCCGTGGCGAGTTCAGCGGGCGCGCGCGCAGCGCCAGCGCCGCCGGTGCGCTGAACGTGCGCAGCCCGGCCGCCAGACCGAGCAGCAGCGCGGCCTGTGTTCGTCGGCTCGCCGCTGTGTGCACGCTGAGAGACTAGAGCAGTGCCACGCGTCCACGTTCTCGCGCGAAACCAGCGGTTGGCCGTGCCGATCGAGCGCGCTTTTGCCTTCTACGGCGAGGCGCGCAACCTCGAAGCGATCACGCCGTCGTGGCTGGCCTTCAGCGTGACCACGCCGGGGCAGATCGAGATGCGGGCGGGAACGCAGATCGACTACAGGCTCAAGCTCCACGGGCTGCCCGTGCGTTGGCGCACGCGCATCGAGAGCTGGGAACCGCCGCTGCGCTTCGTCGACGTGCAGCTGCGCGGACCGTACGCGCTGTGGGAGCACACGCACACCTTCCAGCCGGTCGGCGAAGACTCGGTGGTGATCGGCGACAGCGTTCGCTATGCGCTGGCGCCCTGGCCGCTGGCCGAGCTCGCACACGCGGCCTTCGTCAAGACCGACCTCGACCGGATCTTCGCCTACCGCGCCCGCGCGGTCGCCGAGCGGCTGGCAGCGGCTTAGGCGCGTGCGTTCGCGGGCAGAATAGAGAGAAGCGATGCTGCGATTCCTGCTCAAGCACACTCCGGTCAAGCGCCTGGCGCGCGGCGTGCCGATCGTCGGGCTGCTGTCCGCGGCCGAGGTCGCCAAGCTCGCGCACGGCCATCTGCAGAGGCTGCAGCCGGCCGAGCGGCGCCGGCTGCTGGCGCTGGCGGCCAAAGCGCGTGGCGGCACGGGCGCGCTCAGCGGCGCCGAGCGAGCGGAGCTCGGCGCGCTCGTGGCGAAGCTGCAGGCGCGCGCGTTCGTCGGCTCGGCGGCCGACCACTTCAGCCCGGTGCCGGTGCCCAAGCGTCTGCTTTACGGGCCGCGCGGCAGCGATGCGCGCAAAGCCGCGGCCGAGCGGCGCTGAGCGGGCGAAGTCCCTAACCGTCAACCACGAGGCTGTCGAGCGGGCCGAGCAGGGCCATCGAGCGCCGCGAGACGCCGGGCAGCTCGCGCAGTCGATGCGTGAGCGAGTCGCCGCGTCGCAGGCGGTCGCGCTGCTCGGTGGCGACGGGGCGCCACAGCCCATCGATCACGTCGGTCGGGTCGCCCGAGATCTCGTCGGTCGGGCGCTCCAGGTGCTCTGACCACAGCCGCAGACGCGTCTGACGTGCGACGTTTACGTCGCACGTGACGATGTTCATCTCGGTGTCGTTGAACAGCGAGTGCTCGTTCAGGTTGGCCGAGCCGAGCGTCAGCCATCTGTCGTCGACGATGGCGATCTTCGCGTGCACGTACATCGGCCCGCTGAGCCGGCCGGTGCGCGCCGAGATGGTGGTCGCAAGAAAGCGCTCGGCGCCGTCGTCGGCGCGGACGAGCTGAGCAAGCTGGCCGCGCGTGCTGTCGGCGCCGTTGTTGGGCTTGGCCGGCAGCAGCACGACCACGCGGAAGTCATCGGCTGGCGGCCGGCGAAGCTTCGCGGCGAGGATCTCGACGACCTGCGCCGACCACAGGAACTGGCTCTCCAGGTACACGAGCTTGCGTGCCGAGCGCAGCGCGCGCGTGTAGGACTCGAGAATGCGAAAGTCGCCGTGCGGAAAGGCCTCGTAGACCTTCTCGGGCACCGTGCGCACGACCTGCAGCGCGACATCGCCTGACGTCGCCGGCGCCTGACCGGTCTCGATGCTCTCGCCGGTCGTCTCGCGCCAGCGGGCGGCGAAATGCTGCGCGACGTCCGCGACGGCGGGGCCCGCGATTCGGCTGGCGGCGTCGTGCCAGCCCAGCCGACTGCGCATCGGGTGATCGCTGGTGTCGTAGCGGTCACCGCCCAGCGAGGTGATGTCGATGCCGCCGACGAATGCGACCTGACCATCGACGATCACGAGCTTCTCGTGGTGGCAGTGCATCGGGCGCTCGTGCGTGTCCAGCGCGCAACGCACGCGCGTGCCGCGCATCAGCTCGTCGCGCACGCGTCGCACGGCCGCGCGGTCGGGCGTGAACACCGGCAGCGGCGAGCCGCCCCACAGCAGCACCCTGACATCCACGCGCTCAGCCAGCTCGCCGAGCAGGTCGCGCAGCGGCGATGCCGAGGCGTCGCGCGTCAGGCCGAAGTCGGCGGTTACGTGCCATCCGGCGATATGCACGTGCTGGCGCGCGCCCGCGATCGCCTCGGCAATTCGCGGCAATGCCTGCGCGCCGTCGATCAAGATCTCCAGCGCATTTCCTTCCCGAGGCGCCGGCTCGCCGGCGGCCCACAGCGAGCCGTCGTCCGGCGGCGAGAGCTGGCCAAGGCGCCCCGCGCGTTTCAGCCGTCGGCGGTGGTGCGCATCCATGCTGCGCTCGAGCATGCTCCCGGTCAGCCGGTCGATCCGCGAGACGGGTTCGAGGTCCACGGCGCGAGACTACCCGCCGCTGCGCGATGCGACGCCGCGGGCGGGTCGACCCGCTAGAGCTGCTCGTCGATGCCGATCGCCCGCTCGAGCATCGGATCGGCCTGACGGCCCTCGTTGCGGATCGCCTCGAGCATGCCCGTCGCAAGCGCATCGAGCTTGCTCTGAATCGCGGCCTCGGAGCGCAGCTCGGCGTTCTTGAGCAGGGCGACGAGCAGCAGCGTGACGGCGGTCAGCGCCGTGCCGATGGCCTGCTCGTAGGCACTGCCGGCGTCGAACACGTAGCCGGCGAGCCACGCGGCCACGAGCGCCACGCAGAGCAGGAAGAACAGCGGCGAGCTGGAGAAGTAGGACGCGCGCTGCGCGAGTCGGTCGAACAATCCGCGGCGATCGCTGTCGCCGCGCTCGACTGGGTGTTTGAGCGACATCTGACAACCCAGCCTAGTCAAGCGGCCCGCACGCTCCGGCGCGGCTGAGGCGGGCGCCGCTAGGAAGCGGCGCGCGGGCGCACGGGTTTGGCGCGGGCCGGTTTGCGCTTTGCCGCCGGCTTGCCGTTGCTGGCTGCTGCTTTGTTGCCGACAGGCTTGGCGGTGGTCTTGCCCAGCAGCAGTCGCTCGATCTGCACGAGCGCGTCGCCCATGTAGATCGCCAGGCGCTGCAGGTGCGGCAGCGTGTCGCGCGCGCCGGTCAGTCCGAAGTTGAGCGTGCCGGCGTAGCTGACGCAGGTGATGTTCAGCGCATTGCCGTGCATCAGCAACGACAGCGGCGACAGCGAGTCCAGGCGCGAGCCGTTGAGATAAAGCGGCTCAGACGGGCCGGGAACGTTTGAGATGCCGAGGTTGAAGGGAATCGGCGCCCGCCCGCCCAGTCCGGCGACCAGCGCGGCGATGTAAGGGGCGTTGATCAGCAGCGTGTAGGACGTGCGCGCCTCGGGCGGCAGCTCGCCCAGGTGGTGCTTTGCCTCTGCGGTGGATCGTGCGATGGCGCGCAGTCGCTGCATCGGATCGGCGACGTTGGTGCCCAGCTCAGCGAGCATGATGCCGATCGCGGTGCCCATCGACTGGTCGTCGGCCTCGCGCAGGTTCACGGGTATTCCGGCGACGAGCGGGCGGTCGGGCACGCGCGCGTGCTCGGCCAGGTAGCGGCGAAGCGCGCTGCCGCACAGATACAGAACGATGTCGTTGAGCGTGCAGTCGGCGACGCGCGCCAGGCGCTTGACGCGAGCCAGCTCGTACTGCTGGGTGGCAAAGCGTCGCTGCCCGCCGAGCCTTCCGCCGAGCACCGAGCCGGGCGCGCGATAGGGCGCCTGCAGCGCGCGGTCGTCGACCGCGGCGATGGCCAGGTCGAGCGCCGCGCGCGACAGGCCGCCGGCGGCAGATGCGGCTCCGCGCAGCGCGCCCAGCGGGCGACCGAGCGCTCCAAGCGGACCGCTCTGCTCGTCGTCGTGGCGCGGCTTCTCGCCGGCGCCGACGGTCCAGAACGAGGCCATGCCGCGCTTGTCGGGATCGGTCGACAGCGCGCGCATGACCAGGCGCATGCCGCTGACGCCGTCGACCAGCGAGTGGTGGATCTTGCTGTACATGGCAAAGCGATTGCCTTCCAGGCCCTCGATCAGGTGCACCTCCCACAACGGGCGGTGCAGGTCGAGCTGATTGCTGTGCAAGCGCGAGACGAGAATGCCCAACTCGCGCTGGCCGCCGGGATGCGGCAGCGCGGAGTGGCGCACGTGGTAGTCGAGGTCGACGTCGCGCGTCTCGCGCATGAACGGCGCGCGCCCGCCGATCAGCGGCGCCTCGACGAGCTTCAGGTTCCACGGAGCGGGGATCGCACGCGGCTCGCGCATACGCTCGAACTCCTGCTTGAGGTAATCCGGCGGCGCATCCTTCGGCAGCGTGAACTCGAACAGGCCGCCGACGTGCATCGGCGTATCGCGCGACTCGAGCGCCAGCCAGGCGGCGTCGAGTGGGGGAATCTGCCTCATGACCAGCGCTCCGCCTCTCCGTGTTCCGTGTTGCCAAGTCACGCCCTGTGCGCAACCGCACAAGCGTAGCCCTTCGCGACGGATGGTCGCGATCTCGCGCTAGTCGACGGTCACCGAGCCCTCCAGGCGCGCCGCCGAGTCGGGATCGTGCGATGGCAGATACACGGTCGGGTGCGCGGCGCAGTGCGCGAGAATCGTGTGCAGCGTCGCCACATGCGCCTTGGGATCGGGGCCGATCGCGTCTGCGCGCAGCGACTGCAGCTGCTCCAGCGAGTCGGTCACGTCGCCGGCCAGCATCACGTGACGCTCGGAGTCGTCGATGCAGATCACCGAGATGTGACCAGGCGTGTGTCCGGGCGTGGCGACGGCGACGATGCGCCCGTCGGACGACAGCCTGCGGCTGTGCGCGAACTCGCCGAATGGCCCGTCGTCGAGCGTCATCGGCGCCGGCGCGAAGCCGGCTGGAAGCGGCTGGCGCAGGACGCGCCGCATGACTCGCGGGAACGCGCCACCGAGAAAGCTCAGCTCATCCGCGCCGATGCGCACGGGCGCGCGCACGTGCACGAGCCCGTCGACGTGATCGCCGTGGTGGTGTGTCAGCACGACCTCCGACACGTCGTCGAGCGACAGGCCGGCGGCGGCGAACGCCTGCGGCAGCTCCTGCTCGGGCGTCACCTCGAAGCGCGCGAACGGCACGTTGCGCACGCCGGCCGTCTCGCCGGTGTCGACGAGCAGCGTTCGGCCCTCGTGCTCGACCGCCCAGCAGTGGATCGGCAGCGGCTCAGACCACTGGTCGGGCAGGAACAGGTCGAGCTGGCGGCGCGGGCCAGAGCTCGGGAAGAGGAACTTGTGCGAGACGCGCACGTGGCCGGTGGTGAGGGCGTGGATGTTCATGAGCAGCCGACCCTACTTCGTCCGCTAGTGCAGCGTTCGACGCGCGGCGCCCGATGCTAGGTTGTCCGATCGATCGACCACACGGGAGGTACGGATGGCAAAAACCGGCGACCGCATGGAGATGCCCGACGGGAGCGTCTATGAGATCACCTCGTCCACTGCGGACAACGACGGCGAGTTCGTCGAGATGGTGTTCACGCTGCCGGCGGGCTCGGTGGCGCCTCCACCGCACGTGCATGCCACGCCGGTCGAGGAGTACGAGGTGCTCGAGGGCAAGCTGGACGTGATGGTCGGCGGCGATTGGAAAACGCTCGGCCCAGGCGACACCGCGTCGGTGCCGACGGGCGTGCTGCACACGTTCAAGAACCGCTCGGGCGCGACGGTGCTCGTTCGCAACGTGCACGGGCCGGCGGCGCGTTTCGAGGACTACATCGAGCACATCTGCACGCTGACGCGCTCGCGCGGCATCAAGAGCGCCATGGATCCGCGAATTCCCATCTATCTCTCGATGATCACGCTGCAATATCCCGAGACGCTCGCGCCGGCGCGCGCGCGGGAGCGCATTCCGATGACTGCGCTGGCGGGCGTCGGGCGCCTGCTGAGATTCAGCACGGTGCCGTGAGCTGACGGCCGGCCTCGACGCGCGCGTGGCGCTGACGTCTACGCTCTAGGCCGTGAAGCTGCGCCTGCTGCCGGTTCTGATTTCGCTCGTCGGGGCATGTCTGATCGGCCTTCTGATCTACGGAATCTCAACTCCGTCGCCCAGCCGGACCGAGGACAATCTGCTCGCGGAAGGCAAGCACCCACTCGCGCCCGACGCGCGGCACAAGCTCCCGGTGCTCGGCGGCGATGGCCTCAACTCGCTGTCCTCATTGCGCGGCAAAGTGGTGGTGCTCAACTTCTGGGCGTCGTGGTGTCCTCCATGTCAGGAAGAGGCGCCGCTGCTGCAGCGCGCCGAGGAACCGCTGCGCAAGCTCGGCGCGACCGTTCTGGGTGTTACCTACGAGGACGTCGTGCCGGACTCGGAGAAGTTCGTCTCGAGCCACCATCTGACCTACCCGAACCTCCGCGACGACACCGGCGAATTCGCCCGCTCCTATGGCACCAACCAGCTGCCAGAGAGCTTCCTGGTGAACCGGACCGGACACATCGTCGCGCTCACCCGGGGCGGAATCGAACAGAAGTTCATCGCCAAAGCTCTGGCCCTCGCGCGATCCACGTAGCGCACCTCTCGCAAGCCCAGCAGCGGACTCGAACCGCTGACCCCAACCTTGGGCATGGGGGGAGCGGGCTCCCCCCATGAGCCCCCCAAATAAGCCCAGCAGCGGACTCGAACCGCTGACCCCTTCCTTACCAGGGAAGTGCTCTACCAACTGAGCTAGCTGGGCGGGGAAACGGCACTGTACCGCGCCCGCAGATCAGTCTGCGGGCGTGACGGTGGTGACGGGTAGGCCCATGCCCGTGACCTTGCTCGGCAGGTCGAGTTTGAGCCAGTGGGAGATTTTTTTGGGCAGTGTGGAGATGATGACCTCGTCGAAGCCGCGCAGGTTGATGGCGTCTTCGATTGCGGCGATGGGGTCTGTCGAGCCGACGATGCCCTCGACGGGCGCGCCGCTCGCGTCGCTGAGCGCCGGCACGGCGCGCTCGAGCACCGACTGCGCCTCGTGCATGTGCTGATCCTCGGGGTCGACGACCTTGTGCAGGCCCGGCGCGGCGTTGGGCACGAGCAGCGTGAACTTGGCCGGGCCGCGCTGGGCGCGCTCGCGCACCGCCTCCATCAGCGCTGGTGTGGCGGCGGTTCTGTAGGCCACGACGAGAACTCTCGCGGCGCTCTGTGAGGACTCCATTGCGCGACTCCTTTCTCAGGGCTGGTGCTTCGATCATCTCACCCTGGCTCGGACGTCATCGCTCGGGCAGCGCCGACGGACCGGGCTCGAGATCCTCTACCCGCATGGCTGCCCTCTCGCACGCGGGCGGCGAGTTAGGCTGGCGGCGTGCGTATGCGTGTGACTGCCGACTCGGTCGAAGTGCTGCTGTCGCCCTGGCAGAAGGTGCTGGGGCTGATGAAAGACATTCGCGTGTCGCGCTCGGACGTCGGCGACGTGCGCGTGGTCGAGAACCCGCTCGGCGAGGTCCGGGGCACGGGACTGAAAGCGGGCCTGCGCCTGCCCGGCCTGTACTACGTCGCGCGCACGATTCGCCTCGATCGCGCGTTCGTCGTGCGCCGGGGCGTGCCGGCGCTTGCGTTCTCGGTGCGCAACAACGAGCCGTTGCGCAGCGTGCTCGTGAGCACGCCCGAGGCGGCGCAGCTGGCGCGGACGCTGGCAGGCGAGCAAACGGCCTGACCCGCCGAGCTGCGCTTGCTCAGGCGCGCTTGACCTCCTGCACGAGCCAGCCGTTTCCGTCGGGGTCGTCGAAGCTGAAAAACGAGTTGTAGTCGCGACGCTGGGGGTCCGGGCCGGGTGTCTGGCCGCTCTCGCCGAAGTGAAACAGCTCGCTGACCGCGACGCTGCGCTGGAGCAGCTCGTCGCGCGCCGCGTCGAGGTCGGTGACGATCAGGTGCAGACCCTGCGCCGCGCCGGCGCGGTCGGGCTGCTTCATGACGGCGATCGAGCAGGCCGAGCCGTGCGGGTTGAGCTGCACGACGCGAAAGTCCTCGCCGGCGCTGTGATCGACGTGCAGCTCGAAGCCGACCTGCTGCATGTAGAAGGCCTTCGAGCGGTCGACGTCGTTGCTCGGCACGACGATGAGTTCCAGCTTCCAGTCCATATCAGTGGCGGGGGGAGGATTCGAACCTCCGAAGGCAGAGCCAATGCGTTTACAGCGCATCCCCTTTGACCGCTCGGGAACCCCGCCAGGGGTCGGACAGTCTACGAAATCATCTATCGATGGTCGAGCGTGCGCCTGGCGCGCCCGGACGACTGTTCGGCGGGCCGGCCGGGGCGGGCTAGGAAGCCTCGCGCAGCTGCTGTGCTTCAGGCAGTGTCTGCAGCTTCTTCAGCGTGCGGTTCTCGATCTGGCGCACGCGCTCGCGCGTGATGTTGAAGGCGCGCCCTACCTCCTCCAGCGTGCGCGCGCGGCCGCCGACGATGCCATAGCGCAGCTCCAGCACCTCGCGCTCGCGGCGCGGCAGCGAGGCGAGCACACGCGTGATGTTCTCGCGGCGAAGCGCCTCGGAGGCGATCTCGAACGGCGACTCGGCCGAGACGTCCTCGACGAAGTCGGCCAGCGCCGAGTCGTCCTCCTCGCCCATTGGCTTCTCCAGCGACACCGGCTGCTGGGCCAGGCGCAGCACGTCGCGCACCTCGCGCACGTCGCACTCGAGCTCTGCGGCGATCTCCTCGACGGTCGGTTCGCGGCCGAGCTGCTGGATCAGCATGCGCTCGGCGCTGATCAGTTTGTTCAGGCGCTCGACCATGTGCACGGGAATGCGAATCGTGCGCGCCTTGTCGGCGAGCGCGCGGCTGACGGCCTGTCGAATCCACCAGGTGGCATACGTGGAGAACTTGTAGCCGCGGCGGTGGTCGAACTTCTCGACGGCGCGGATCAAACCGAGCGAGCCCTCCTGGATCAGGTCGAGGAACGTCAGCCCGCGGCCGACGTAGCCCTTGGCGATCGACACGACCAGGCGCAGGTTGGCCTCGACCATGTGCTGCTTGGCGGCCATGTCGCCGCGCTCGATGCGCTTGGCCAGCGCGACCTCCTGCTCGGCGTCGAGCAGCGACACGCGGCCGATCGAGCGCAGGTACAGCCGCAACGAGTCGAGGCTCGGGTCGACCGACAGGTCGGCTTCGGCGCGCTTGAGCTCCTGCAAACGGGCGCGCACTCCGCGCGTTTCGTCATCGGGCTGAAGCTCGTCGTGCTCGCCACGCTCGCCGGCTGCGTGGCTGGTCGAGGAGGCGTCGGCGGCGACCGGCTGCGGCCCCGCGGTCAGCTCTGCGCCGGCGTCCTCGGGGTCGACGATCTCGATTGCGTGCTCCTCGAGGTGGCTGAACAGATCGCGCGTCTGCTCGCTGGAGAGCTCGGCCTCCTCGATCGCCGCACGCAGGCTCGCGGCGCTCACGAAACCCCGCTCGCGAGCACCGGCGAGAACCGCCTGCATCTCATCCGCCTCGATCACGGTGTCCGTGATCACTGCACCCTCATGCTTCTCCCTCAACCTGGACCCCCATGATCGTCCGGCTCCGAGCCTTTTAGATCGTCCGTTTGGCCGAGTGCGGATTGATACCAGAATCGACGGTCGCGCGGTGCGGCTTGGCCCAATGGTCGGGCGCGAGCGTCGGCCGGCCACCTCGAGCGGCTCGCGCAAGCGACGCGCGATCTGCGCCGGCGTAAGTCACGCCCGCGCTACGCTGGCGGGCGTGCAGGCGATCGGTTCAAGCGTCGCGCCGCCGGCCGCGCAGGGCGCAGGCGAGGACGTGCAGTCGCGCGCGCCGCGTGTTCCTATCGCGCTGTCGCGCGTCGGCGTGACGGGCGTGGAGAAGGTAGTTCGCATTCGCGACGAGCTGTTCTTCGCGCGCCTGGAGTGCTTCGTCGATCTGGCCAGCGCGCAGAAGGGCGCGCACATGTCGCGCTTCGAGGAGGTCGTCAACGAGGCGATCGGCCAGGTGGTGCTCAGCGAGTCGCCGTTTCGCGCCGAGACGCTCGCGCAGCACATCGCCGAGCTGGTGCGCGAGCGCCAGCAGGCGGCGCGCGCCGAGGTGACGATCGCCGCGCGTTACCCCGAGCACAAGCCGGCGCCGGTGTCGGGCATACAGACGCAGGAGATCTACACGCTGCTCGGGCGCGCCGTCGCTTTCGAGCACGGCACGCGGCGCACGGTCGGCGTGTCTGCGACGGGCATGACCGCATGCCCGTGCGCGCAGGAGCTGGTGGCGGCTCGCGCGCGCGAGCGTCTGTCCGAGGACGGGTTCTCGGACGAGCAGATCGAGCGCATCGTCGAGCGCGTGCCGATCGCCACGCACAACCAGCGCGGGCTTGCGACGCTGCACATCGGCTGCATCGAGGAGTGCGTCGAGGAGATCGACGCCTCGGCGCTGCTGGGCATCGCCGAGGCGAGCATGTCCTCGGAGATCTACGAGCTGATGAAGCGCTCAGACGAGGTCGAGGTCGTCGAAAAGGCGCACCGCCGCCCGCGCTTCGTCGAGGACTGCGTGCGCGAGATGGTCGCCGGCGTCGTGCGCGAGTTCCCGCAGCTGGACGGGCGCAGCTTCGTCAGCGCGCGCCAGGAGAATCTGGAGACGATCCACCAGCACAACGTCGTGGCCGAGCGCCACGGCACGCTGTCAGAGCTGCGCGCGGAGATCGAGTCGGGCGCGACGGCGACGCGTCAGACGTCGCTCGAGCAGTGGCTCGACGCCGGGCGCTAGCTGCCGGCGCGCGCCTGCGCTTGCGCCATGCGTCGGCGCAGGCCGAAGAAGTAGTCAAGGCCTGACAGCACGGTCACGGCAACGGTCACGTACAGCAGCGCCGCGACCCACAGCGGTTCGCCGTGCACCGCGATGACCGCCAGGATGGCGGCGATCTGCAGGCACGTCTTGACCTTGCCGAACATGCTCGCGCCCATCACCACGCCGGCCTGCGTCGCGCCCATGCGCAGCACCGTCACGGCCAGCTCGCGTGTGATGATCACCATCGCCACCCACGCGGCCAGTCGATGCAGCGAGACCAGCGCGATCAGCGCGGCGACGATCAGCAGCTTGTCGGCCAGCGGGTCCATCAGCTTGCCGAAGTTGGTCACCGAGTCGCGCGCGCGTGCGAGGTAGCCGTCGACGAAGTCGGTCAGCGAGGCGAGCGCGAAGACGACCGCCGCCAGCACGTCGCCGCCGTCGGTGTTGCCGAGCAGCGCGACCACCAGCACCGGCACCAGCATGATGCGGATGACCGTCAGCACATTGGGTAGGTTCAGAGGGAACACGCGCTTCGACAATATCCCGCCAGCGAAAGGAACGTGCAATGAAGAGCCGCACTCTTGGACCGGACGGCCCGGAGGTCTCGGAGATCGGTCTCGGCTGCATGGGCATGTCGGCGTTCTACGGCCAGGCCGACGAGGGCGAGGCGCGGGCGACGATCGCGCGAGCGCTGGAGCTCGGCTGCAACTTCCTGGACACCTCGGACATGTACGGGCCGCACACCAACGAGCGGCTCGTCGGCAGCGCGATCGCGTCCTGTCGCGACGACGTTCTTGGCGAGCAAGTTCGGCATCAAGCTGGTCGAAGAGGGCAACCTGATCGACCGCATCGTCGACGGCAGCGCCGAGTACGTGCGCAGCGCGTGCGAGGAGTCGCTCAAGCGCCTCGCGACCGACCACATCGACCTCTACTACCAGCACCGCGTCGACCCCAACACGCCGATCGAGGAGACCGTCGGCGCGATGGCCGAGCTTGTACAGGCCGGCAAGGTGCGCTACCTCGGCCTGTCCGAGGCCAGCGCCGAGACGATCCGCCGCGCGCACGCGGTGCACCCGATCGCCGCCGTGCAGACGGAGTACTCGCTGTGGACGCGCGACGTCGAGGCCGAGATCCTGCCGACGCTGAAGGAGCTGGGCATCGCACTGGTCGCCTACTCGCCGCTGGGCCGCGGCTTTCTGTCGGGGCGCTTCACGTCGACCGACGAGCTCGAGGAGGGCGACTACCGCCTGCACGGGCCGCGCTTCACTGGCGACAACCTCAAGCAGAACCTCGCGCTGGCCGCGCGCGTGCGCGAGCTGGCCGCCGAGCGCGGCATCGCGCCGGGCCAGCTTGCGCTCGCCTGGGTGCTCTCGCGCTGGCAGCACGTCGTGCCGATTCCCGGCACCAAGCGCGTCAGCTACCTCGAGGAGAACCTCGCCGCGGCCGACGTGCAGCTGACCGCCGAGGAGGCCGCGGCGATCGCCGACGCGATCCCCGACGCGGCCGGCGAACGCTACCCCGAGGCGGTCATGCGCTCGGTCAATCTCTGACGCTCGGTGCTCGACCGCCCCGGCCGGCCGCTGAGACTCAGTAGCCGACCGAGTAGAAGCTGATGTGCCGGCAGCCGTCGAGCTTGTAGTGCGGCAGTGCGTGGTGGCTGGTGTAGACGGTCTGCTGCGGGCTTTCGCAGTGGATCACGCCGGAGTTCTCGTGCGCGTGCACGACCGTCTGCGGGTTGGTGCCGGTCCACACGTAGTTGATCGTGTCGTTGGCGTAGATGTAGTTCTTGCCGTTGCCCGCGTGGATGATCGCCGTCTGATGCGACTCGCCCGAAGGGTGGTAGTCGCCCCAGATCACGTCGCCTGAGTCGCCGCCGTAAATCGTGTCGTCGCCGTAGCCGCCCAGCAGGTAGTTGTGCTTGCCGTTCACGCCCGTGAGCACATGCGATTCGCCCGCCGGGCCCCTGTCCATCACGAGGTGCTGATTGGCCGGCCAGCCCGCGTGACTGGTCATGGCAGCGGCCGAGCACGCGAGCGCCAACACGAGCGCCAGCGCGAGCGCGAGCGCGAGCGCCGCGCCGGAACGGCCGGAGGCTGCTCGTGCGCGGTCGTCTCGGTGCATGGGGTTGAGGGTAGGAAGGACGTTCATCTCGGAAATATCAGGGCTCCTGTCGTTTGGCAGTGCATCGTCTGGCATCGGTTTGCCCGTCAACACCGCCGGGCGAACTCGGACATGTGGCCAGGCGTGGGGCCGCCGGGCACTCCCGCTAGGGTGGCGGCATGCCGTTGATTCCCATGGTCATCGAGCGCACTGCGCGCGGCGAGCGCGAGTTCGACATCTACTCGCGCCTGCTCAACGAGCGCATCATCTTCCTCGGCACGCCGATCGACGACCAGATCGCAAACCTGGTCGTGGCGCAGCTGCTGCACCTGGAGAGCCAGGATCCCGACAAGGACATCTCGATGTACATCAACTCGCCCGGAGGCAGCATCTACTCGGGTCTGGCGTTCTACGACACGATGAACTTCGTCAAGCCGGACATCGCCACGATGTGCGTCGGCGTGGCGATGTCGATGGGCTCGCTGCTGCTGGCCGGTGGCGCCAAAGGAAAGCGCGCCGCGCTGCCCAACTCGCGCATCCTCATCCACCAGCCGTCGGCGGGCTTTCAGGGCCAGTCGACCGACATCGAGATTCACGCGCGCGAGATTCTCAAGGTGCGCGAGCGCATCGACGAGATCTACGCGGATGCGACCGACAAACCGACCGCCGAGGTCCGCGCGGACATGGAGCGCGATCGCTTCTTCACGGCAGACCAGGCCAAGGACTACGGCCTGATCGACCGCGTGCTCGAGAGCCACTGACTCGCGGCGGCGGGCGATGTCGGCGCTGACGACACGCGAGCGTTCGGCGCTGCCGTCGATCGCGCTGCTGACGGCGCTGGCCGGAGTCGCCAACTACGCCGCCTGGGCGGCCGTTCCGCGCTTTGCCGTCGCCACGCTCGCGCTCGCCGGCCTGGCGTGGGTCGTGTCGTTTGCCACCGAGCAGCTCGGCGATCGCTTCGGTCCGGCCGTCACCGGCATGCTGCAGTCGACACTCGGCAACCTGCCCGAGCTGTTCGTCGTGATCTTCGCGCTGCAGAAGGGCGAGCTGGTCGTCGCGCAGACGGCCATCGTCGGCTCGATTCTGGCCAACGCGCTGCTCGTGCTCGGGCTCGTCATCGTCGTCGGCGCGCGCCGCTCGCAGGACAACGTCATGCGCTTCCACAAGAAGCTGCCGCGCGACACGGCCACGCTGCTGCAGGTCACCGTCTTCATCATCGTGCTGCTCGGCCTGTCGCTCAGCTCGCACGACCCCGCCAGCCACCACGTCAAGGCGATCTCCAGCGTCGGCGCGGTCTGCCTGCTGGTCGTCTACCTGTCGTGGGTCGTGCCCTACCTGCGCGCCGACGTGGCGCCCGGCGAGCAGCCCTCATCGGCGAGTCCGCCCGGCGACGCGAGCGACGCCGCGCAATCTTCCGCGGAGTCGAGCGCCGCGCCGCGCGCGCGCCTGCCGCTTGCCGTCACGCTCGCGCTGCTGCTGCTCGCCGGCGCCGCGTCGGCGTTCGTGTCGGACTGGTTCATCAACGGCCTGAAGCCGGCAATCGTGCAGCTGCACGTATCGCAGGCCTTCGCCGGGCTGGTCATAGTGGCGATCGCCGGCAACGCCGTGGAGAACGCCGCCGGGCTGGTGCTCGCCTACAAGGGCCGCTCGGACCTGGCGATCTCGGTGGTCAAGAACTCCGTTGCGCAGATCGCCGCCTTCCTGTTCCCGGCGCTCGTGCTGATCTCGCTGATGCTGAGCACCACGCTGACGTTCTCGCTGGCGCCCGTCTACATCGGCGCGCTGCTGCTCAGCACGCTGGCGATCGCACAGGTCACCGGCGACGGCGAGGCCGCAGAGTTCGAGGGCTGGGCGCTGGTGGCGCTCTATGTGATTCTCGGAGCGCTCACTTTGTACGAGTAGCGAAAACGACCCGGCCCCCATATGGGGGCCTCTTAAGAAACATGCTCGGCGGCCCGCGACGCACGTCAGACGTGGCGGCCGCAACAGCTCGGCCGCGCAGGCGATGCAAGCGCGCTAAACTGCCTGCACCTCGCGTCTGGGCGGGGTTTTTGTTCGTCCAGGCCCGAATTGCAAACCTTTAACGCAGGGATTACCTATGGCCCGCGGAGACGTTCGGATCGCTATCACCCTCGCCTGCGAGGAGTGCAAGCACCGCAACTACCAGACGAACAAGAGCAAGCGCAACAACCCCGATCGCATCGGGCTGCGCAAGTACTGCCGCTGGTGTCGCAAGCACACCAGCCATCGGGAGACTCGCTAGCGCGGGAGCGCTGCCGTGGCTCGTGACCGTAAACGCGCAAAGCAGCGCCGCGAGCGCCGTGCCCGCACGTCCCGCCCCGCGAGCACTCCCACCCGCGCCGACGTCCCCGGCGCGCTCGACCACGCCTCGGCAGACGCCGACGAGTTCGACGCCGCGCTCGTCGCCGGCGCCGGCGGCAAGCCGGCCGAGCCGGGTGGCCCGCTCGTCGAGGGTGAGGTCGCAGACCCCGCCGACGTGCCCGACGTCGAGGACGACAAGCTGCAGCTGGACGAGCACGAAGTCGAGGCCGAGGCTGTCGCCGAGGGCGACCTCGGCGCCGACGCACTCGAACAACCGGGAGAGGACGTCGCGCGCAAGGCGCCCGGCGGCGGCGGCCCGGGCGGCGGCGTCTCGGCCGAGCAGGCCTCCGGCGCGCCGATCCGCGGCTCGGGCGGCAATCGCGTCATCGCCTTCCTGCGCGCCAGCTGGGCCGAGCTGCAGCGTGTTCAGTGGCCCGACCGCCGTCAGGTCACGCAGGCGACGGCCGTCGTGCTGGGCTTCGTCGCCATCGCCGGCGCGTATCTCGGTCTGGCCGATTACGTCGCAAAAGAAATCGTCGAATTCATCCTCTAAGGAAGCCTGAAATCTGAATGTTTCGCTGGTACGTCGTCAACACTTACTCCGGTCACGAGAACAAGGTCAAGCACAACCTCGAGCACCGCGTCGTCTCGCTCGGGCAGCAGCGCGCCGTGCGCAACGTGGTCGTGCCGACCGAGACGATCATGGAGATGAAGGACAACATCAAGACCCCTGTCGAGAAGCGCACCATGCCGGGCTACGTGCTCGTCAACATGGAGCTCAACGAGGACTCCTGGGGAGTCGTCAAGGGCACGCCCGGCGTGACCGGCTTCGTCGGCGCCTCCCAGGAGCCCGTGCCGCTCACGCAGATCGAGGTCGACCGGCTGCTGCACAAGGAGGTCGCCACAGCCACGCGCACGCGAGCCCAGTTCACGATCGGCGAGAGCGTCAAGGTCGTCTCCGGGCCGCTGTCGGACTTCTCCGGCGAGATCTCCGAGATCAACGACGACGCCGCCAAGCTCAAGGTGCTGGTATCAATCTTCGGCCGCGAGACTCCCGTAGAGGTGGGCTTCGACCAAGTGAAAAAGCTCTGAGCGGGCCGATGGCCTGCGTCAGGCGGCGTCCTCGGGCGCTCGTGTGCGGAGCACACTTCGCTCCCTGCGTCCTTGCCTGACTTGACCCTCGACCCGCTCAGCCGCGAAGCGCTTCACCCAACTTCCCGAATCAACCAAACGACTCCAGAGATAAGCTGAGCGAGATATGGCAAAGAAGGTTCTGACAACCATCAAGCTGCAAGCCAACGCCGGCAAGGCGAGTCCTGCGCCGCCGGTCGGTCCTGCGCTGGGCCAGCACGGCATCAACATCATGGAGTTCTGCAAGGCCTTCAACGCGCAGACGCAGAGCGAAACTGGCACGGTCATTCCGGTCGTGATCACGGTCTATGAGGACCGCACGTTCACGTTCATCACCAAGACTCCGCCGGCCGCCGTGCTGATCCGTCAGGCGATCAAAATCAACAAGGGCTCGGGCGAGCCCAACCGCGTGAAGGTCGGCACCATCACGCAGAGCCAGCTGCGCGAGATCGCCGAGCGAAAGCTGGCGGACCTCAACGCGCACGACGTCGACCAGGCGGCCAAGATCATCGCCGGCACGGCGCGCTCGATGGGAGTCGACGTCGCATGAGCGCGCACGGCAAGCGTTACTCCGAGGGCCTGGAGAAGGTCGACCGCGAGCGCGAGTACGAGCCCGCCGAGGCTGTCGCGATCGTGCGCGGCCTGGCCAATGCCAAGTTCGACGAGTCGATCGAGGTGCACGTGCGCACAGGCCTGAACGTGCGCCACGCCGACGAGCAGCTGCGCGGAACGATCGCGCTGCCCAACGGCGTCGGCAGGGACGTCAAGATCGTCGTCTTCGCGCAGGGGCCCAAGGTCGCCGAGGCCGAAGGCGCCGGCGCCGATGTGGTCGGCGGCGACGACCTGGCCAAACGCATCGAGTAGGGCTTCGACGACTTCGACGTGGCCATCGCCACGCCCGACATGATGTCCGTCGTCGGCCGGCTCGGCCGCGTGCTCGGACCGTCGGGCAAGATGCCCAACCCGAAGGTCGGCACCGTGACCATGGACGTCGCCAAAGCCGTCGAGGAGTCCAAGTCGGGAAAGATCGAGTACCGCACCGACCGCACGGCGATCGTGCATCTGGTGATCGGCAAGGCCAGCTTCTCAGAGACGCAGCTGCTGGAGAACTACGCCGCCGTGATCGAAGAGCTGATCCGCGCCAAGCCGTCGGTCGCCAAGGGCCGCTACCTGCGCTCGATCACGCTCACCTCGACGATGGGCCCAGGCGTCAAGGTCGACCCCAGCCGCACCCGCGAAATCACCGGCGACGCCGCCGCAGTCGCCGCCTAGCGGCTACACTCCCGCAGGCAAACGCACCGCCCGAGACCCTCGGCATTCGCCGGTCCTCAGACCGGCGGCCTAAGACCGGGGCAGGTTGGAGCGAGTTGAAGCCGGTTCGCCGCGCTCTCTCGTCTGCCTGCACGGGCACACCGAATACTTCGAGAGCGGACCAAAATGAACCGAGACCAGAAGGCCGTGGCGATTGACGAAATCGCTGCTCACATCGACGAGTCGCAGGCGATCTTCGCCGTGGACTACCGCGGCATCTCCGTGCCGCAGATCGCCGAGCTGCGCGCCAAGCTGCGCGAGGCCGACGCCACTTTCAAGGTCGTCAAGAACTCGCTCACCGAACGCGCCGCCGACCAGGCCGGAGCGGAGACGCTCAAGGAATACCTCGCCGGCCCGACCGCGCTGACGTTCGTGCGCGGCGACGCCGCCACGGCCGCCAAAGCGATTGCCGACTACGCGCGCGCCACGCAGCTGCTGCCCTTCAAGGGTGGCCTGATGGACGGCGAGACGCTCGGCGTCGAGCAGATCCGCTCGCTGTCTCGCCTGCCCTCGCGCGAAGTGCTCTACGGCCAGCTCGTCGGCGTCGTCGCCTCGCCGGTCGGCGGCCTCGTGCGCTCGCTCGCCGCGCTCGTCGGCGGCCTGGCCTCGGCGCTCGGTCAGGTGCGCGACAAGAAGCAGTCCGGCGAGATCCCCGCCGGCGACCCGCCGGCCGCGGCCGAGGCCGACGCGCCTGCAGAGGCCGACGCGCCTGCAGAGGCCGAGGCGCCTGCGGAGACCGAGGCATCTGCCGAGGCCGAGGCGCCCGTTGCGGACGAGCCCGCGGCAGAGCAGGCTGAGGCCCCGGCCGAGGACGGTGCCCCCGAGGCCGAGACGGCTGCAGACGAGGCTCCGGCGGCGGACGACGCGGCGGACGCCGACGAGCCCAAGGCCGACGAGGCTCCGGCGGCTGAGGCAGCCGCCGACGACAAAGCTGAGCCGGCGAGTGAGCCGGCGCAAGACGACGACAAGCAGGCGGACGCATCGGCGCAGGCCGAGCAGGACCCCGCCGATGCGAAATCCACCAAGGAGGACTGACGAAGATGGCAACAAGCACACAGGACTGGATCGAGGAGCTGAAGGGCATCTCGGTGCTCGAGCTCGCCGAGCGCATCAAGGCGCTCGAGGAGGAGTTCGGCGTGTCGGCGGCCGCAGTTGCGGCGCCGGCCGCGGCAGCAGGTGGCGGTGGCGGCGGCGACGCCGGCGGCGACGAGGAAGAAGGCGGCACGGTCGACGTGATCCTGGCCGCTTCGGGCGACAAGAAGATCCAGGTGATCAAGGTCGTGCGTGCAGCCACCGGGCTCGGGCTCAAAGAGGCCAAGGCGCTCGTCGACGAGGCCCCCAAGCCGGTCAAGGAGGGCATCGAGAAGGAGGAGGCCGACAAGCTCAAGCAGGAACTCGAGGAGGCCGGAGGCCAGGTCGAGGTCAAGTAGCGACGCAGCCGTGCTCGTCAACCGCTCGGTTCCCTCCAGCACAGTCATCCCCGAACTCGTCTACGACGATGTCGAGCAGGCGGTGGACTGGCTGTGCCGAGCGTTCGGCTTCTCAGTCCGCTGGTCGGCGGGCGACCATCGCGCGCAGTTGCATGTAGGCGACGGCGCGGTGGTCGTGCGCGACCACCCACCCGACATCGACGCGGGCGCCGCCGTGCCGGGGGCGCGCTCGTCGGTGCTCGTGCGTGTCGAGGACGTCGACGCGCTGCACGCCGGCGCGCTCGCCAGCGGAGCGCGCATCGTTCGCGAGCCTCGCGACCACCCCTACGGCGAGCGCCAGTTCACCGCTGAGGACCCGGCCGGCCACCGCTGGACCTTCTCGCAGTCGATCGCAGACGTTGCCCCCGAGGAGTGGGGCGGCGTCTCGGTCGATCTGTCCTGACCCCGCCGTGCGTGCCGTGCGTCGCGATGATGTGCCTTCGTGCGCGTCTTTAAGTTTCGTTCAGCAAGGCGCAATTTCCGGTAAGCTCTTGCGCGCTGGCCAATAGCCGCAGCCGCCCGAAGATCGACTCCGCGCCACATACGCGGTAAGTCGGGGGTGGGGTCCGTGAGCGTCGGCAGCCCACTTAAGGGCGTCGATAGCCTGTGCTATCTTTACCAGTCGCGCTTCGGCGCGCCTCCTCTGCCCCGTTTCTCGCCCTCCGAAGGAGTCGTTTCTTGGCCGCTGTAGATGCTCTCCGGACGCGCCGTACTTTCGCGCGCCTCAACAAGACCGTTGACGTACCCAACCTCATTGACATCCAGCGCCGCTCGTTCGCGTGGCTGACCGACCCTGAGAAGGGCGGCCTGCGTGAGACGATCGACGACATCTCGCCGATCGAGGACTACACGGGCAACCTCGCCGTGCAGTTCGGCGAGTTCGTGTTCGACGAGCCCGTCGCGTCGCTGGAGCAGTGCCGCGAGAAGGATCTGACCTACGCGCGTCCGCTGACGGTCACCGTCGCGTTCATCAACCGCGAGACCGGAGAGATCCGCGAGCAGTCGGTGTTCATGGGCGACTTCCCGTGGATGACCGAGCGCGGCACGTTCGTGATCAACGGCACCGAGCGCGTCGTCGTGACGCAGCTGGTGCGTTCGCCGGGCGCCTACCTGATGGAGCCCAAGGACCGTGAGAAGCAGGTCTTCATCGCCAACCTGATGCCCGCGCGCGGGTCGTGGCTGGAGCTGGAGATCGACAAGAAGGGCAAGGTCTTCGTGCGCATCGATCGCAAGCGCAAGCTGCCGGTTACGGTGCTGCTGCGCGCGATGGGCTACGCGACAGACGAGGAGATCCTGCGGCTGTTCGACAACTCGCTGTACATCCGCAACACGATCGAGGCCGACACGGAGGCAACGCGCACCGAAGAGGGCGCGCTGATCGAGCTGTTCAAGAAGCAGCGTCCGGGCGAGCCGCCGAGCGTCGACAACGCCAAGGCGCTGCTCAACCAGCTGTTCTTCGACCCCAAGCGCTACGACCTGACGCGCGTGGGTCGCTACAAGCTGAACTCGCGGCTCGGGCTGGATATCGACCTC
>DATARK010000106.1:0-23741 GCA_036264175.1 Solirubrobacteraceae bacterium
GACAGCGTCTCGGTGACCGTGGCGACCGGAATGCCGCGCGCGCGCGCGAGCGCCGTCACGCGCTGCACGTCGGGCGTCACGTTTTGGCTGTTGAACACCCACACGGCGATCTGTCGCCTGCTCGCCTGTTCGTCCACCGCCTGCTTGTCGGCGGCCGTCACGTCGCCGCCCTCGGCGACCGCCTTAGCGAAGCTCTGCGGCGTCAGCAGGCGCAAGCCCAGATCGCGGCCAAGCGGCTGGAAGATGCTCTCGCTGTAGCCAACCGGCACGCCGCCATAGCGCGCGCGGATCTCGCGGCGCAGAGCGTCATAGCGCGCCAGGCCGGAGTCAAGCAGCGAATGCTCGCGCTGGGCAAAGTAGCTCGCGTCGCGCGGGTCCAGGCGATCGTAGGCGGCGACGATCGCCGCGATCACACGACGCACGCTCGCCGGCGAGTACCACTGGTGCGGGTTGTCGCCGTCGTGCAGGCCCAGCGTGGCGCCGACGTTCAGGACGATCCGCCCATCGAGCGGGCTGGCCTGCAACAGCTTGCTCGACCAGCTGTCATAGCCCAGGCCGTTGACGATCGCCATCTGCGCGCCCGCAAGCGTTCGCGCGTCCTGTGCGGTCGGTTCGTAGCTGTGCGGGTCGGTGTCCGGGTTGACGATCAGGCTCGTCACGCTCGCGCGCTCGCCGGCCAGCTGCGCAGCGATGCTGCCCCACGTGTTCTCCGCGGCGACCACATCGAACCCTCCGCCCCGCGCCGCGCTGCCGGAGCGCCCGCACGCGGCCAGCACGAGCGTGAGCGCGCCGAGCGCAACCGCGCAGGCGATCCATGGCAATGGCGATCTGCGGACCGTCAAGATCGCCGCAGCCTAACACAAGACAAGAATTATTCTTATAAAAGACGTTGTCTCGTTCTGGGCGAGCCCTATGCTCTGGCAACGCGCCGCGTCCAGTGACCGGCCTGCGCGCGAAGACCGCCCGATGGACATCGACACCCTGCACACGCGGCGTCAAGCCAGACGCCGCGACCTGCGTCATCGTCGCCGCCGTGCAGCCGGCGCGCTGCTGGCACTCGTCGTCGTGATCGTGGCCGTCGTGCTCGTGCTGAGCGGCTCCGGTGGCTCCGGCGGCAATGCCGGCTCGCGCGGCGCGGCCGCCCGCACTCCCGGGCACAGCGCCGCGCACACCACCCCGGCCAGGCACAGCCGTGGCGGCGGCGTGCAGACCGGGCAACCGGGCGACCGGGCCGTGCCGATTCTCATGTATCACGTGATCGCCGCGCCACCGCCTGGCGCACCGTTTCCCGGGCTGTACGTGACGCCCACGGAGTTCGCCGCGCAGATGCAGACGCTCAAGCGCGCCGGCTGGACCGCGGTGACGATGGACGAAGTCGCCGACTACTGGCGCCGAGGCGTCTCGCTTCCCGCCGGCAAACCGATCGTTCTGAGCTTCGACAACGGCTATCACTCGCAGTACTCCCAGGCGCTGCCGGTGCTGCGGCGCCTGGGCTGGGTCGGCGTGGAGAACGTCCAGCTGACCGGCCTGCCGCCCTCGCAGGGCGGCCTGTCAGAGAGCGAAGTGCGCGGGCTGATCGCCGCCGGCTGGGAGCTCGACACGCAGGGCACCAGCCACGCCGACCTGATCGCGCTCAGCGCCGCCGCGCTGCACGAACAGGTGGCGGTCACGCGCACGATCCTGCGCAACCGCTACCACGTCGCGGTCAACTGGTTCTGCTACCCGTCAGGGCACTACGACGCGACCGTCATCGCCGCCGTGCGCGCCGCCGGCTACGCCGGCTCGACGACCGTCGTGCCCGGCTGGGCACATCGCGAAGACGACGCCTACAGGCTGCACCGCCTGCGCGTGCTCGGCGGCACCTCGCCTGCGGCGCTGCTGTCGCTGATCGCCGCCACGCGCGAAGACCCCGCCGCGCCGGCCTCATACAACGGAACCTGAGCCGCGCGTCGCAGCGCCGCGTCAGGAGCGCAGCTTCACAACAGCGCGAGCTGATCGCTCGCGCGCACACGCGCGCGCTCGCCCGTCTCTCCGTGCACGCTCAGGCCCTCCAGCTCCAGCAGCGCGCGCTTGCGCGCCAAGCCGCCGCCGTAGCCGGTCAACGAGCCGTCGGCGCCGATCACGCGGTGACACGGCACGACGATCGGCGTGGGCGTACGCCCGACCGCCGCGCCGACCACGCGCGCTCGCAGATGCGCATCGACGTCGTCGCCATACAGCGCGTCATCGACCTGCCCTGCCAGCTGGCCGTAGGTCGTCGTCGCGCCGTAGGGAATCTCGCGCAGCAGCTCCCACACGCGGCGCTGCAGCGGCGTGCCTTGCAGATCCAGCGCCAGCTCGAACTCGCGCCGCTCGCCGGCGAAGTACTCGTCGAGCTGCGACACGACACCGGGCATCGCGTGCTCGGCGTCTGGCGCCAAGCGCGTCGAGCCGCCCGGCAGAAGCACGTTGCACAGTTCGTTCGGAAAGACCACGCTGCGTAGTCCGTTGGGCCCGTCGATCAGCGTCAGCGCGCCGATCGGGCTGTCGTACACGGTCCAGCTGAGTTGCTCTGCGCTCACGTCGCTCCTCTGCGTCGACATCGTCGTCTTCGATCCTAAGACGCCGAGCGGCCGCGATTCGTGAGATCGCGGCGACGCAGGCGGGGGGTACATCTGTCCAACGGGATCGGCAGGAGGCCGGATTCGGCCGATTGGAACTAGGCGCATGTCTCTGCCTCATCCACCTATCGCGCGCATGGGTGCCTGGTCACGGCTGGGAGGACGGGCGTCGGTTGGCGCCGCCCTCGCCCTCTATGCAGCGATCTACGCGTTTCGCTTGATCCGCGGAGGTAACGCAGTCGACGCCGCCGACGTCCTGCTGACACTGCCGCTGGTGCTGCTGGCCCTGCGTTTCGGCACTGCCGGCGGTCTGCTCGGGGCGATGGCAGCGATCGCGTTGATCGCCGTCTGGGGCGTGCAGGATCAGGATCGTGGCCTCGACGCGGTCGGCTACGCCTGCTGGGGCGGGTGTTTGGTCCTGCTCGGACTGCTCATCGGCAGCTTCGTCGAGCACCGCCGCAAGCTCGAGGCCGTGCTGGTCGAGGCCGAGAGGCGCGAGGCCGAGCACGCGGCACTGCTCGAGCGAGCAGTCGCCGAGCGGACCCGAGACCTCGAGCAGCGCACGCGAGACCTCGAGGACGCGCGCGCCAAAACGCTCAAACGACTGGCGCTCGCGGCCGAGTTCCGCGACGACGACACCTTCGCGCACACCGAACGCGTCGGCGCAACGGCCGCCGAGATCGCCGCACAGCTCGGGTGGGACGGCGATCGCGTCGCCATCCTGCGCCTTGCCGCTCCGCTGCACGACGTCGGCAAGATCGGCATCGACGACAGCATCTTGCGCAAGCCCGGCCGGTTCACCGCCGAGGAGTTCGAGGCGATGAAGGCGCACACGGACCTCGGCGCACGGCTGCTCGAGAGCAGCGGCTCGCCAATACTGCAGTTGGCCACGGTGATCGCGCGCAGCCACCACGAGCGCTGGGACGGAATGGGATATCCCGCTGGTCTCAGCGGCGAGGCCATCCCACTTGCCGGACGCATCGTCGCCGTCGCCGACGTGTTCGACGCGCTGACGCACGAGCGACCGTACAAGGCGGCCTGGTCGCTTGAGGACTCACTTGCCGAGATCCGTCGCGGCGCCGGGACGCACTTCGACCCGCGCGTGGTCGATGCCTTCTTCGCGTCGCGCAACCGGCCCGACCGCAAGACGCCGCGCGGGCGTGGCGGCTCGCGGTACAAGCGAGCGCAGGCGGCCGAGCAGGTCGGCAGCGGACCGCGCCAGGGCAAGCGGCGAGCGGGTCTCGAACCCGCGACCTCGAGCTTGGGAAGCTCGCGCTCTACCAACTGAGCTATCGCCGCGCTGCGCAGATAGTACGCGACCGCCTCTAGGCTCTCTGGCTGTGAGACGACGCTTGCTGCCGATCCTCGCGACGCTGGCTGGCGCCGCTCTGCTGGGCCTGCTGATCTATGGCGTGACGGCGCAATCGGCCAGCCGCACGCTCGATCAGCAGATCGCCGACGGGCGCTTTCCCAGCGCGCCCGACGCGCACGACGCACTGCCGGTGCTGGGCGGGCACGGCAAGAACTCGCTGGCCGCGCTGCGCGGCAAAGTCGTCGTGTTGAACTTCTGGGCGTCCTGGTGCGAACCGTGTCAGGTCGAGGCGCCGCTGCTGGAGCACTACTCCAAATCGCTCGCGCAGCGCGGCGGCGCGGTGCTCGGCGTGACCTACCTGGACGCCGCGCCCGACTCGCAGGGCTTCATGCGCCGTTACGGCCTGAGCTATCTCAACCTGCGCGACAACAGCGGCAGGTTCGCGCACGCCTACGGCACCGACAAGCTGCCGGAGACCTTCGTGATCGACCGCGCCGGCCACGTCGTGGCGATCTCGCGCGGCGAGATCAACGAAGCGTTCCTCGACCACGCCGTCGCACGCGCGGAGCACTCGTGACCTGCAGACGGCTCGCACTGATCGCCGCGCTGGCGCTGATCGCGACGTGCGCGACGGCCTTGGCCGCGCCACGCGCCTCGCTGCCGAAGATCGAGCGACAGGTGATGTGCGTCACCTGCAAGATCCCACTTGACGTCGCGCAATCGCCGCAGGCAGACCGCGAGCGCTCGTTCATTCAGAGCCTGATCGACCGCGGCGAGGACGAAGCGGCGATCAAGCATGCATTGGTCGGGCAATACGGCCCGACGGTGCTCGCGCTGCCCAGCGACCACGGCTTCGACGCAGCCGCCTACCTGGTGCCGTTGGCAGCCTGTCTGGTGCTTGTGGCTGTGCTGATCGTGCTGCTGCCGCGCTGGCGCCGGCGCGCGCGAGCGCAGGCCGCCGCCGGCACGAGCGCACCGGCGATCAGCAGCGCCGACTCGCAGCGCCTCGACGCCGATCTCAAGCGTTTCGATTGATGTGCGTTGCACTGGCGGGCGGGCAGCGCACTGCCGGCGGACAGCAGCTACATGTGCTCGGGCGCACTGACGCCCAGCAGATCCAGGCAGAGCGCGATCGTGCGCTTGCCAGCGACGCACAGCGCGATGCGCTGGGACTCGACCGAGCGAGGCTCCGCGCCCACTACGCGGCAGTCTCGGTAGAAGGCCGTGAAGCCCTGCGCCAGCTCCAGCGCGTAGGCCGCGAGGCGGTGCGGCGCGCGGCGCGCGGTCGCCGACGCGAGCTCGACAGGGAAGTCCAGCAGTTGCTCGATCAGCGCGCGCTCTGACGCGTGCAGCGGCTCGGCCGCCTCCTCAGAGGCCTGAGCCATGGCCTGTCGCACTGCCTCCTCGACACGCTGCTCGCCGGCCTTGTCGAGCACCGAGGCGATGCGTGCGTGCGCGTATTGCACGTAATAGACCGGGTTCTCGGCCGACTGACTGCGCGCGAGGTCGAGGTCGAGGTCGACCGTCGTGTCGTGCGAGCGCGCCAGCAGGTACCAGCGCGCCGCGTCGACGCCGATCTCCGCCACGAGCTCGTCGAGCGTCACGAACTCGCCGGAGCGCTTTGACATCTGCGCACGCTCGCCCGAGCGCACGAGGTGCACGAGCTGCATGATCAGCAGCTCGAGCGTCTCGGGGTCGCCGCCCAGCGCCGCGTAGGCGGCCTTCAGGCGCACGACGTAGCCGTGATGGTCCGCGCCCCACACGTTGATCAGCCGATCAAAGCCACGCTCGCGCTTGTCCTCGTGGTAGGCCACATCCGACGCGAGGTAGGTGAACTCGCCGTTGGAGCGCACCAGCACGCGGTCCTTGTCGTCGCCGAAGGCGGTGCTGCGCAGCCACAGCGCGCCGTCCAGCGTGTAGGTGTGCCCGAGCTCGCCGAGCCGCTCCAGCGCGCGATCGACGAGGCTGCGCTCACCCTCGTGCAGCGCGCTCTCATAGGCCCAGTAGTCAAAGCCGCCGACGCCGAAGCTCGCCAGCGACGCCTTGATCTCCTCGATCATCATCGCCACGGCAGCGCGCCCCACCTCGCCGACGTCGGCGCTCGCCGCGTCGGGAATGCGCCCGGCGAGCTCCGCCACGTAGTCGCCCTGATAGCCGTCCTCAGGCGCCTGCTCGCCGCGCGCGAGCGCCTGGATGGAGGCGCCGAACGTACGCACCTGCGAGCCGGCGTCGTTGACGTAGAACTCGCGCTCCACACGCGAGCCGCGCAGCACCAGCATGCGCGCCAGCGAGTCGCCGTAGGCGGCGTTGCGCGCGTGCCCGACATGCATCGGGCCGGTCGGGTTGGCCGAGACGAATTCCACCATCACGCGCTCGGCCGGCCCGTCGGTTGCAACGCCATAGGAGTCTCCTGCGCTGAGCAGCCCGGCGAGGCCGCTGCGCAGCCAGGTATCGGCGACGAACAGGTTGAGAAAACCGGGCCCGGCGACCTCGAAGCGCTCGAGGCTCGAGCCGAGATCGGCCGCGAGCTGCACGCCCAGCCGCTCGGCCACCTCGCGCGGCGGCGCTTTCAGTCGAGGCGCCAACAGCAGCGCAGCATTGGTCGAGTAGTCGCCGAAGTCCGCGCGCGGCGGTCGCTCCAGCGTGATGCCGCCGCGCTTGTCCGCCGCCTTCGCGTCCCCGGCCTCAGCGGCGCCCAGCAGCGCCCCGGCGGAGGCCATGAGCGTCGTGCGCAGAGCCTCCAGCGCGGGCTGCTCGCCCGCGGCGACGGGCGTGGAAGAAGCTGGCTTGGCGCTGGTGGAGGGCTTGGTCATCGATTCCCGCTCGGGGGTTGCGATACTAGCTGCGTGACCGACCAAGACTCAGGCGCCGAGCGCCATATCAACATTCACCTGTCTCCCGAGATCATGGGGGGCGTATACGCCAACTTCGCCAACGTCAGCCACTCCGACTACGAGTTCACCGTCACCTTCGCGCGCGTCGACCACGAGGTCGAGGCAGAGGAGGTCCCAGTGGTCGTCGTCTCGCGCGTCAACCTGTCGCCGCGCTTCATGCGCGAGCTGATCGACGCGATGGAGGACAACTACTCCAAGTGGCGCACCCGCGAGGGGATCAAGAACCTGCCCGAGTACGGCGGCACGGAGGCCGGGCCTGAGGAGGAGTAGGACCGCAGTGCCGACGACGGCGCCACGATGAAGGTCGCGGTCATCTCCGACATCCATGCCAACCGGCAGGCTTTCGAGGCCACGCTCCAGGACGTCGCCGCCAGCGATGCGGCCGAGTTGTGGTGCCTCGGCGACCTCGTCGGCTACGGCGCCGACCCGAACGCCTGCGTCGCGCTCGCGCGCGAGCATGCAGCGGTGTGCCTCGCCGGTAATCACGACCTCGCCGTCACCGGCGAGATCCCGCTGGACGAGTTCTCGCGTGGCGCCAGCCTTGCCGCGCAGTGGACACGCGAGGTGATCGACTCCGAGAACCTGGAGTTCCTAGCCGGCCTGCGCCCGCAGGGCGCCGAGGGCACCGTCGGCCTCTATCACGCAAGCCCGCGCGACCCGGTGTGGGAGTACGTCCTCTCGACACTCTTGGCCGAGCTGTGCCTGGACCGCCAGGAGCACAGGATCTGCCTCGTCGGCCATTCCCACGTCGCGCTGTCGTTTGGACGCCAGGAGGGAGAGCTGGCCAGCGGCGAGCCGCAGCGCGCGGGCGTCGAGCTGGACCTGGCGACCGGCGAGTGGCTGCTGAACCCCGGCAGCGTCGGTCAGCCGCGCGACGGCGATCCGCGTGCGGCGTGGCTGCTGCTGGACCTCGACGGGCTCGGCGCCACGTTCATGCGCACCGACTACGACGTCGCCGGCGCCGCCGCGGCAATCCGCGCCGCGCGCCTGCCGGACTCGCTGGCCGAGCGCCTGGAGTACGGTCAGTGAGCATGCACGGCCCCGGCACGCCGACCGATCGCAGATCGCCCAGCGCGCGCGGCGCCCGCGTCGCGCGCCGGTCGCTGCTGCGCTTCTCGCTGGCCGCGTTGCTGGGCGTGGCGGCGGCGCTGCTGATCGCCTGCTCGGGCTCTGGCAAGGGGCTGATTCCCACCGGCGACGCCGGCCCGCTGCAGAGTGACTTCGAAGCCGTCGCGCACGCGGCCGAAAACGGCAACGGCCACTGCAGCGAAACCGAAGCCGCGCTGCAGAAGACCGATCAGGACTTCGCGGCGCTGCCGTCCAGCGTCGACACGGGCCTGCACAACACGCTGCGCCAGGGCATCGAAAACCTGCGCACGCGCGCACTGGCACTGTGCACGCAGCCGCTGCCGGGAGCGACCGAGACGACGAGCACCGAGAAAAGCACCACAAGCACGACCGACACCACCTCCACGCCGACCGAAACACAGAGCACGCCGACCCAGACGACACCGACGACGCCCGAACCGACCGAACCGTCGGGCCCGGGCGGTGGCACGCCGGCGCCCGGCGAAGGCAACCTCGGCGGCGCCGAAGAAAGCGAAGCCGGCACCGGCGGCGCCTCCGGCGGTGCCAAGGTCCAGGGACCGCAGGAAGGCGCCAAATGAGCGCGGCGGAGATCGGCGGGCGCTATCGCCTGGAGGGCCGCCTCGGCTACGGCGGCATGTCCACCGTGCACCTCGCGCTGGACCTGCGCCTGGAGCGTCAGGTCGCGGTCAAGCTGCTGGCCGAGCACCTGGCCGAGGACCCGACGTTCATCTCGCGCTTCCAACGCGAGGCGCAGGCGGCCGCCAGGCTGGTGCATCCGAACATCGTGCAGGTGTTCGACTCCGGCCAGGACGAGAGCACGGGCCAGTACTACATCGTCATGGAGTACATCGAGGGCCAATCCTGCGCGGAGATACTGCGCGACGACGGCTGGGTGGAGGTCGACGAGGCGATCGCGATCATCGATCAGGCGTGCGAGGGGCTGCACTACGCGCACCGTCACGGCGTGGTGCACCGCGACGTGAAGCCGGGAAACCTGCTGCGCGCGCGCGAAGGCGAGGTCAAGCTGGCCGATTTCGGCATCGCCAAGGCGACCGAGCAGTCGAGCATCACGCAGGTCGGCTCGGTGCTCGGCACGGCCGCATATCTGGCGCCGGAGCAGGCGCGTGGCGAAGAGGCAGGTCCGCGCGCGGACCTCTACGCGCTCGGCGTCGTGACCTATCAGCTGATCTCCGGTCGCCTTCCCTACGAGGCCAACTCGTTGACCGAGCTGGCGCTCAAGCAGCAGCAGGAGGAGCCGCCGCTGCTCGACACGCTGGTCGCGGCGGTGACGCCGCAACTGGCCCAGGCGGTGGCGATCTCGTTGGCGTTGGACCCTCTGGAGCGCTACCAGACGGCGCGCGAGATGGGACGCGCACTCGGCGACGGCGCCAACGGCATAGCGCCCGGCGAACGGCCCGGCGGTGGACGCCAGGCGCCCGCGACACAGGCCACGACGGTGCTCGGTGGCGGCGGAGGGCGCGAGACCGAGCGAACGGTCGTGGCGGGAGCCGTGACGCCGCGACGCCCGCGCGCCGGCGCGCCACGTCGCCAGACGCCGGTGGCACAGCCCGCGCAGAGCGCCCCCGCGCGCAGCGGCCGACGCCGGCGCGGACGCCTGGTGGGCGCGATGACGGCGTTGCTGGTGCTCGTCGTGGTGATCGTGGCAGTCGTCGTGGCGACCGCGCCGTCGCCGACGAAAGTGGTGCTGCGCAACGTCGTCTACTCCGACGTGCAGCAGGCCGCATCTGAACTCAAGCGACTCGTCTCCGAAAACACCAAATAGCTCCGCGCGGCGGGCCCGCGCGAGCCGCCACGCCGACTGCGCAATGCTAGGGGCCGGCGATGCTCGCATCCTTCCTCAACGTCGATCACCTGGTGCAGGTCGCCGGCTACCCGCTGCTGTTCGTGCTCGTCATGGGCGAGTCCAGCGGCGTGCCGATCCCCGGTGAGACCGCGCTGATCACCGCCGCTGTGCTGGCCAGCCGCGGCAAGCTGACGATCGAGCTGGTGATCGCGATCGCAGCAGCCGGCGCGATCGTCGGCGACAACATCGGCTACGTGATCGGCCGCAAGGGCGGACGCTGGATCCTCGAACGACCAGGTCGCTTTCACCGCCAACGCCTGGACGTGCTGCGCACGGGCGAGCCGTTCTTCGAACGCCACGGCCCCAAGGCCGTCTACTTCGGGCGCTTCGTGCTCGGCTTGCGCGTGTGGGCGTCATGGCTGGCCGGCGCCACGCGAATGCATTGGCGCTCATTCGTCGTGTGGAACGCGCTCGGCGGCATCTCCTGGGCGCTGGCCATCGGCCTGATCGCCTATTTCCTCGGCAACTCGGCCGGCAACGCGATTGAAACGTTCGGCATCTTCGGTCTCGTGGCAGCGATCGTGGCGATCGCCAGCTTCGTAGTGCTGCATCGCCGTGCGCGGATTCGCCGCGATGACCAGGGAGCGGACACGACGCCCAGTGAGCCATCCGCGCAGAGCCCGTCGTCGCGTGTGGGCGCCGGCGACGATCACTAGATAGACGGCGCCTCCTCACGGCGACCCGGCGCACGCCCTCGCGGCGCGCGCCGGGCTCCGCGGGCTTCGTCAAGCGTCGGCGCCCTGCTGGCCCTCGATCGTGGCCGGCCTGTCGCCGACATCGATCGCCACCCGGCGCGGCTTGCGCTGCTCGGGCTTGGGCACGCGCACCTCCAGCACTCCGCGCTCGAAACGAGCATTGACGGCGTCGGGGTCGATGCCCTCGGGCAGCGTCAGCGAACGCGCAAAGCTTCCGGACGAGCGCTCGATGCGGCGGTAGCCCTCGCCACCGTGCTCGACCTCGGACTTGCGCTCGCCGGAGATCGTCAGCACGTTGTCCTCGAACTCGACGCTGACGTCCTCCTCGCCGACGCCCGGCAGATCGGCGCGAAGCACATACTGGTCGTCCTGCTCGACCAGATCCATCGCCGGGATCCAGCGACGCAGCGCACCGTTGGCGGCCCCCGCCTGGGTATCGAAGACCGTGCCGAACAGGCGATTGACCTCGTGTTGCAGCGACTGCAGCTCACGAGTCGGCTCCCATCTGATAACTGCCATTTGTATCACCTCCACGGTAAGACTGTTATGGCACTAAGTATAAAATCTAAGTCTAGACCTGTCAAGTTCTTAAGGATGATTTATGCGGCGTGCGCCAGGCGCGCCGCCGGCGAGTGGCCGCGGGCGGAACAGGCGCGGAGAGCGCACGATCTCGTGCGCGGAAAACCAGCTATCGCGTGCGTGCGGATGCGGCGCCCTCAGCGCCCGGGCCCGCCTAGCAGCCGGAGGATTCGCCGCTGCACGGAGCGACGCGCTGGCACATGTCGGCCAGCAAGCTCAGCTCGACCTCTGAGAAGCGCGAGAAGAACTGCTCGCGCACGACAGCAAGGTGCGTCACGCGCGCGTCTGCCAGACGCTGGCGACCGGCGGAGGTGAGGCAGGCGAAAGATCCGCGTGCGTCCTGTTCGCAGGAGCAGCGCTCGATCAGCTGCTCGCGCTCCAGGCGATCCACCAGGCGTGTCAGGCCGCTGCGCGACAGCTGTGCCTGGTCGGCGAGATCGCACATACGCATGCGACCGCCGCTGGAGTCATCGAGGCGATCTAGCACCTCATAAGAAGTCAAAGGCAGGCCGTGGGCCTGGTCGAGTGCCGCGTCCAGGCGCTTGGAGAGGCAGGCGTGCGCCCGCAGCAGTCCGCGCCAAGCGCGGTGACCGGCCTCGGTGCGGTCACCCGCGTCGAGGCTCTCCGGCTCCCCTGTTTCGATCTTTACGGCGGTGGCGGTCGACATGACGTTGTGTACCCCAACTCCTCCTAGAGCGAATGTAGCAGCGTCCAGCGCCGCTGCTCGGGCGCGATCGATCAATCGCGCGTCGCGCGCCAGGCCCACCAGATCATCAGCGGCTGCAGCGGCAGCCGGGCATACAGCGCCCAACGCGGCATGCGGTTGAAGCGCTCGGGCGCGCTGGCCATGTACAGGTTCGCCGGGAACACGGCCACCAGCAACGCGATCAACGAGACGCCCGACAGCCGGCGGGTGCGCGGCAGCAACACGCCGACGCCGCCCAGCACCTCGGCCACGCCGCTGACCTCGACCACCCGCTTGGCGTCGTGCTGCAGGCTCGGCGGCACGATCGCGCGGTAGAAGCGCGGCGACACGAAGTGGTTGATGCCCGACGCGACGAAGAAGCCGGCGAGCAGCTTGCGAGAGATGTTCACGCTCGATCGCCGTCCTCGTCGAGCAGCGTGCGGCCGGTCATCTGCGGCGGCTGTGCGATGCCGAGCAGGTCGAGAACGGTCGGCGCCACGTCGGCGAGTATGCCGCCTTCGGCGCGCAGAGACACTCCGGGCAGTGTGACGACAAGCGGCACCGGGTTGAGCGAGTGCGCCGTGTTGGGGCTGCCGTCGGGCTCGAGCATGTGATCGGCGTTGCCGTGATCGGCCGTCACCACGCACACGCCTCCCTGCTCGCGCACCGCTGCGACGACGTCGCCGAGGCATCCGTCGACGACTTCGATCGCCTGCACGGCCGCCGCGATCACGCCCGTGTGCCCGACCATGTCGGCATTGGCGAAGTTGACGATCGCAAAGGCCGGTCGGTCCTCGCGCCAGGCCTGGACGAAGGCTCGCGCGGCCTCGCGCGCGCTCATCTGCGGCTTGTGGTCGTACGTCGGCACGTCGCGCGGCGAGGCCACCAGCTCGCGTCGCTCGCCGCGCAGCTCGGCCTCTTCGCCGCCGTTGAAGAAGTACGTCACGTGCGGGTACTTCTCGGTCTCTGCGACGTGCAGCTGGCGCACGCCGGCTGCAGCAAGCACCGCGCCCAGCGTCGTCGCGGGACGCTCGGGCGCGAACACGACCGGATAGGGCCAGCCCTGCTCGTACTCGGTCAGCGTCGCGTAACGCTCGACCGTCGCCGCGCCGCCGCGTCCTCCCCAGCCAGGCAGCTCGGCATGGGGCGGCGGGGCACCGTCACCGGCCTTGGCGTCGTCGGGCCTGTCCGGTCCGTCGGCCTGCGGCGCGCCTTCGCCGGCGTCGGCGCGCTCGCCGAAGTCGCGTTCGGCCAGCGCGCGCGTAAGCTGGCGCATGCGATCGGGCCGGAAGTTGAAGGCGAGCACGCTGTCGCCCGGCGCGATCGGCGCCGGCTGGCCAACGACAGTCGGCTCGATGAACTCATCGGTCTCGCCACGCTCGTAGGCGTCACGAACGGCCTGCTCGCCGCTGTCGGCGCTGTAGGGCGCACGGCCGTGAACGAGCAGGTCGTACGCACGCTGCGTGCGCTCCCAGCGACGGTCGCGATCCATCGCCCAGTAGCGCCCGATCACAGAGCCCACGCGCGCGCCCGGCGTGGCGTCGAGCTCGGCCAGGTAGCCGGCACCCGCGTGCGGCAGCGTGTCCCGGCCGTCGGTGAACGCATGCACGATCGTCTCAGCGACGCCGCGCTGCTTCGCCAGAGCGATCAGCGCGCGCAGGTGTGCCAACGAAGAGTGCACGCCACCGTCTGACACGAGGCCGAGCAGGTGCACGCGACCGCCGGGCGGCAGCGCCGCGAGCAGCACGTCGTTGTGCGCCAGCGTGCCGTCGGCTATGGCATCGTCGATGCGCACGAGGTCCTGGCGCACGACGGCGCCGGCGCCGAGGTTCAGGTGACCGACCTCGGAGTTGCCCATCTGCCCGTCGGGAAGGCCGACCGCGCGGCCGCAGGCGGTCAGCGTCGTGTGCGGGAAGTCACGCCACAGCTCGTCGAAGACCGGCGTTTGCGCAAGCGACACGGCGTTGCCCGGACCGGGCTCGGCCAGCCCCCAGCCGTCGAGCACGATCAGACAGACGGCAGTGGCCGGCGGGCTCGGCGCAGGCCCGTCGGCCGTCATCGCGCGGCGGCTGCGTCCACGATCTGCGCGAAGGAGTCAGCCTGCAGCGAGGCGCCGCCGACGAGCGCGCCGTCGACATCGGCCAGCGCGAGCAGCTCGGCGGCGTTGTCGGGCTTGACCGAGCCGCCATAGAGAATGCGCAGACTCTCGGCCGCCTGCGGGTCGCGGTCGCCGACCAGCGCGCGGATGAACGCGATCGCCTCCTGCGCCTGCTCGCCCGTCGCCGTTTTGCCCGTGCCGATCGCCCAGATCGGCTCGTAGGCAATGACCACATCGGCCAAGCGCTCGCTGGGCACGTTCACCAGATCGTCCTTGACCTGCTGGCGCAGCTTGCGGTCGGTGTCCTCGTTCTCGCGCTCGGACTCGGACTCGCCAACGCACAGAATCGGCGTCAGTCCGGCGGCGAGCGCCGCGGGGACCTTCAGCGCGAGCGCGCGGTCGGTCTCGCCGAACAGCTCGCGACGCTCGGAGTGTCCAAGCACGACGCCCTGCGCGCCGACGTCAGACAGCATCACGGGCGAGACCTCGCCCGTGAAGGCGCCCTCGGGCTCGTGGTGCATGTTCTGCGCATACACCTCCACGCGCGAGCCGCGCGCGCTGTCGACCATCGCGCGCAGGTCCGTGAACGGAACGCAGATCGCCACGTCGGCGCCGTCGACGGCAGATACTCGTGGCAGCAGCGCCTGGATGAAGTCCTCGGCCTCGCGCTCGGTCTTGTACATCTTCCAGTTGCCCGCGATCAGCGGCACGCGGGCGCTCACGAAGCCACGCCCGCGCCGGCCCCGGCGCCGTCGAGCACCTGCACACCCGGCAGTGTGCGCCCCTCGACGAGCTCCAGCGTCGCGCCGCCGCCGGTCGACAGATGGTCCACGGCATCGCCGAGGCCGAACTGTGCCAGCGCCGCCGCCGAGTCGCCGCCGCCGACCACAGTGACGCCAGGTGCCGCGGCGACCGCTTCGGCGACGCGGCGGGTTCCCGCGGCGAAGGGCTCGAGCTCGAAAGCGCCCATCGGCCCGTTCCAGAAGACCGAGCCGGCGCCGGCGATCCGTTCGGCGTAGCGCTCGGCGCTGCGCGGGCCGATGTCCAGCCCCATCCAGCCCTCGGGAACCTCGACGCCGTCGAGCACGCGATGCTCGGCGTCGGCTGCCAGGCGGTCGCCGATCACCAGATCGGTCGGCAGCTCGACGCTGGCGCGCCCCGGATCGGTGGCCTTGGCCAGCGCGCGCCGCGCGTGCTCGACGTCCTCGTCGCCGCACAGCGACTCGCCGACGGAGTGCCCCTGCGCACAGAGGAACGGAAAGCACATGGCGCCACCGATGATGACCACGTCGGCGATCTCCAGGAAGCGGTCGATCACGCCGATCTTGTCGGCGACCTTGGCGCCGCCGATCACTGCAACGAGTGGACGCGCGGGCTTTTCGAGGATCTCCGCCAACGTCTTCACCTCACGCTCCAGCAGCCGTCCTGCCGCGCTCGGCAGCAGGTGCGCGACGCCCTCCGTGCTCGCGTGCGCACGGTGGGCCGCGCCGAAGGCATCGTCGACGTACACGTCGGCAAGCTCGGCCAGCGCCTGTGCGAGTGTCGGGTCGTTGGTCGTCTCGCCGGGCTCGAAGCGCACGTTCTCGAGCACCAGCAGCTCGCCCGCGCCGAGCTGCTCGGCGAGCGCCTTGGCGCGCTCGCCGACGACCTCTGGCGCGAGCGCCACCGGCACGTCGAGCAGCTCGCTCAGTCGTGCCACGACCGGCGCCAGCGACAGATCCTCCTCGCGGCGCCCCTCGGGACGGCCGAGGTGTGACACGAGCACGAGGCTCGCGCCGCGGGCGCGCAGCTCTTCGAGCGTCGTCAGCGCGGCGACGATCCGCGTGTCGTCGGCAACCACCGCGTTGCCGGCATCGTCCTTGGCCAGCGGCACGTTGAAGTCCACCCGCACCAGCGCCCGCCTGCCCTCGACGTCGAGCTGCTCCAACGTCCTCATGGCCGCACCGCTCCGATCCGCTTACGCTCGTTCACGATAGCCCCTCCCCCATCCTCATCGTGCGCCTGACCGGCCTACAGGACCCTCTGCACCAGGTCCACCAGCCGGTTGGAGTAGCCCCACTCGTTGTCGTACCAGGCGACGACCTTGAGCATCGTGCCGTCGACGACCGACGTCAGCAACGAGTCGACGATCGAGGAGTACTGCGACTTGACGATGTCCGTCGAGACGATCGGGTCTTCGGTGTACTGCAGGATGCCCAACAGCGACCCGCTCTGGCTGGCCGCCTTCAACGCCGCGTTGACCTCCTCGACGTTGGTCTCACGCGCGCACTCGACCGTCAGGTCGACGACCGAGCCGGTCGGCACCGGCGCGCGCACGGCGAAGCCGTGCAGCTTGCCCTGGAGCTCGGGGATCACCAGGCCGATCGCCTTGGCGGCGCCGGTCGATGCGGGTATCAGGTTGATCGCCGCGGCGCGCGCGCGACGCAGATCCTTGTGCGGCAGGTCCTGCAGTCGCTGGTCGGCCGTGTACGCGTGGATCGTCGTCATCAGCCCGTGCTGGATGCCGACCGTGTCGTTGATCACCTTGGCCACCGGCGCGAGGCAGTTGGTCGTGCAGGAGGCGTTGGAGATCACCTGATGGCTGTCGCGGTCATAGACCTCGTCGAAGTTCACGCCGAGCACGACCGTCGCGTCGGGGTCGGTCGCGGGCGCCGAGATGACGACCTTCTTGGCGCCCTGCGCGAGATGCTTGGCGGCGCTGTCGCGGTCGGTGAACAGCCCGGTGGACTCGATCACGACGTCGACGCCCAGCTCACCCCAGGGCAGTGCGCCGGGATCGCGCTCGGCGAGCACCTTGATCTGCTCGCCGTCGACCTCCAGCGCCCCGTCGCGAGCCTGCACGTCACCCGGGTAGGGGCCGAGTATCGAGTCGTACTTGAGCAGGTGCGCAAGCGTCGCCTCGTCGGTCAGGTCGTTGACCGCCACCCACTCGATCGCCTGATCGGTCTGGGCCGCGCGGGCCTTTGCGGCGCGGAACACGTTCCGGCCGATGCGGCCGAATCCGTTGATCCCAACGCGAACTGGCATGCAATCCTCCTGAAGCGAAAATGAACGATGCCGGGTCTCAGGAGCGTTCGCTCCATCTCCCGGCGTGCCCGCGAGAGGCTATCAATGCGCCTTGGCGCCCGGCCGGAGCGCGGAGCTCAGGAGCCGCGTGGGCGCTTGTCGACGTCGCGATGCGCGACCGCCACGTCGAGGTCGTCGTCATCGCTGTAGCGCTCGTTCAGGTGCTCGGCGATCGCCACCGAGCGGTGGCGTCCGCCGGTGCAGCCGATCGCGATCACCAGATGCGACTTGCCCTCTGAGACGTACTGCGGCAGCAGGAAGTCCAGCAGCGCGTGCAGGCGCTCGTAGAACTCCTCCAGGCGGCCGTCGCGCGCGATGTACTCGACCACTCGCGGGTCCTTGCCGGTCAGCTCGCGCAGATCGGACTCGTAGTGCGGATTGGCGAGGAAGCGCACGTCGAAAGCCAGATCCTCCTCGCGCGGCGGGCCGTGCTTGAAGCCGAAGCTCATGAACGTCAGCGCCAGGCGTCCGGCGGCCTTGCGCGGCAGGAACTCATCGGCGACCTTGCCGCGCAGCGTCGCCGCCGACATTCCCGTGGTGTCAATCACCATGTCGGCCTCCTCGCGCAGCGGCGCCAGCAACGCACGCTCCTCGGCGACGCCGGCGGCGACGCTGCCGTCGGGCGCGAGCGGGTGGCGTCGGCGCGTCTCCTTGTAGCGCGTCACCAGCTCCTGCTCGGCCGCCTCGAGGAACACGACCGAGTGGTTGAGCCCGAGCGCGTCGAGATCGTCGACGACCGCTCGCAACGCCTCGAAGTAGACGCCTCCGCGCACGTCGGACACGACCGCCGCGCGCTCGACCTTGGAGCCCTGGTGCACGAACAGCTCGACCAGCGAGCGGATCATCTCCGGCGGCAGGTTGTCCACGCAGAAGTAGCCGGCGTCCTCGAACACGTTCATCGCCGTCGACTTGCCGGCGCCGGAGAAGCCCGTGATCACGACGAGGTCCTGCAGGCGCGTCTGCACGACCGGCTGGGCCGCCTTGCCGGCCTTGCGCTCGGCGCCGCCACGAAGCGGTCGCAGCGGTCTGATCACTGCCATCGGCTAATTCTGCTCCAAGCGCGGGACGAGAGTGTCAATTTGTCGCTAATGCAGGCAAAGTCCCAGCGTGGCTCGCCGCGCGCGTCTCTCAGCCTGCGCGGTGGAGGCGGGCGTGCAGCTCGCGCGCGACCTTCGCCGGCAGCCCCGGCACAGCCTGCAGCTCCTCGCTGGAGGCCGACACGACCGCTTCGGGCGAGCCGAAGTGCGCAAGCAGCGCGCGCTTGCGCGCCGGTCCGACACCCGGCAGCTCGTCGAGCAGCGAGCCGGTCATCGCGCGATCGCGCCTGCCGCGGTGATGGGTGATCGCAAAACGGTGCGCCTCGTCGCGCACGCGCTGCAGCAGCTGCAGCTCCGGCGTCGAGTGGTCGAGCACGAGCGGCGTGCGCCGGCCGGGGATGAACAGCTCCTCGATGCGCTTGGCCAGCGAGACAACCGCCACGCCACGCTCGCGAAAGCCCCGCAGCGGTCCCAGCCCAGCCGACAGCTGTCCCTTGCCTCCGTCGATCACCACGACGTTCGGCAGCGAGGCGAAGCTGGCGTCGTAGTCGGGATCGTGCGGTGACAGGTCGGCCTGGCGCTCCCATTGGGCAAACCGCCGCGACAGCACCTCGGCCATCGCCGCGAAGTCGTCGGACTCGCCCTCGGCCAGCGTGCGGATCTTGAAGCGGCGGTAGTCGGACTTCTTCGGCGCACCGCCCTCGAACACGACCATCGAGGCGACCGTCTGCGTGCCGCCGAGGTGCGAGATGTCGAAGCACTCGATGCGAATCGGCGGCACGTCGAGCCCCAGCGCGTTCTGCAGACCGTCCATCGCCTCCACGCGGCTCTGGCGGCGGCGCTCGGATTTCAGGCGCTCCTGGTCGAGCGCAAGCCGTGCGTTTCGCTCGGCCAGCTCGAGGATCCGCCGCTTCTCGCCGCGCTCGGCCGCGCGCAGCTCGAGCGAGCCACCACGTCGGCTTGCCAGCGCGTCGGTCAGTGCCGGTCGTTCGTCGAGCTCGCTCTGCACGACCAGCAGGGCCGGAATCGACATGTGCCCGGCGTAGTACTGCAGCATGAACTCCTCGCCGACCTCGGCCACGCTGCGCTCGGTCTCGTTGGCCAGATAGAAGGACTGCCGGTCCGACAGCACGCCGTCACGCACCTGAAAGACCTGCGCGTTGGCCTCGCGGCCGTCCAGCGCCACCGCCACGGCGTCGAACGTGCCGACCGACTCATTGGCCACGCGCCGGCGCTCCAGCAGCGAGTGCACGGCGCGCAGGCGGTTGCGCTCGACCGTAGCCTGCTCGAACTCCTCGGCCTCCGCCGCCGCGCGCATGCGCTGCTCGAGCTCCCGCTCGATGTCCTTGAAGCGACCCGACAGGAAGTCCATCACGCCGTCGATGCTCGCCCGGTAGTCCTCCTTTGACACGTAGCCCACGCAGGGCGCCTCACAGCGCTTGATGTAGTAGTCCAGGCAGGGGCTCCCGCTGCGCCTGCCGGGCTCCGGCCCTGTGCACGAGCGGAACATGAACACCTTGGCCAGCACCTCGAGCGTCCCGCGCACGCGCTTGGCGCTGGAGTAGGGACCGAAGTAGGCGCGTCGCGGGCGGTGGCGCTCGCGCGTGAAGTACACACGCGGATAGTCCTCGTCGAGCGAGATGGCGATGAACGGATAGGACTTGTCGTCGCGCAGGCGAATGTTGAAGCGCGGCCGGTACTGCTTGATGAAGCTCTGCTCGGCGAGCAGCGCCTCGGCCTCGGTGGCGACCACCACGCACTCGACACTCTCCACCGCGGCAACCATCTCGGCGTGTCCAGGGCTGCTGGGCACCTGCGCCTTGGAGAAGTGCGAGGCGACGCGCTTGCGCACAGACTTGGCCTTGCCGACATAGATCACGCGACCTTTGTCGTCGCGAAACAGGTACACGCCCGGCTGATCGGGCAGCGCGCGGCGCTGGTCGGTCAGGGTCGTACGGGCATCCTGCTCACCGCTCGCCGTCTTCGTGGCCATCTCAATCGAGGATACGAGGCGGCCCAACCGTGAATCTTCGGCGCCAGCGCGCAGCCTGCGCTGCTGAGTGGCCTTTGGCGGCGGGCCTCAGTAGCTGCGCCAGCGGCGGTAGACGATGCCGAAGCCGTATAGCGCGAGCAGCACCAGCGCGAACCACGCCAGCGTGCCGAGGCTCGTCTGCCAGAGGTGTTTCTGCCCGAGCACGAGGAAGGCCACCAAAGCCATCGAGCCGTACAGAGCGCCGCGATAGCGGTCGCCCAGTCCATGCAGCGACACGCGGTATTCGCGGCACATGCGCAGGCCGAGATACCCGAAGCCGACGCCGAAGCCAACGAGCAGCACGCCTTCGAACGTCGCCGCTGCGCGCCCACCGCCGGGAATCGCGAACACCGCGGCGGCGATCAGCAGCACGATCGCCACGTTGATCGCCGGGCGGTAGCGGTCCATCGGCGGATTGTAGATCTGATCGGACGTTGGGCGGACGGACCGTCGGGTGAGCACCACCGCTCAAGCGCTGAGCGAGCGCTCGCCTCAGTCGACCAGCGACTCCAGGCGCGCATAGGCGTCGTCGATCGCGCGCTTGGCCGCGGTGTGCCGCGCCTCGGACTTGGCCGACTCGTACTTCGTCGCCCAAGCCGCCGGCTCGGCCAGCTCGTCCTCCAGCGCGCTCAGCGCCGCCTCGGCCTCTTCCACGGCTCGCTCGGCCTGCTGCTGGGCGCTCAGTCGGTTCTTGGAGGGGCCTTTGGGCTTGGCTTTACCCTTGCGCGCTTTCGCACTTGCCGGCGCGTCGCCGGGCGAGCTGCCGTTCGTGCCGGCGCCGTTGCCCGCCGCGCTTGGGGCGGCTGCGTCCCGCCGCGCCGGGCCGACCTGGGTGACCGGCGAGGCCAGACCGCCGGCGCCGGCGCCGGCGGCGCGTCGCTCTTCGCGCACGCGCACGTACTCCGGCCAGCCGCCGACGTAGCTGTGCAGCGCGTGCTGCTCCACCGACACCGTGCGCGAGCCGACGGCGTCCAGCAGCGCGCGGTCGTGCGACACGAGCAGAACGGCGCCGGTGAAGGCGCGCAGCGCATCCTCCAGCGCCTCGCGGCTCTCGATGTCCAGATGGTTGGTCGGCTCGTCGAGGATCAGCACGTTTGCGCCCGAGTGCACGAGAATCGCCAGCGACAGGCGCCTGCGCTCGCCGCCCGACAGGCCGGCCAGCGGCTTTTCGGCGTCCTCGCCGGAGAACAGAAAGCGACCCAGCAGCGCGCGTGCCTTGCCCTGGGTCAGAGCGGTCGCGTGCTGTGTCGCATCGAGCACGTTCTGCCCCGGGTCGCCACCTGCGCCCAGCTCGTCGGCGTGCTGAGACAGGTAGCCGACCTTGACGTTGTGCCCTGTGCTCAGCTTGCCCGCCGCCAGCGGCCGGCGCCCCGCCAGCGTCTCGATCAGCGTCGTCTTGCCCGAGCCGTTGGGTCCCACCAGCGAGACGTGCTCGCCGCGTTCCAGCCACAGCTCCGCGTGCTCGAGCAGCACGACAGGCCGCTCGCCGATCTCCACGCGACCGTCGGAGAGCTCGAAGATCACGCGGCCCGAGCGCTGCGGCGCGGCGAACTGGAAGTCGAGACTGCGCCCGTCTTCGGGATCGCGCTCGATCCGCTCGATCTTCGCGAGCTTCTTCACGCGCGACTGCGCCTGGCGCGCCTTTGTCGCCTTGTAGCGAAAGCGCTCGATGAAACGCTCCATGCGCGCGATCTCGGCCTGCTGCTTGTCGATCGCCTTGCCCAGCGCCATCTCGCGCGCCGCCTGTTCCTTGCGCCAGTTGTGCCACGTGCCGGCAAAAAAGCGCGAACGCCCGGCCTCCAGCTCGAGCACCGCCGTGCCCACCGCCTCCAGAAACCAGCGATCGTGCGCCACCAGCACGACCGCCGCGTCGAGGTCGACCAGCGTCTGCTCCAGCCACTCCAGCGACTCGATGTCGAGATGGTTGGTCGGCTCGTCCAGCAGCAGCACGTCCGCGCCCGTGGCCAGCGCTCGCGCCAGCGACGCGCGCGTCAGCTGTCCGCCCGAGAAAGTGTCCAACGGCCGATCCAGGTCGGCGTCCACGAAGCCGAGCCCGTGCGCCATCACGGTGGCGCGATCGCGCCAAAGGTAGCCCCCTCGCGCCTCCAGGCGCGCCTGCGCGCGGGCGTAGCGAGCCAGCAGTGCCTCCTCTGCGTCTCCCGCGGTCATGCGGCGCTCCAGCTCGGCCAGCTCGTCCTCGATCGCCAGCTCCTCCACGCAGCCCGACAGCACGTAGTCGCGCAGCGCAGTGGCGCGCTCGCGCGGCGGGCGCTGGTCGTGCAGCGCGAGGCGCACGCCCTTGGCCACGCTCAGCTCGCCGCGATCGATCGACGTCTCCCCGGCCAGCATGCGCAGCAGCGTCGTCTTGCCGGCGCCGTTGCGCCAGGCGATCGTCATTCTTTCGCGGCGCTCCAGCTTGAACGACACGCCGCGCAGCAGCGGCTGCCCAGCCATGTCCTTGTGCATGTCCGATGCGATCAGCAGCGCCATGCCGCTGATACTAGGGCCGCGAAATCGCGACGTGCCGTCGCCTTAGCTACGATCCGCCGTATGACGCGCCGACTCTCCGCCGCCCTGTTCCTGTGGGCTCTGATGATCCCGCTGGTGCTCGCGCAGACGGCGCAGGCAGCCAACGACGGCCGCGGCTTCTACGGCGCGACCGACGACAAAGTCGTCACCGACGCGGGCTTCATCCTGATCGTCTTCTTTCCGCTGTTCGTGTTCAGCATGAGCATGCTTCAGCGTCATCTGGACAAGCGCAAGGAAGCGCGCAAGGCCGCACACAAGGCGCAGCTGAGCAACGCTCAGTGGCGCGGCGGCTGGTAACGGCGCGCCACGCGCCGGGCAGCGGTGAGCCGCGCGTGAGCGAGCCCTCGCCACACAGCGCGCCCGACGCGGTCACCTACGAGCGTCGCGGCGCGGCGGCGCTGGTGACGATTGACCGCCAGCACCGACGCAACGCCGTCGACGGGCCGACGGCCGCGCTGCTGCACGAGGCCTATCTGCGCTTCGAGGCCGACGACGAGGCGCGCGTGATGGTGCTGACTGGCGCCGGAGGCGTTTCCTTCTGCGCCGGCGCCGACCTCAAGGCGACGGAGACCTTCGTGCCGCGCCTGATGAGCGAGGAGGGTCCGATGGGCTTCACGCGGCTGACGCCCTCAAAGCCGACGATCGCCGCGATCTCCGGCTTCGCGCTCGCCGGGGGGCTCGAGCTGGCGCTGTGGTGTGACCTGCGCATCGCCACCGAGGGCTCGACGCTTGGCTATCCCGAGCGCCGCTGGGGCGTGCCGCTGATCGACGGCGGCACGCAACGCCTGCCCCGCATTGTCGGGCTCGGCCGCGCGCTGGACCTGATCCTGACCGGGCGCCTGGTCGCCGCCGAGGAGGCGCTGGCAATGGGCATGCTCACCGAGATCGTCGCGCCCGGCGCGCATCTGCAGCGCGCGCTGGAGCTCGCCGAGGGGCTTGCGCGCTTTCCCCAGCGCACCATGCTGGCCGATCGCCGCGCGGCGATCGAGGGCTTCGGGCTGCCGCTCGAGCAGGCGCTCGCGCTGGAGGCGGCCGCCGGACCGGAGGTGTTCGACGACGGCGCGCGCGGCGCCGCACGCTTTGCCGCCGGCGAGGGCCGCGGCGGCGCCGGAGCAGGCGTCTAGGTGTAGTTCCCAGCCACGTTCGTCAGGTCGCGTAGGCGAGCACCGGGCGGCCTGTGGCTGAGCGAGCCGTGTGGTCGCCTGAAGTTGTAGTGGCTCAGCCAGCCGGGTAGCGCTGCGGCGCGCTCGGCTGAGCTGCC